>JANXOM010000114.1 GCA_025353585.1 Deltaproteobacteria bacterium
CGCCGAGGCCGCCGAGCACGCCCGCGACGCGGCCGCCTACGCGCGGGGGCTCGCGGACCGCCAGGCCGCCCCGTTGACGAGCTCGCGTACGCCGACCTCGACGACCGCGCAGATCATGATCTCGCCCGCCGCGATCGCGGCCACGCGCTACTCGCGCGGCGAGTCCGAGGACGACGTGCTCGCGCACGAGCATGACCACGAGCACGCGCGCGGCCGGCTGGAGGCGCAGAGCCACGGCCACGACGCGCAGCACGACGACGAGCACGAGCCGACGCCGTTGCCCGCGCCGATCCCCGACGAGTTCCAGACGAGCCAGATCCCGTACGTCGACATCGAGGACGAGCTGGTCGGCGGCGAGCTCCTGTCGAAGCACCCCGCGAAGCTGCCCGCGCCGCCCGCCGCCCCGAACGGCAGCGGCAGCAACGGTGTATACGCGACGGCGCTCGGGGCGCCGGACGGTCGGGGCGTGTCCCCGGTCGGCAGCCCGGTTGCATGGCGGGGCGGTTCTATCGATGTTGAAATCGACGACGAGCCGACTGGCCACGCGATCATCCCGCCCGGCAGCGATCCGCTGACCACGACCACCGAGGAGCTGCCCCTCGGCGCCGCCGATCCGTGGCTCGAGTTCGCGGCCACGGGCGCGACCTCCAGCGTCGCCGTCGATGACGCCGGCCACGCCCGCCTCGCGCTCCTCGCCGGCGAGCACGTCGCCCGCGGCCTGGGCGCCCCGCTGGACGTCCGCGTCCTCCTGCACCGCGCGCCGACGTACCCGGTGGTCACGCTCGTCATCGGCCCCCCCGCCGCGTTCCGTGCGCCGTCGCTGACGCAGCTCGCCGTGATCCCGCTCGACATCGGCGCGGAGCTCGACCGCAGCGTGCTCTCCGCGCTCGCCCGCACGTTCGAGCTGCAGGTCGACGTCGTCTCGCGCGGCAAGCGCAAGCGCGCGGTTCGCCTCGTGGCGCCGCTCGCCGACAACGTCGGCTACGTGCTCCGCGCCGCCGACGACCATCTGCGCGGCCTCGTCGCCGAGGCCGACGAGCCGAGCTACCAGCGCGCCCGTGACCTCGTCCTCGGCGCCGGCCACGACCTCCTCGGCCTCGAGCACCCCGACGCCGCCGAGTTCCGCGACGACAAGCTCGCGCAGCTCGACACCGCGCAGCAGCTCCGCCGCGCCGTCGCCATCGCGCGCCGGTACGCGCGCCCGTCCCGGGAGGACTACCTCGTCTGCGTGCGCGGCTTCCCGCTGGCACGCTGGCACGAGCTCCGCCGTCACGTCCTCGAGAGCGCCGTGACGTGGGGCATCTGGATGGGGCCCGAGCTCGCGCAGATCGCCGTCTCCGAAGGCCTCGCTCGCTCGCGCCGCGACCTCGTCATGAAGCTCGACCACGGGTTCGACGATCTGCGCCGCCACCCGGTCGCGTTCGACATCGACGCCGACGCCGCCGACGACAACCTGAACGCGCTCGCCGAGGAGGCCCGCGCCCTCGGCGTCGAGCTGCAGTCGACGCGCCCGCAGACCGCCTCGTCCGACGAGGCGCCGATCGCGTCGGGCTCCATCGAGCGCCCGTCGGCGTCCGTGATCAAGCCCGTCTTGCCGCGCGGCGCCACCGTGGACGACCTCCTCGTGTTGCTCGGTGACCGCGAGCGTCGCGTCGCGGCGGCGATCGAGCTGTGCGAGCGCGGCGATGCCCGCGCGGCGCGGCCGGTGATCGAGGTCGTGACCAAGCTGTCGCGCGCCGAGGCCGTGCGCGTGCTCGGCATGTCGGTGCGCTTCGGCGAGCCCGCCGCGGCGCCGTTGATGGAGGGCCTCAAGAGCAGCAAGGCGTTCCTGCGCCACGGCTGCGCCCTCGCCCTGGCCATGCTCCGCACCGAGGACGGTACCCAGGCCGTGATCGACCTGCTCCTCGCGGAGCCGACCGAGATCTGGCGCGAGGTCGCGCGCGCGGTCGGGCAGGTGGGCCCCAACGCGCTGATGCCCCTCGCCAGCACCGTCGGGCGCCTCGGCGACCGGCTGGGCGCGCCGCAGCAGGATCGCGTGGCCTGGGCGATGGCCCATGTGGGCGTCCGCGGTGGGCGCATGGCGATGGAGGCGATGGCCGCCGGCCACAGCATCGTCGCGCCGATCGCGAAGAAGGCGATCGAGCTGCTCGCGTCGGCCCAGCACGACCACACGAGCGTGCGGCCGGGTGCGAATGGCTCTCAGCATCGCGACGTGACCGTCAATCGGGCCTTCTCGCGCCGCTTCTTCGAGGCGCTCGAGCAGGGCGTCCCCGAGGAGGGCGGCGCCGCGCTCGCGAACATGGACCGCTCCTCACCGATGGAGACCCTCGACGAGTCGGATCTCATCGAGGAAGAGGCGGAGGACGCGCCGGGCGACGGCGATGCCGAAGCGCTCGACGAGTCCGATCTGATCCAGAGCTAACGGGCCCGTCGAAACCGTGTATCATTCAGCAGTCGCTTCATGAGGATCGGCATCTTTTCTGACGTCCACGCGAACATCGAGGCGCTGTCCGCGGTCGTCGACGCGTTCCGCAGCGAGCGCATCGACAAGTACGTGTGCATCGGCGACGTGGTCGGCTACGGCGCCTCGCCGAACGAGTGCTGCGACATCATCCGCAAACTCGCGTCGTTCACCATCCTCGGCAATCACGACGCCGCCGTCGCGGGCCGCATGGATTACTCGTATTACTACGACGCCGCGCGCCAGGCGCTCGACCTGCACTCGCGCCTCCTGACGGCCGAGAACCTCGCGTGGCTCAAGAGCCTGCCGTACGAGATGCGCGACGGCGACATCACGTTCTGTCACGGCTCGCCGATCAACCTCGAGGAGTTCGAGTACATCTTCTCCGTCGAGCAGGCGTCGAAGTGCCTCGAGATCTGGGACGAGCTCGGCACGGTCACGTTCATCGGCCACTCGCACCTCTGCAAGTCCTTCGCGCTCACCCGCGAGGAGGTCTTCGAGGTGGTGGCCACGAAGTTTGTCATCCGCCCCGAGCACCGCTACATCATCTCGGTCGGCTCGGT
>JANXOM010000136.1 GCA_025353585.1 Deltaproteobacteria bacterium
CGGCTCCCGGCGCGAGGACGTGGAGCTCGCGCGGGCCCAGCTGGCGGCGGCGCAGGCGCGGCGAGACCAGGCCCAGGCCGTGCTGGATCGGCTGATCGTGCGCGCGCCGATCGCCGGCGAGATCCTGCAGTCCAAGTATCGCGCGGGCGAGTACTACCAGCCCGGCGGCGATCCGCTGATCACCCTCGGCGACACGTCGCACCTCACGGCGCGGATGGACGTCGACGAGCGCGACGTGGGCAAGGTCGTGGTCGGCGCGAAGGTCGTGGTCCGCGCGGACGCGTATCCGGGCCAGGACTTCGCCGGCACCGTGCGCGAGCTCGGCCGCCGGATGGGCCGCAAGAACGTGCGAAGCGATGACCCCGCGCAGCGCAACGACACGAAGATCCTCGAGGTCGTGATCGGGCTCGACGCGCCGACCGGGCTCATCGTCGGACAGCGCGTGACCTGTTACGTCGTCGGCGCCGCGCCGGTGCGCTGAGCTGATTCGCGGGCTCCGAGCGGGCGCTGGAGCCCCGGCGAGGCCGTGCTCAGCGAGCGCTGACGTCGTGCTCGCCGCGCCGCCCCCGAAGCGCGGCCGGGCGTCGCGAGGTCACACGCGGCGTGTGCTTTGCAATTGCGGCGCGCGGGAGATCGCCAGTGTCAAACAATGATGATGCGTCGTTTTCACGTCGTGCGGCGCTCGCGGGACTCGGCGCCAGCCTGGCCATCGCGTCCTTGTCCGGTGTCGCGCCGGCGAAGGCCGAGTCGGCGTCGCCCGCCGATCCTGCGCCGCCGCTGATCGATCCGACCACCCGGTATCCGAAGCCGCCGTTCAAGGGGCAGTCGCAACCGTGGCCCGGGCTCGCGAGCAAGATGGATCCCCGCCCCGACCACGGTGAGACGAGCTATCGCGGCTCCGGTCGCCTCCTCGGCCGCAAGGCGCTGATCACCGGCGGCGACTCCGGCATGGGCCGCGCCGCGGCGATCGCGTACGCGCGCGAAGGCGCGGATGTCGTGATCAACTACCTGCCCGCCGAGGAACCGGACGCGCGCGAGGTCATGGACCTCATCAAGGCGGCCGGGCGCAAGGGCGTGGCGATCCCGGGCGACCTGCGCGACGAAAAGTTCTGTCAGCGGCTCGTGGCGGAGGCCGTGCGCGCGCTGGGGGGCCTCGATATCGTGGTCAACAACGCGGGCCGCCAGCAGAGCCACGCCTCGATCCTCGAGATCTCGACGGAGGACTTCGACGCGACGATGAAGACCAACATTTACGCGCCGTTCTGGATCATCAAGGCCGCGTTGCCGCACCTCAAGCCCGGCTCCGCGATCATCGGGACGACCTCCGAGCAGGCGTACGACCCGTCGGCCGATCTCTACGACTACGCGCAGACGAAGGCCGCCACGATGAACTACGTGAAGTCGCTCGCCAAGCAGCTCGGCCCCAAGGGCATCCGGGTCAACGGCGTCGCGCCGGGTCCGGTGTGGACGCCGTTGCAGGTCAGCGGCGGCGCCACGCAAGAGAAGCTGAAGAAGTTCGGCGGCAACACGCCGCTCGGGCGGCCGGGTCAGCCGGCGGAGCTCGCGTCGATCTACGTGCAGCTCGCGGCCGCAGACGCCAGCTTCGCGACGGGCCAGGTCTATGGCTCGTCGGGCGGCGCCGGTCAGCCCTGAGCGCCGCGCGGGCCGTCGGCCGAGGACCGGCCGCGTCAGTCAGCCACGGGGTTGTGGGCCAGGAACCGCGCGCGCACCAGGTCCACCGCGGCCTGACTGAAGTGGAAGAAGAGGTACGGCGCGTGGCTGACGAGGCCGTTCTTCCAGTTGCAGTAGTCGTGAGCTTGGGCGCGCAACGACCGCTTGATCGCCGTGTTGACCCAGACCGCGTGGATATGGGTCACGCCGCGCCAACCGTCGTGGCCCGTGCGGCGGTACCACGCCGCGAAGCCGGCGCGGCCGAGATCGTCGAGCTCCTGCCGGATCGCCGCCTGGCTCATGCCGCCGGTGCGCAGGTCGGTCGCGGCGCTGAACGGCTGGCCGTTCGCGACGCCGTCGACCCCGTGCGTGCCCGCGGACGCCGGCGCGTTGCCGATCGTCTGCGAGATCCGATCGGCGGTGATGCCGAGCCCCCGGAGGGCGTCCGAGGCGTCCGGGTGCAGCCCCGCCTTGAGCAACGGTTGATGCCCCGCGGTCTCCGGCGTCGCCTCGGGCGCGGTCGCCGCCGCGTCCGGCGCGCCGCCCGCGTCCACCACGGCGGTCCCATCGGCGGCGTCCGGATCGGCGGCGCAGGCCGCGGTGAGCAAGCAGACCAGCAGGAACGAGCGCATCGCGCGCCACCCGAGCAAGCACCATGCCCCGGCCGACCCGCGCCACAGGGGCCCCGAGCGCGGCGCCCGGTGATCGTCTGCCCACGCGAGATTGCGGTGCCCGCGCCAAGCTGCACACGCGGCGCCCGCCGGCACCGTGGCCGGCACGCATCGCCGCGCGTCGCCCGTGCTAGCGTTTCGGCGTGCGCTCGGCCGGTTATCGTCAAGTCGTCCTCGGGGTCGTCGCGGTCGGCCTGATGCTCGCCGGCCTGTGGTGGGTGGACTGGTTCACGTTCACGGCGTCCCTCGACAAGGCGCACGTCGCGTCGATCGATCTGCGCGGCATTCACATCTGCGCCGTCAACGGCCCGTGCATCGACATGTCGATGCAGATGCTGCGCGGGTCCTACGCGACCATGGCCACGATCGCGTTCTGGACGTCGATCGCGTTCGGCATCGCCGTGGCGTTCCAGCTCGCGATGCAAGTGGTCGCCGGGCAGGTGCTCCCGCAGCTCTCGCGCATCGGGTATCTCGTCGCGTTCGCGGCGATCGCGGCGACCTTGACCGCCGCGTACGTCCTCGGCCCGGAGCCGGAGCACGCGCAGGGCGCCAACGGCACGATCACGGTCGCGCGCCACGCCGGGCCGCTCGTGTTGCTCGCGGGTCTCGCGCTCGGCGCGGCCGCGCTGATCTGGCTCGATCGCGCCGCGGAGGCGGACGCCGCACCGCCGGCGACCGCGCACGTCGGGGAGACGCGCTTCGTGCCGCGGGTGAGCTCGCTGCCCGTCGTCCCGGAGGTCGCGCCGCGCGTGGGCCCGCCGTTCTCGCTCGACCACACCGCCGCCACGCTCGACCTGTCGCCGGCCGGCCTCGACGCGCGGCTCGACGGCGGCAGCCTGTGCATGGTCGCGTGGACCGATGTGGTCGGCGTGGTCGCGCGCCGCTTGCCCGCGGCGGCGCCGTACGAGGGCGCGATCTTCGTCGACCTCATCTCGAAGCCCGGCGCCACCGTCCGCGTCGTCCCGTGGACCAAGCTCGTCGGCCTGCCGCCGGGCGACACCGGCGTGGACCGCGCGCGGGCCGTCATCGCCGCCGTGATCCGCTGCCATCCCGCCGCGAAGCTGGACGCGGCCACCCGCGCGTGCATCGACGACGGTCAGCTCCCGCGTCAGCTCGCGGATGCGGCCGAGTTGGCCGAGCACAACCGGCGCCTGCCCTGAGCCGTCATCGGCCGCTCGAGAACATGCCGTTCGCATGGGCAGCCTGGGTCGCGTCGGGGACCGGCTGCAGCACGTCCCAGTGCTCCACGGCCTGACCCTCCGCGTTCATCTTGTAGATATCCACGCCGGCGATTCCGAGGTCTCCGGGGTCGTCCGTGAAGAGGTTGAGGAAGTTGACGTGGGCCCAGACGTAATCGCCGACCGCGATGATGCGATGGACCACCACGCGAAACCGCGCGCGATCCCGCGTCGTCTTGCCGAACGCCGCCACGAGCCCCGCCGCGAAGTCGGGGACGTTGGGATTGTGCTGGACGTAGTCTGGAACGGTGTATCTGGACACCGCCTCGGCGGACTGCTTCTGGTTAATCATCTGCTCGTAGAGCGCGAGGACGTTGTCCTTGTTCCGCACGGTCTTCGCATCGTTGGGGTCAACTGTGACGATCATCGGCAGTTCTCCGTTCAGGTGTTCCGGCACTCCGTCGCATCGAGCGCGCAGGCGCGACTCTGGGACACGCCGTCGAATGGCACAAGCCACCGATTTCGGCTACGACCGTCCCAATGGTGGAACGCTTGAACCTCAACCAGATCCTCATCTTCGTGCGCGTCGTGCAGGCCGGCGGCTTCAGCGCCGCGGCGCGCCAGATGGGCGTGCCGAAGTCGACGGTTAGCCGCAAGGTCGCCGAGCTGGAGGCCCGGCTCGGCGCGCGCCTCTTGCAACGGACCAGTCGCAAGCAAGGCCTGACCGACGCGGGTCGCGTCTACTACGGTCGGGTCCGGTCGGTCGTCTCCGAGCTGGAGGAGGCCGAGCACGCGGTCGGCCGCTTGCAAGCAGCGCCGCGCGGGTTGCTACGCGTGACGGCGCCGCCGGCGTTCGCGACGCTGGGGGCGATCGCGACCGAGTACCTCGAGCGCTATCCGGACGTGCAGCTCGAGCTGGTCTGCACGGACCGCCGGGTCGATCTGATCGAGGAGCGGTTCGACGTCGCCGTCCGCGCCGGCGCCCTCGTCGACTCGACGTTGATGGCGCGCAAGCTCGGGCTCGCGAGCACCGTGCTCGTCGCGGCGCCGCGCTATTGCAAGCACCACGGCACGCCGGAGACGCCGGCGGAGCTCCGGCCGCACGCGTGCATCGCGTTCGGCGTTGGCGACGCGCCGGACACCTGGGTCCTCGAATCCGCCGGGAAGCGCGTCGAGGTTCGCATCCGGCCGCGCCTGACCGTCAACCACCTCGAGACGTTGCACGAGGCGGCCATCGCCGGTCTGGGCGTCGCCTGCTTGCCCGAGATGCTCTGCGCGGATGACCTCCGGAAGAAACGCCTGCGCCGGCTGCTTCCACACTGGTCTGCCGGCCTGGTGCCGGTGCACGCCCTCTTTCCGTCGACCCATCTGCTGTCGCCGAAAGTCGTCGCCTTCCTCGAGCTCCTCGCCACGCGACTGCGAGAGGCGCCGTTCGCGGAGGGCTTCACCGCGCCGCGATCAGTCAACTTGCCCCGCTCCGACTCTTAATCTCCGGGGCCGGACGAGCGGCGTACGGTGCCGCTCGTGCGAACGCCGCAGTACTTCGGAGTGACGTTGGTCGCGCTCGGCAGCCTCGCCGCGTGCCAGGCGCAACCTGCGGCGGGCGGTCCCGATGGCGGCCGGGGCGGCGATGCCGGAGCGCGCGACGCGGCCCCGGACGGCGCCGGGCCCGACGGTGGGTCGGGCGGCCCCGCGGCCGGCATCACGGTGATCGTCGAGCCCAACGGCAACCACGGGGCCGAGCTCGTCGCGGCGATCGCCGGCGCCCACCAGAGCGTGTACATGACGATGTACGAGCTCGACGACGCGGCCGTGATCGCCGCCCTCGTCGGGCGCGCCCAGGCGGGCCTCGACGTGCAGGTCGTCCTCGATAGCGCCTCGAACACGAAGACCTTCAACACGCCGGCCTACACCAAGCTGAAGACCGCCGGCGCCAAGCCGGTGTGGTCGAGCTCGAGCTTCAACTACACCCACGAGAAGACGGTCATTATCGACGGCACGGTCGCCTGGATCATGACCATGAACGGCAACACGTCGTCGCCCCGCGACAACCGCGAGTACCTCGCGATCGACACCAACGCGGCCGACGTGGCGGAGGCGACCGCCGTGTTCGTGGCCGACCACGCGCTCCACGCGATCACGCCGTCCGGCCCGCTGGTCGTCGCCAACGCGAACGCACGCCCGCGCCTCGTCGCGCTGATCGGCGCCGCCACCACGACGCTCGACGTCGAGGGCGAGGAGTTCAGCGACAAGAACCAGAACGGCATCGTCGACGCGGTGGCCGCCGCCGCGCGGCGCGGGGTGCACGTCCGCGTCATCATCGCGAACTCGACGCTCGACGCCCAGGCGGTCGCGACCGTCAAGGCGGCCGGCGCGCACGTCGTGATGACCGGGCCGTCGTCGGGCGGCGGCACGGCGTCGAACCCGTACATCCACGCGAAGGCGATCCTCGTCGACTGCGCGGGCGGCACGTGCGCGAGCGGTTTCGTCGGCTCCGAGAACTTCACCGCGGGCTCGCTCGGCTACAACCGCGAGCTCGGCGTCATCTTCAGCGTGGCCAGCGAGCTCGCGAAGATGAAGTCCGCGATCGACACCGACTTCGCAGCCGGCGCCCCGCAGTAGCTGCGACGGGTCTGTCACGGTCGCGGGGCGAACCGCCGCGGTGATCGGGCACGATGGGACACCGCCGCGATCGGTTGGCTGCTTCTTAATACCCGACGCGCAGTCAGGCCTCGCGTCCCGCCCGCGGTTTGCCCTAGCGTGCGCGCGAACTCGGAGGTCTCCATGACATCACGACGCGCGCTCATTGCCCTGCTCACCATCACGCCTGCTCTCCTCTCGGCCTGTCGCAGCGACTCGTCGTCGACCGTGGACGCCAAGCCGTCCGACGGCGCGACGCACCCCGACAGCGGCGGCGGCAGCGGGAGCGGCAGCGGCAGCCTCACGTGCGCCGTCTACACGGACTCGACCATCGCCGCGATGCGCATGGGCACCCACTCGGGGTGCTTCAAGCTGACGGGCGTCGTCACGCTCGGCACGACGCCGTCCACCAAGTCCCCGCGGCTCTTCGTGCAGGACGCGGCCGGCGGTGACTTCTCCGCGCTGATGACGCGCTGTTCCTCGACGAGCACCGCGCACCCGTGCAGCGTCGCCACCACCGTCGCGGGGACGCCGGACGGGCACGCCGTCACGCTGCAAGGCACGTACATCAAGACCGCGAGCACGACATTCGAGGAGTTCTTCATCGACACGTTCACCGACACGGGCACCGCGACGCCCCCGGCGCCGGCCACCGCGACGCTCGCCGAGATCGAGCGCGGCGGCTCGTCGCAGAACCTGCGCTTCCAGCACGTCACCGTCACCATCGGCGCCGCGGACACGCTCCAGATGTACGACTGGACGCCGAGCGAGCTCTCGAACACGTCCGCGACGGCGTGCCCGTTCCAGTTCGGCTTCGGCATGATCCCGAAGTCCGTCACGGCCACGAAGGGCGGCGCCTGCGCGAGCGGCACCGCGCAACCGCCGGGCCAGAGCACGCCGAACCCGGCCGAGGTCCTGATCGGCACCGACTTCTTCAAGGGCTACACCGTCTCGAGCGACTGCCGCTGCGCGAAGATGTTCACCGAGCAGGAGCCGGCGGCCGCGAGCACGCTCGGCGGGACGATCAGCGGCCTGCTGGTGTTCGACGTGCCGTTCGGTACGACCACCGGCTACAATTACCTCGCGCCGAAGGTCGTCGCTGACGCGCCGATCACCGGCACCGTCGCCGGCATGTAACGACCGCGCTACGGCTGCTTCGCGGCGGCGGCGGCCGCCCGCGCCTGATCGACCGTCTTCTTCGCGGCGGCCCAGCTGGCCGCGCGCAGCAGCTTGGTCTCGCTCGCTGGTGCGCGACTCGTCGCGGTACCGCGTGCACGTTCCGTTCACCATGACGATGGTGAACAGCCCGGCGCCGCACACGACCGTGGTCCCATGGGCCCGGACCGCGACGGGGTTGCCACCGCCGAGCCGCACGGTGTCGCCGAGGCGCGCGAACGTGAAGGTGTCCTTCCCCTCGTCGTAGAGCACCCACGGGCTCGCGAGGGCCTTGGCGGCGAGATCGGCGGGCAACGGGCGCTTCGCCGGCGTCACCAGCGCCGGTGCGGCGGCGGCGGACGACATCGCGCGCCGTTCAGCGCAGGCGCGGACGCGGCAAGCGCTGGCGCGGATGGCCCCACGGGCGCGCATCCGCGGCGCCCGCCGTCGCCGCGCAGCCGACCTGCGGCGCGAAGCCGACCGTGCGCGCGCGCGGATCGATCACGGTGACCAGGCCGCGCAGGATCCCCACGCCGAGGATCGGCCCCGGTCCGCCGTCGCTGACCGCCTCCACGGCGCGGCAGAACGAGCCCTGGCCGTTATCGCCCAGGTACGACGGCGTGGCCGGCACCGCCACGGTGAACACGCCGCCGTGGCCGTCGCCGAACGACAGGATCAGCGGCGGCAACATCGCGTCCACGGTCGCCGCGGTCACGCCGGCGTGCGTCAGGCACTGCGTGTCGTCGGTCGGCGACAGCATCGAGCCGCCGAACAGCGCGGCCCGGCCCGGGGCCGCGTTGACGGCGCTGACGAGCGCGGCGACCGTGCCGGTCGGCAAGAGGAACGCCGTCGTGCCGGTGTCGACGAGGACCCCCGGGAACCCGCCGGAGCCCGCGCCGAGGCTCTGCGTGCCGACGGCGACGTCCGCCATGTCCACCCGGTAGTACGGCGCGCTGTCGCTGCTCGCGAGCAGCGGCGTCGTCTGGGGCGGCGCCGCCGAGGCGAGCGGGTCGACCGCGCCGAGCCACATCGTCCCGCCGGCGCTGCAGAGCTCGAAGCCCAGCTGCCCCGACGGCGTGCGATCGGCGAACAGCGCGTAGCTCGTGGTGCCGTCGAGCAAGCCGGCGGGCGGGCCCATGCCGAGGATGCCGTTGGTCGTGGGATCGAGCAGGAAGCCGAGCGCCGAGTCGATGGCGACGAGGTCGAGCGTCTCCGCGGGCGTGCCGACGCCGAGCGAGACCTTGTCGGAGTAGATCTCGCCGTCCCACCGCGAGCCATCGACGTACTCGGCGGACGCGCGCTTGCCCAGGTCGACCGCGGTGGCGCCCGGCGCGTAGAGCCCCGCGCCACCATCGCAATCGCGGCACGTCGAGCTGAACACCCCCGCCGTCGACGAGCCGGTATCGATAACCAGCGGAAACGACGAGCTCCCCACCGTCATCACGGCGCTGTACAGGCTGCCGAGGCGGCTGCGCGTCAGCGGGATCGCCGTGCTCGCCGGCCACGCCGGGTCGGGCGACAGGTCCGCATCGGGGCCGTCGGTTCCGCCGCCGCACGCGGCGCTCGTGCACGCGAGCAGCAAGAGCGGAGACAAGGTTCGTGCGATCATGAGCTCCCGGGGCTCCCCCGGGCTCCCCCGGAGCTCCCCAGGGCGCGCGGAACGTAGCATCTTCGTCGCACCGCAGCGTAAGCTCCAGCCATGTGGTGGCATCACGAGAAGGTCGCATCGGTCCAGGTCGACGAGCTCGGCTTGCTCGAGGGTGGTCTCGCTCGCATCGTCGGCCGCGCGGTCTCCCTCGGGGCCGAGCTGGAGGCGACGCACACGGGAACGAAATGCCTGGCCGTGTGCTCGACGATGGAACAGCACGGATCCGGGGTGACGGGTAGCTGCGGTGGCGTCATGCCGCGACTCGACGGCCCCGAGCTCGTCGTGCGGTTTGCCGTCGATGACGGGACCGGGCGCGTCGTCGTCGCGCCGCAAGCGATCAAGCTCGAGCTCGAGCTCCGGGGCGTGGTCGATCCGCGATCGAACCCCGGAGCGGCGGCGAGCGCGGCGCCTCGATTTGGCGCCTCGATCATCGACCGCGAGCTCCGCAACCTGGGTGCAAGTGGCGACGCCAGCCGGCTGTCCCTGCGCGAAGGCGTGCTCGTGGCAGGCGATCGGGTCGCCATCATCGGACACGTCCAGAAGCTCGGCGAGGGCTGGGAGCTGGTGGCCGCCCCGGGCGAGCCGGTGATCGTCTCGACGCATCCCGACCAGCTGGTGTGAACCGGCCCGCGGTGGGCGTGGCGATGACGTCGGCGCAGCGACCGCCGCCCGATGCACGAGTCGTTACCGGGCCAGCCAGCGCGCTTCGATCTCGTGCACGTCGCGCCGGTCGTGGCGCTCGGCGATCCAGGCGCCCTGGGCCGCCGGATCGGCGCGGAACGCCGCGAGCTCCGCGGGCGTGATCGGCAGGAGCACCCACAGGTCCACGCGCGTCGTCTCCGGAACGATGTGCCCGAACGGCCACGCGATCACGCCGGCGATGCCTAGCTTCGGCGCGGGCAGCACGATGCGGTCGTGATCGCCGACGGCGTCGCCGAGCGCCTGCGTCGCCCAGTCGAGCCACTCGTTGGCGCCCGTGAGCGCGCGCGCCGACACCACCAGGTCGCGGCCGGGCCGCGCGCCGTTGGTCACGGCGTAGGCCCCGGGCTGGCCGACGAGGAAGTAGTGATCGATCGCGGGCGCGGCGCGCATGCGCGCGTGCGGCCCGAGCAGCTGCGCGAACGCCCGCCGGCGCG
>JANXOM010000182.1 GCA_025353585.1 Deltaproteobacteria bacterium
CGGCAAGAAGGAGAACAAGCTCGGGCAGCGTTGCTCGGTCACCAACGACGTCATCTACGAAGATGTCTACGTCGGTAAGGAGAACCTCGTCGGCGAAGAGGGGCAGGGCTTCAAGGTCGCGATGAAGACCTTCGACCGCTCGCGTCCGTGGATCGCGGCCGGTGCTGCCGGCATCATCCGCCGCGCGCTCGAGGAGTGCCGAGCCTACGCGCTCGAGCGCAAGACGTTCGGCGTGCCGATCGCGCAGCACCAGGCCGTGCAGTTCATGCTCGCCGAGATGGCGATCTCGTACGAGGCGACGCGCCTGCTCTGCCACAAGGCCGCGTGGCAGGTCGACAAGGGCGACCTGTCCGCGATCACGTCCGCGTACGCGAAGGCCTACGGCGCCGATGCGGCGATGCGCGCGTCCACCGATGCCGTGCAGGTGTTCGGCGGCTACGGCTACACCAAGGAGTACCCGGTCGAGAAGCTGATGCGCGACGCGAAGCTGCTCCAGATCTACGAGGGCACCTCGCAGATCCAGCGCGTGGTGATCGCGCGCAACATCCTCGGACGCTGAGGATCCGCGTGCGTCGAGCCTCGAATCGAGGCATGTTCCACCGCATGAAGACCTTGCTCGCCTCGTTCGCGTTCGCGTCCCTGTTCGGTGCGGTGGCCCTCGCCGATGCGCCCAAGGCCCCGGCGAAGCCGGCGCCGGCCAAGCCGGTCACGGTCAAGCTCGCCGATGCCAAGGGCAAGAGCATCGGCACCGCGACCTTGTCCGCGGATCCCAAGGGCGTGAAGATCACGCTCGACGTCAAGGGCCTCGAGGCGGGCGACCACGCGATCCACGTCCACGAGACCGCGAAGTGCGACGCGCCGGACTTCAAGTCGGCGGGCGGTCACTTCAACCCCGAGCACAAGAAGCACGGCATGGACAACGCCGAGGGCCCGCACGCGGGCGACATGCCGAACTTCACCGTCGACGCGAAGGGCAAGGTCAAGGCGACCGTCGTGGCCACCGGCGTCACGCTCGGCGACGACGCGCACTCGGTGTTCACGGGCGGCGGCACGGCGCTCGTCGTCCACGCGAAGGCCGACGACATGAAGACCGACCCCGCGGGCAACGCCGGCGATCGCATCGCCTGCGGCACGATCACGAAGTGACGGGCGCGAAGTAGATGGGCGAGCTCGACGAGGCTGGCTTCGAGCGCGCGATCGGCGCGTGCCCGACGTGCGCCGGCAAGACGTTCGAGATCGCCAGTTACATCGATCGCACGATGCAGGTGATGCTCGGCGACGCCGACAACGACGGCAAGTGGGCGCACGACGGCGAGAAGTTCGTCGACGGGACCTACCGGGTCACGTGCGTCAACTGCAAGACGAACGTGTTCGAGTCGGCGGCGTGCCCGCGGTGCCACCACGAGGGCGGGCTCGCCACGGCGCTCGCGACCCCATCGCGGCTCGCGGTCCCGAAGAAGTGTCCGAAGTGCAAGGAGCTCGAGCTCGTGCTGCTGGGGTTCGCGCCCTCGGTGGTGCGCGTGACGAGCGGCGGCCGCGTCCCGACGCCCACGCCGCTCGCGCTCCTAGGCGAGGACGGGTTCCACGTGGTCGCGATCGCGTGCGACCCGTGCGGCTGGGCCGTCGTCGCGGAGACGTGCCCCTTGTGCGACGCCCCACCGCCGCTGCGCGCCCGGCCGTAACGTCATCTGCGGTGAGCGCTGGGCTCGGCGATCGAGCTCGTCGTCGTCCTCGAGCACCAGGTCGACGCGCTCGATGTGCAGGCAATAGCGGCGCACGATGCCGCGGAAGCGCCGCCGCAGCTCGGCGGGGAGGCGCGCGCGGCGGTCGGCGATCGGCTCGCCGTGCAGGTGAGCGAGCACGGGCGGTTGCGGGGTCATCGGCATGCCAGGTAGACGCAGCCGGCGGCCGTTGTGACGCGATGTTTTTTACGCCGGCTCGATCGCCACGATCTCGACCTCGCCTGCCTTCGGTAACCGCACGAGATCACCGATCTTCTTGCCCAGCAGCGCCACCGCGAGCGGCGCTTGCCAGCTGATGGCGTGGGCGGCGGGCTCGGCCTCGAGCACGCCCACGATGTGGTAGCGGACGCGCTTTGCGTCGCCATCCTCGACCGTGACCGCCGCGCCGAAGCGCACGCGATCCGCCGCGGGCTCGGGCGCGACCACCTCTGCGCTCGCGAGGTGCTCGGCGAGCTCCTGCATGCGGACCTCGTCGTCGCCGGACCCACCCTCGCTGCCGCGGCGCGCGAGCTCCACGCGAAGCTTCTGCGCGCCCGCCGCGGTCATATAGTTCGGCGCGCCGCTCGGCACGGGGACGCGGCGGCGCCGCACCGGCGCCACGGGCACGTCGTCGTCTTCCTTGGTGAACGCCTTGCTCACGCGCCAAGCGTAGCGCGCCCGGTCAGAACGACCCGCCGAGGCCGACGCCCACCGTCGCGTGGCCGGCGCTGCTGATCGTCGTTGGCGCGAGCTGGAGGTGCCCGGTGTTCCACGCGTTCGCCGCGTGACCGGCCGTGGCGATATCGTAGACGACGCCGCTGGCGAACAGCGCCGCGCCGAAGGCGGCCGGAGCCGTCCCGCTCGACCGACACGAGTCGCCGTTGCAGTCGAACGCCTGGCTGAGGCCCGCCACGACGAGCGCCGTACCGCCGGCGCGCAGCCCGAGGCCCGCCGTCAGGTAGTCGCCGGCGTACCAGTGTCCGAGCGAGGGACCGAGCTCCATGCCGATGACGCTCGCCACGAACACGTCACCGCCCGCGCTCCCCGCGCTGCCCGCGGCGAACAAGGCGGCGGTCGGGACGACGGTGCCGGCGATCGACAGCAGCGTCGCGACCCCGGGATCCTTTCGGCCTGCCCGCGCTCTCGGTGCGACAGGCGCGGGCTGCGCGGG
The DNA here is from genome assembly GCA_025353585.1 of Deltaproteobacteria bacterium. Taxonomy (GTDB): domain Bacteria; phylum Myxococcota_A; class Polyangia; order Haliangiales; family Haliangiaceae; genus JABFXX01. Next base: position 2,893 of record JANXOM010000182.1, read on the forward strand.
GGCGGACAGCGGCGCGAGGACGGGCTGCGCGGAGGCCGTGGCGGTCGTAGCGGCGACGAGCAGCGGCGCGCCGAGGAGCAGGGTTCGCATCATGGTCCGACCAATTGCGAGACCCGGACCAGACCGGATCAGGAGTCTAACTAGTCGAGATCACTCGTAGACCTGGCAGCTTCTTACCAACGCTTACAACACGATCGTCAGGCGCTGCGCGGTGTGGTCGACCTGGTCGCCCGCACACGCCGGCGCCCGTGAGGTCGAAGCGTCGAAGCTGACGGCGCCGCCGGCGTGCGCGCACGCGCGGTCTAGAACGACCCGCCGAGGCCGACGCCCACCGTCGCGTGGCCGGCGCTGCTGATCATCGTTGGCGCGAGCTGGAGGTGCTCCTTGTTCCACGTGTTCGCGGCGTGGCCCGCCGTCGCGATGTCATAGATCGTTCCCGTCACGAAGAGGCCCGCGCCGATGAGCAGCGGCGCCTCGCCGCCCGACCGGCACGAGCCGTCGTTGACGTCGATGCACTGGAGGGCCTCGCCCAGCCCCACGACGAGGAGCGCCGTGCCGCCGGCGCGCATGCCGAGGCCCGGCGTCAGGTAGTCACCGGCATACCAGTGTCCGAGAGACGGACCGAGCTCCATGCCGAGGAGGCCCGCGAGGACGAGCCCCACGCTCCCGTTTTCCGTCCCCGCCGCCGAGACCACGATCGCGGTCGGCACGACGGTGCCGGCGATCGACAAGAGCGTCGCCACGCCCGGATCCTTGTTACCGGCGGGCTCGCGCGGGGCCGGCGCGGCGGGCGAGGCGGGAACTTCCAGCGGGGTGAGCGCGGGCTGCGCGAGGGCCGTGGCGGTGGTGGCGAGGACGAGGACGGGGACCGAGGACACCAGGAAGCGCATCATGGTCCGACCAATTTGCGAAACCGGTGCCGTGGTCTAACTACAGGACATCACGTACAGACCTGGCAACTTCCTACCGCTGTCACAGCAGGATCGTCAGGAGCTGCGCGGTCTGGTCGAACGTGGTCGCGTACGCTTTCAACGCCTTGGTCGCCGGCCCGCGCACGACGGCGCCCGTGAGGTCGAAGCGCGACCCGTGACAGGGGCACGTCATCTGATCGAGCGTGGCGTTGAAGCTGACGGCGCAGCCGGCGTGCGTGCACACGTCCGAGAGCACGACGAACGACGACGCCGAGTCGCGCAGGACGATCAGGCGCGCGCCGGCGGCGAAGATGACCTCGGTGCCGCCGGCCGTGAGCAGGCGCGCGGCGGCCGGGTTCGTCAGATCGATGCAGACGTTCGCCCCGCACGGCGCCGTCAGCGGCTGCGCCGCATCGGCGGGCGGGCCATCCGGTGCGGCATCGGGGCCGCTCTCGTCGCCACGCCCGCACGCCGCCAGCGCGACGCCAGCGGCACCGAGCGCGAGGCCCCGGATCAGATCACGGCGCGAGCAGCCGTCACACCCCGAGCGCCCCATCACGCATCCAGCCAGCGGCGGTCGAGCGGCTCGATGCGGAGCTCGGCGCGGACGTCGGCGAGCGGCCGCTCCCAGCGGTCCTCCCAGAAGACGCCGAGGAGCGGCGGGGCCTCGTTGCCCTCGCGATAGGCCTCGAGCAGCGAGTGGCGGAGCGCGCTCCAGCGGCGCTCGAGGACGAAGTGCTTGAGCGTGCCGAACAGCATGATGAGCGCCGACACGGGCAGGCGGAGCTGGCCCCACGAGAACCAGTGGATCGTGACCTCTTCGTGGCCCGTGACGCCGAGGCCGAGGAGCGTGTGCCAGACGTCGTGCGTCTGCCGGAAGCGGCGCATGAGGTACGCCATGTCCGGATCGTCGACGTGGCGGGTCGCGGCGGCCTGGTAGTCGGCCGACAGCCCGTGGTCGTCGAGGTGGCGCGTGTACGCGCGACCCAGGGTGCCCTCGGGGAGGGCGCGCAGCGCGTCGAAGTCGAGGTGCGTCGACGACAGCTCCGGGCGCTCGGCGAGGAGGCGCCGCCCCTCCGGCAGCGCGGTGAGCTCGCGGAGGAGCCGCCGGTAGCGCGGGCGCCCGGTGATCTCCTCGACGCGATGAATCTCGTGGGTCTTGGTCGAGTCCGCCATCACGCGCGCGATGGCGAGTCCGACCCGATACGTGTCCTGTAGAACGCCGGCGGCCATATCTCCAGGAGGGTACTACCCAGCGCCCGTCGCGGACGGGAGGAGATTATTTCATCTTTGCGTTCAGCTTGTCCGTCAGGTCCATCGCGGGGTCGAACCAGATGACCTGCTTCGAGTCGACGATGAGCTGGACGCCCTCCGTCTTCGCGATCTCCTTGATGATCGGATCGGCCTGCTTGAGCAGCTCCTGCGTCATCTGCTGGCCTTCCTGGGCCAGGTTCTGCTCGAGCTTCTGGGCGAGCTGACCGAGCTCGGCGTACTTCTTCGCGAGCTCGTCCTTGCGCTGCTGGAGCACCTCCGGCTTGAGCACGCTCTGCTGCTTCTGCAGATCGGCCTCCGCCTTCATGAACTCTTCCTTCTTCTTGTCGAGCTCGCCCTGCTTGGCCTTGCGCTTCGTGTCGAACGTCGCGTTCGCGCGCTTGCCCGCCGGCGTCTCCGAGAGCGTCCGCTCGATGTCGATCGCGCCGATGCGCGGCGTGGCGGGGACCGCGCTGTCGGCGAAACGACCGAAGAGCGGGCTGATCATCAGACCGAGACCAAGACAACCGAGCGCGGTGTAGCGGTTCATGGATACCTTCCTTGGCAGTACGTACGACGATTCGCGCCGGCCTGCAATTCACTACCGGATCGGCTTGTCCGCGCCGCCGCCGGGCTTACCGGGCGGTGGGCGCGGCGGTCTTCATGAGGCGGTCGTAGTACGTGTTCGGAGCGCCGCCCTTGGCGCGATCGGCGGTGGCCTTGCCGAGCTCGTCGTCGACGACCGCGGCGAGGTGCTCGGGCGACTGGGCGCCCACGAGCGGGCGGCCGTTGATCCACAGCGTGGGTGACGCGGTTTGACCCACGCTGGCGAGGGCGCGTTGCTCGCGATCGACACTTTTCGCACACGATCCGGCAACGTCGGCGTCGAACGCCTTCACGTCGAGCCCGGCGCCCCCGGCGGCGGCGTGGGCGTCTTCGGCGTCGGGCCACGGCTTGCTCGCGTCCGTCTGCGCGAGCTCGCGCGCGGTCCACAGGGCGTCCTCGACCTTGTCGAGCGCATCGGGGCCCTGCCGGGCGGCGGCACACGCGGCGATGGTGGTCGCGAATGCGGGCGGGTTGACGACGAAGCCCTCGATGACGACGCGCACGTCGGCGCCATACTTCGCGCGCGTGGCGCGGAGGGCGGGCAGGAGCTGGTGCGTGAAGCGCTCGGGCAGCTGGATCGCGGCGACGATCGTGACGGGCGCGGCGGGCGAGCCGAACGCGGGGCTACCGGCGATCGCGATGCGGTAGCGGCGCTGCGGGTCGAGGGCGTCGCTGCGCGGCGTGGCGGCGAGCGGCGCGGCAGAGGAGGCGGCGCGGTCGGCGACGCGGCCGATGAGGACCTGGAGATCTTGCTGGAGGGTGCGGGTCTCGCGGGCGAGGAGCTCGAGCTCGTCGAGGCGCTGGGCGAGGTCGACGAGGTCGGGGGCCGCGCCGGGGGCGGGGGCGCGCGGCCGTCCCTCGAGGGCCGCGATGCGGGCCTCGAGGGCGGCTGTCTCGGGGGAGCGGGGCGGAGGCGCGGGAGTGCAGGCGACGAGCAGCAGCAGCACCGACGCGAGCTTCATGCACCAGACCGTAGCACCAGCGGGCGAGAGGCTCGTGATGTCTGAAGTCTGTCTGCGTCTACGTCAGCCCACGGCGACGTCTACGTCAGCGCCCACGTCAGCGCCCACGGCCACGATCACCTCTACGTAGTCGTCGCCATGGACGGTGACGTGGACGTCGCCGTGGACGCTGACGTCGCGGGCCCTACAGCAGCGCCAGGAACGCGGCGAGCGCGCTCTTGTCGTCACCCACCAGGTACACGGCCTCCGCCGGCGCCCCATCGTGAAACGCGCGGTCGGCGCGCCACGCGAACCGATCGAGCACGTCGGCCAGCGATCGCGCTTTGCCATTCGTGAAGTACGGCCACTTCTTCCCGAGCCGCCGCAGCGTCGGGATGCGCGCGCCCTCGGCGTGCACGTACGGCAGTACGCCCGTCTTCGCGTACTGATCGCTGTCCCACAAGATCGCGCCCGCCGACGCCAGCACCATCGCCTCCCACTGCGCCGCGGGCACGGCCGAGCGCGGCTCGTCGGCCACCAGCCGCGCCTCGTGACACCGGGAGCACCGCGCCTCGAACACGCCGGCGCCCCGGCGCTCGAGCTCGGTGAACCGCGCGTGGTCCTGCGCCGCCGGGTTCGCCCGGTGCGTGAAGTCCGCGAGGAACGTCATGAACGCCTCGCGCAGATAGGCCGGCGACAGCTCGGCCGGCGCGCCCGTGATCAGCGCGAGCCACGGCGCGTCCGCCCGCGTCAGCGCGAACCACGGGTCGCGGCCGTTGTGCCGGTTGGCGACGCGGAACTCGGCGTTGACCATCACCGCCATCGTGTGATCGAGCGCGCGCGAGAAGAACGGTCGGTTGTTCGCCAGGCCACGCAGCGGGCGCGTCGTCGCGTGCACATCGTCGCGCCCGGTGTAGTGGACGCGACCATCGACATAGCCCTCGAAGTGACACGTCTCGCACGTGAAGCGGCTCGCCTTGCCCTGCGTGTCGTTCCATGGCGCCATCAGCGTCGTGAAGAACAGCGCCTCGCCGATGCGAGAGGAGGCCGACCGGGGCGGACGCGGGCTCGCCACCGGCACCACGCGCGGCGCCGTGTTCCCCGCGACGATCCACGCGTCGAGCAGCGGGTTCGCGGCGAGCCACGCGCCGTCCTCGGCGACCACGGCGGCGGCGGTGCCCGGCGGGATCGTGCGCGTCGCGATCGCGGGTGTGGCGCCGAGCTCGCCGGGCGGCCACGTCAGCGTGACGAGGCTCGTGCTCGCGTAGCCGGCGGTCATGACGGTGACCGCGCCTGCCGGATCCGTGCGCAGCGCGATCCACTTCGGCGTGATGACGCCGAGCGCAGACGCGTTGACCGCGGCGAGCTGCACCGGCGTGCGGGCACCCGGCGCGAGGCGATAGAGCCACACGAACGAGTCGATGTAACCGAAGCCCCCGTCCTCGCGCTCGAGCGCGTGATCCTCGACGCCGCCGGCCGCGACGAGCACGCTGCCATCCGCCTGCGGCGCGAGCGCGAAGCTCCACAGCGGGCCGTCGTGCTGGATCCGCGCGACCTCGCCGGTGTCGCGGTGAAGCTCGAGCGTGTGATCGAGCAGGCAGTCGACCGCCACGAGGTGCGGGGCGGTCGCGACCGCGATGGGCCCGTGGCAGCGGCTCACCTCGCGCGTCCCGGTCACGTGAAGCGCGCGCGCCGCGTCCCGCGCGAGGGTGATCGCGAGCAAGCGCCCCGTGATCTCCTCGACGACGTACGCCGTGCGGCCGTCGGGCCCGAGCGCGACGTCGCGCAACCCGAGCGCATCGACCGCGAGCGTGGCGACGCGCTCGATCCGACCACCGCCGGGCCGCGCGCGGTACTGCGCGAGCTCGCGCGCGCCATCGCCGACGACGAGCACGTCGCCCTCCGGCGACACGGCGAGCCCGCTCGGGGACCGCGGGGCCGCGATCCGCGCGCGCTCGGTGCCATCGGGGGCGAGCGTGACGAGCGCGGACTCGCCGCGCAAGATGCCGACGAGCACGCCGCGACCGCCGGGCACGGCGGCGACGCGATAGGGATCCGGGCCGAGCGCCTGATCCGCCGGCGGCACGGCCGCGAAATCGGTGGTCTTTTGCCGCTGCTCCTCGAGCGCGGCCAGCGCGGCGAGCGCGGCCGCGTGCGGCTCGGCGGCGCTCGCCACCACGGGCGCCGCCACCGCCGCATCACCGGCGGGCGGCGGATCACTGCACGCGGCGACGCTGCCGCAGAGGATCAGCGACGCGGTGAGCCAGCGTGCGCT
>JANXOM010000200.1 GCA_025353585.1 Deltaproteobacteria bacterium
GCCGCCGCGCCGGCGGCGACCGCCAACGTGGGCTCGCTCGCGGGGACCGTCACCGACGGCAAGACGCACCAGGTCGTGCCGGGCACGACCGTCATCGCGACCACGAAGGACGGCACCGTCCAGACCGCGGTCACCGACGAGGCCGGCCGCTATCACCTGGACAACTTGCCCGCCGGGCCCGCGACGGTCAGCTACTACTACGGCGATGCGACCGAGGAGCAGCGCGTCCAGATCGCGGCCGCGAAGTCGACCCCGGCGAGCTACGGCTTCCGGACCCTCGGCCCCACCCCCCGGGGCGAGACGATCACCATCGCGTCCCGGGCGCCGGTGATCGATCCGACCGCCACCGCCAGCGGCATCACGCTCAGCAACGACTACACCAAGAACATCGAGGTCCCCGGCCGCACCTTCGAGGCCACGCTCGGCGCAGCCTCCGGGAGCGAGCGTGATCGCTACGGCACGAGCTTCAACGGCAGCACGAACGCGCAGAGCCAGGGCCCGAGCGCGGCGGACGCGAAGGCGGCGATCGTCCAGCTCGCGCAGCACAAGATGCACGACGCGGTCGCGCGCGTGCTCAAGGACAAGCGCGACGTCCTCCTCGAGGTCCACGGCCCCACCCAGGCGGAGGCGAGCGCGCGTGGGGCCGCGGTCCGCGACCGGCTCGTCGATGAAGGCGTCCCCGCGACGCGCGTGCACCTCGCGACGAAGATCGGCCCCAGCGAGCCGGCCCGCGTCCGCGTGCTCGCCGTGGCGCCCGGCGCGAAGCTCGACACGGCGAACGCGCCACCGCAAGCCAAGGGCCCGATCTCCGACACGCCCGTCGGCGAGTCGCGCTTCATGGCCGATCGCCCGATGACGGTGAAGGCGGGCTCGAGCGCGATGGTGGCGATGGTGCACAGCGAGACCACGGGCGGCGTCGTGTACCTCTACGACCCGGTCTCCGAGCGCGGCGATGCGCGCTTCGCGTTCCGCTCGGTGCAGCTCGACAACCCGACGGGCGACACCCTCGAGGCGGGCCCCGTCACGGTGTACGGCGACAAGCGCTTCATCGGCGAGGGCATCACCGAGCCCGTCCCGCCGCACGCGTCGGTCGTGGTGCCGTTCGCGCTCGACAAGCAGATCATCGTGGAGCACACCGGCGACGAGGATGACCGCATCGCGAAGCTCGTCACGGTGCAGCGCGGCATCGTGACGGCGCAGATCCAGCACCGCCGCACGACGACCCTGACGTTGACGAGCCGCCTCACCGTGCCGGCGAAGGTCTACCTGCGCCACAAGCTCGAGGCCGGCTGGACGATCAACGAAGCGCCGCCGGTCTCGATGCGCGTCGGCGACTCGAAGCTCTACGAGGTCGATTTGCAGCCGGGCGCGACCCAGAAGGTCGTGATCGCGGAGGCGACGCCGATGGAGCGCACGCTCGAGCTGTCGTCCCCGGCCGCGCTGGACATGATGAAGGTGTACGTCGATGACCCGGCGGCGACGCCGGAGCTCGTCGACCAGCTGCGCGCGCTCCTCGCCACGCACCGGGGCGCCGTCGACCTCGTCGACAAGATCGCGACGCTGCGGGACGAGCTCGTCGATTACCGCGTCCGCGCTGGCGAGCTCCACGGGCAGCTCGTGACGCTCAAGCTCGTGCACACGAGCGGCGAGCTGATGGCGGCGCTGCGCACCCGGCTCGCGGAGATCTCGGACCGCATCCAGAAGACGACGATCGCCATTGTCGACGCCCAGGAGGCGCTGATGCTCGCCCGGGTGAAGTTTGGCAATCAGCTCGCGGACTTGCGGCTGTCGGACCCGGCCGCCCCCGTGTCGTCCCGGTAGCCGTCCGTTCACCCCTTCAGCGGGCCGTGGGACGGCCGACTCACATGCCATGGGGCGGGTCCTTGTGGTCGACGACGAGCTGGCGATCCTCCTCGCCATCAAGGCGCGCATGACCCGCGACCGCCCGCAGTGGACAGCGACGTTCGAGCCGGATCCGCGGCGGGCCCTGGAGCTGGCGCTTCGCACCCCGTTCGAGGTCGTGGTCGCCGACGCGCGGATGCCGAAGCTCGATGGCGCGGGGCTGCTCGCCCTGCTCCAGCTCGAGCGGCCCGCCACCGCGCGGATCTTGCTGGCGAGCCAGACTGACCGCGCGACGGTGGGGCGCACGGTACCGGCGGTGCAGCAGGTGCTGACGAAGCCCTGCGCGGTGCCGCCGCTGTACGAGGCGATCGACCACGGCTTGCGCTTCGCGGCCCTACGCTGCGACGACGCCACGCGCGCGCGGCTCGGCGGCTTGCCGCGCCTGCAGTTCGCGACGGACCTCGTGTTCGACCTGACGCTGGCGGTCGCACGGCAGACGCGAGCCCCGACCGACATCACGGTGCTCGACGCGCGCGCCCGGCGCGGCGCAGCCCTGGTGCGGCGCTGGCTCGGCGGCGCGGCCGGCGAGCTCGGCTACGCAGCCGCGCTGCTGCGCGACTGCAGCGGGCTGGCCCGGCCCGAGGTCAGCGCGGGCTTGCTCGATATCTGGGGCGTCCCGCGCGCGATCGCCGACGCCGTCCGCTGGCACCGCGACGTCGAGCATGCCCCTCCGGCCGTCCGCGAGCTCGCCTGCGCGGTCCACGTGGCCGACGCGATGGCGGAAGGCCGCACGTTCGATTCGAACGCCGTGGTGGCGGCCGGCCTGACCGCTCGGGTCGCCACGTGGTGCCTCGCCGCCTGACTCGCGGCGCCCGAGGTCCGGTGGTATGACCCCGGCATGTCCGACACCAAGTTCGACGCTGTCGTCATCGGGGCCGGCCCCGGCGGCTATCCCGCCGCGATCCGGCTCGGCCAGCTCAAGCTCAAGACCGCGATCATCGAGCGCGAGTACATCGGCGGCGTGTGCCTCAACGTCGGGTGCATCCCGAGCAAGGCGATCATCCACGCCGCGAAGACGTTCGACAAGCTCGGCCACAGCGCCGACATCGGCATCACGATCCCCGGCGCGCCCGTGCTCGACATGGGCGCGATGCAGAAGTGGAAGGGCGGCGTCGTGAGCAAGCTGACGAGCGGCGTCCGCACGCTGCTCAAGGGCAACGGCGTCACGATCTTCGACGGCACGGCGACGCTCGGGAAGCCGGGCCAACGCGGGGGGAGCCCTGCCGGCTCCGCCGGTCGGGGGGCGGAGCCCGGGGATGACGGCCACGTGATCACGGTGAAAACCGCAGATGGCAAGACGGAGACGATCACCGCGAAGAACGTCGTGCTCGCGACGGGCTCGCGGCCGCTCGAGATCCCGGGCTTCAAGATCGACCAGAAGCGCGTGATCGGCTCGACGGGCGCGCTCGCGCTCGACGCCGTGCCGGCGCGCATGGTCGTCATCGGTGGCGGCTACATCGGGCTCGAGCTCGGCATGTGCTACGCGAAGTTCGGGACGAAGGTCACCGTCGTCGAGGCGACCGGGCGGCTCCTCGGCTCGATGGACAAGGACTGCGTCGCGGTGGTCGAGCGCAAGCTCAAGAAGATGGGCGTCGAGGTGATGCTGAACACCAAGGCGAAGAGCTGGGAAGACAAGGACGGGCGCGCGGTGCTGACGGTCGAGCTCGCCGACGGCAAGCCGGCGACGATCGACACCGACAAGATCCTGCTCTCGATCGGCCGCCGGCCGAACAGCGAGAACCTCGGGCTCGAGGCGGCGGGCGTGGCGATCGGCAAGGGCGGCTTCGTGACGGCCGACGACCGGCTGCGCACGAACGTCGCGGGCATCTACGCGATCGGCGATCTGATCGGCGGGATGATGCTCGCCCACAAGGCGACCAAGGAGGGCGAGGTGGTCGCGGAGGTGATCGCGGGCCACAAGGCGGCGATGGACGTGCGCACGATCCCGGCGGTGGTGTTCACAGATCCCGAGATCGCGTCGACGGGCCTGACCGAGGACGAGGCGAAGGCGAAGGGCCACACGAAGCTGAAGATCGGGAAGTTCCCGTTCGCGGCGCTGGGCCGCGCGCTGGCGATCAACGACAGCGAGGGGTTCGTGAAGGTCATCGGCGACGGCGTGACGGGCGAGCTGCTCGGCATGCACATCGTCGGCGGCGGGGCGAGCGACCTCATCTCCGAGGCGGCTCTGGGAATCGAGATGGGCGCCGTGATCGACGACCTGCGGCTCACGGTGCACCCGCACCCGACGCTGTCCGAAGCGATCATGGAGGCCTCGGCGGTGGCGATGGGCGAGGCGATCCACGTGATCAACCGCGCTCAGACCTGATCATGTCGGCGCCCGCGCCGTGGACGATTCGCGACCTTGGCTCCGCGCCCTTCCGCGAGGTCTGGGCCCTCCAGCTCCAGATGGTCGAGCAGCGCCAGCGCGGTGAGATCGGCGACACCCTGCTCGTCGTCGAGCATCCGCACGTGTTCACCCTCGGCCGCAGCCGGGCCGCCGAGGGCAACGTGCTCGCGCCCGGTGACGTCGAGGTCGTCGCCGTCGAGCGCGGCGGCGACGTCACGTATCACGGGCCCGGCCAGGTCGTGGCGTACCCGATCGTGCTGCTCACCGAGGAGGCCCGCGAGCGCGACCTGCACGCGTTCCTGCGCAACCTCGAGGAGGCCGCGATCCGCACGTGCGCGCGCTACCAGCTCGTCGCGGATCGCGAGCCCGGCAAGACCGGCGCGTGGACGACCACCGCCGACGGCGACCGCAAGAAGCTCGCGTCGATCGGCATCGCCTGCCGCAAGTGGGTCACGTTCCACGGCATCGCCCTGAACGTCACCACCGACCTCGCCTACTTCGCGCGCATCAACCCGTGCGGCTTCGAGGCCAGCGTCATGTCCACCGTCGCTGCCCTGGCGCCCGCGGGCAGCGCCATCGACGTCGCGAGCGTGCGCGCCGCGTTCGTCGAGGAGCTGGGCGCGACCCTCGGCCGCCGCGCCGCGAGCTCGACCGCTACTGGATGACGGTGCCCGGGTCGGACGCCTGCGCCGACCACTTGAAGTTGTCGAGCACCACGAGCGAGTCGAGGGCCGTATCGGACGTGTCCCAGATCGCGATGCGGAGGGTCATGACCTCGCCCGGCGTGACGTTGCCGGTCGTCGTCAGCCAGCCCGTCGCGCCGCCGATCTGCGCGCCGGCGCTGCAGCCGCCGCCCACCCACGCGCCGCCTTCGGTCTCCTCGGGGTCGGACGCGTCCATGCCCGTGCCGGCGAGCTCGGCCACGGACGTGCAGGTGGTGATGTTGCCCGGCACCGAGCTCATCGACGAGTCCTCGGGATCCGCGGCGCAGCCGGTCTTGCCGTTCTTGCACTGCGTGAAGAGGCCCGTGTTCCCCGAAGCGAGGTTCACGCCGACGGGGTACTTCATGCCCGCCGTGTCCGTGTAGATCGCGAGGTTCTTGTCCGTCGGGTTCGCGGGCGAGCCCGCGTACGTCGAGTCGAGCAGCACCACGAAGAAGTCGTTGAACGGGCTGCACGAGTACTCGGGGAACTCGCTACTGAAGAAGTTGATGTCGAGCGAGAACGAGCTCGCGTTCGTCGGGACGCGCACATGCATCGTCAGCATCACCGGGTCGCCCGCCTTCGAGCCGCTCGGCGCGGGGCAGCCCGGGGCGTTCGGCAGCTTGCCGCTGTTCGCCGCGAGGTAGTCCGCCGGGAACGCCGCCTCGACCAAATACGACTTGTCCAGCGCCGCCGAGAACCCCGGGTCCCCGACGCCGGCCGCGACGCCCGTCGAGAACAGCGCGAGGCTCTGGCCGGCGTGGGGCGTGACGCCGCTGCCGTACTTCTTCAGGATCGCGTGCTGCGCCGCGTTCGGCGTGCCGGCGCCGGTCGTCAGCGAGAACTTCGCGTCGATGACGCCCCACGTCTTGGCGGCCGCCGTCGTGGTCTGGCAGAGGTCCATCGCCTTCGCGTAGTCCATGCCGACCGGCGACTGGCCGGCCACGGTCTGGTCGCAGACCGCCGGCGCGTTGTCGATCATGCCGTCGCAGTCGTTGTCCACGCCGTCGCCGGGGACGTCGAACGCGCCCGGGTTCACCTGGGACGGGTTGCTGCACTCGGTCGAGTCGCAGCAGTCGCCGCCGCACGTCGTGAAGCCATCGCCATCGGCGTCGATGTCCTCGTCGACCATGCCGTTGCAGTTGTTGTCCACGCCGTCGCCGCAGGCCTCCGCGACCGGCACGACCTCGCCCTCGCACGTGCCCCAGGTCCCGGCGGAGTTGCAGGTCTGGTTGCCGCCCTGGCAGGGGCCGACGCCGCTCGTGCCGGTCTGCCCGTCGTAGCAGCTCCGCGAGTCGCCGGGATTACACGACTCGCTCGTCCCGCTGTCGCCTCCCTCGTTGTTGGAGGTCGATGGACCACACGCCGGGAGGCCGAGACACAGCAACGATCCGAGCACAGCGATCGATAGGCGGGGCATCCTTCACACGATGAGGGCTCGCGTGCGCGCCCAGCAAGACCAATCGAGTTGCTTAATATTTCAGGGCTTTTTCGAGTCCGACTCGCGCCGAGTCCTGCGCGCGATGCGCACGGATCGGCGCTCGGTGGTCGCGTGCCTCACTACTACGGAGCTTCGTAAGCCCCGATCGCTGGCGGCGCGGAACGCGGCTTGCCTTCGATGTCTGTGGTCACGGATGGAAGCGCGCTGCCAGCGCCGATCGCCGGGCTGGCGGGTGCGAGATGAAAGTCACCGTTGGCGAGGTCAACGAAGAACGAGTTGACGTCGAGGCTCTGATTGCCAGAGCCGGTCTGCGTCGTATTGGAGTCGAAGAGCGAATATGTCGTGGCGCAACTCGGCGGCTGCGTAGTGGACCAGGCGATAATGTTATTCGAGACGTCGTCGTTCGCGTCGCATAGGATGGCGCCGAATCGCGTGTCGACCGCGGCATCGTTCACCAGCGTGTTGAAGGCGATCACGCTATGCGGCTGCGCTCCGAGCACATGAAGTCCAACGGCCCTGGCGATGTGCGCTGAAAGTACATTGTCGGTAAACGTGACGGCGGGCGCGTTGGTGCCGGAGCCGGTGAGTGACACGCGCCCACTAAGTTGATTCCTCTGAATAGTGATTCTATCGCCTCCTGTGAGGACGACGGCCGATGACGTTAGGCTGCTGTCTCGGATGCTGACGTCCGCAGAGCCGCCGGTCAGCGACAGGCCGGTGATCGCGCTTCCTTCGATCTCCAGCGCGCCGGTGTTGATGACGATCTGATAATTGAGCCCGGCTATTGCCAGGCACGACGCCGACCCGCCCCCAACGCTGAGCAGCGTGGGGTTGGTCCCGACCGAGCCGGCACTGATCCCCTCGAACCTGACAATCGTGCCTACGTTGAGCGCGAAGATGGGGTCCGCATCGCTTCCAGACCCGAGAATCGTCGTGCCTGCGCCATCGACGGTGAATCGGCTCGGACCAGCCGTGATGGTGGTCGCACCGGCCTTCACCGATGTACCATCGAGTCGGACGACGTTTCGCTGTCCGGTGACCGCCGCCACGGCGGCCGCAACGGTTTCGCAGGGCGCGGCGCGGCTACACCGAGGATTGTCGGACCCGGTGTCGACCACGAACAAAAGTTGGTCATCGGTCGCACAATCGCCAGTGGCCTCTATACAGACGCCGCTCGCGCACTCGCCGTCCTTTTCACAGGCCCGGCACTCGTGAGTGGACGTGTCGCAAACCGGATTGCGTTCTGCGGAGCACTGCACGTCCACGGTGCACGCGACGCACGCGCCGGCTGAGTCACAATGCAAAGCCGACGCGTCCGTGCATTCCGAGTCCTGCGAACACTTCCCGACGCAGACCTGACCGCTGCAGACGGGTGCGGTTTCCTCTGTGCAGTCCGAATCGCCCCCGCATTGCGGCGCCACGCACAGACCGTCCGTCGTGCAGACACGCGCGGTGTCACAGGGCCTGAGGTCGCCGATGCCAAGGCTCGAACATTGGTCTGCTGTCGTGCAACAAACGTCGGGGTTCGGCTTGGTGCAAGCAGCCGAGATAACGAGGAACCAGATCGCAAATGGGCGCATCCGGCTCGTATCGACCAGGCCCTGGCAGAGTTGCGTGGGTTGTCTTCCCATGCGGGAGATTGTACCCCGCCGCACTTGTTTACTGGATCACGGTTCCGGGGTCGGAGGCCTGCACGGACCACTTGAAGTTATCCAGGACGACCATCGAGTCGAGTGCCTGATCGCTCGTGTCCCAGAGCGCGATCCGGATTGTGATGATCTCCCCTGGTTTGACGTTGCCACTCGTGGTGAGCCAGCCCGTGCCACCGCCCATCAACGAGTTGTCGTCGCACGCGCCTGGTTCCGCGGCGTCCAAGCCGGTGCGAGCCAGTTCAGCTGTACTGGTGCAAGTGTTGATCGACCCGTGCCCGCCGGTCGCTATGTCGGCGCAGCCGACTTTTCCGTTGACGCATTGAGTAAAGAGGCCCGTGTTGCCCGAGGCGAGGTTCACGCCCACCGGAAACTTCTTCCCGGCGCCATCCGTGTAGGTTGCGAGATTTTTGTCCACGGGGTTGGCCGGCGAACCCGAGTACGAGGAGTCGAGGAGCACGACGAAGAAGTCGTTGAACGCGGTGCAAGTATACTCGGGGAACTCGCTGCTGAAAAAGTTGGTGTCGAGCGAGAACGAACTCGCGTTCGTCGGTACACGGATGTGTAAGGTGAGCATGATCGGGTCTCCAGCGGTATCCCCGCTCGGGGGCGGGCAACTCGGCGCGTTCGGGAGCTTGTTGCCGTTGGCTGCAATAAAATCGGCGGGGAACGCAGATGTGTTGCCGTCGAACGGCGTGCTCAGGCCGGCGTCGAACCCAGGATCACCCTGGCCGGCCGCGATGCCCGTCGAGAACAGCGCGAGGCTGACGCCGCCGTGCGGCGTGACGCCGGTGCCGTACTTCTTCAAGATCGCGTGCTGCTTCTTGTCCGGCAGCCCGGTGCCGTCGGCAAACGTGAACTTCGCGTCGATGACGCCCCACTTCTTGTCGGCCGAGCCGGCCGTCTGGCAGAGGTCCATCGCCTTCGCGTAGTCGAGGCCGACCGTCGACTGGCCCGACACGCCCTGGTCGCAGAGCAGCTGGGTGTTGTCGACCATGCCGTCGCAGTCGTTGTCGACGCCGTCGCCGGCCACGTCGAACGCGCCCGGGTTCACCTGGGCCGGGTTGCTGCACTCGGTGGAGTCGCAGCAGTCACCGCCGCAGGTCGTGAAGCCGTCGCCATCGGCGTCGACGTCCTCGTCGACCATGCCGTTGCAGTTGTTGTCGATGCCGTCGCCGCAGGTCTCGCCGACGGGCACGACCTCGCCGGTGCACGTGCCCCACGTGCCGCCCGCGGTGCAGGTGCGCGAGCCCTTGTGGCAGGGGCCGACGCCGGCCGTGCCGTCCTGGCCGTCGTAGCAATCCTGGGTGTCGCCCGGGTTGCACGAGTCGTCCACCCCGCCGTCGCCGCTACCGCCGTTGTTGTTGCGCGTCGCCGAGGGGCCGCATGCGGCCACCAGGAGACACAGGAGCGATCCAGCAACAGCGATCGGCGGACGGGTCATGCGGCGGAGAATCGCCGTGTGGGCGAGGATGCCGCAAGCGGAAACATCTATCTTCATGTGAGTAACACGATGCACACGATGTGCAACCTCGGTCCGGCGAGCGGGCTCAGCCGGTGCGGACCGAAAAGTCCCGCACCGAGATGATCTGCTTCGTCTCGAGGTCGGCCAGGAAGCTCCGCCCCGACCCGATGCGCCCGTCGAAGGCCAGCAGGTACCAGACGTCGAGCGTCCAGCGCGTGTAGTCGCTCTCGCACGGCGGCGTCCAGGACACCGCCTCGAGGTCGCCGAGGTACGCCGGCCGGGACGGGGACGCCGCCACCAGCTTGCCGTACTCCTCGCAGGTCTGGACGAGGGCGACCGCGGCCGCCGCGTCCTTCGGCGCGACCGAGCGGCGCCACGCCGACGTCAGCCGGCAGCGGCCGATCTGCCCGCCCGGGGAGAGCTCGATCTCGTACGCCTCGTCGGCGGCGAGGCCGTCGAAGTCGGGCACGTCGAACTCGGGGTACTTGTCGCGCTCGGCGATTTGCTCGAGGCGATCGTCGAACGCCTCGTGGCCGGCCTCGAGCGTGTCCTCGCCGTAGTAGCCGTAGATGCGCAGGACGAGGTTCGCCGACGGCAGCCGGTGGTCCCAGTCGACGACGGAGATCGCGCCGGCGTAGTCGTGGCGGAAGCTCGCGAGCGGCGGCAGCGAGGCGGCCACGCGGGTCGCGGCGCCCTCCTCCGCGAGGAGGCCCTGATACGCCACGCGCGGATGGAGACGGATCTCCTCGGCGACGAACGGACGCAGATCAGCAGACACCCGCGGCCGATACTACACGACGGCGCGTTCGAGATCGGCGATCAGCGCACCGAGCCGCTCGCCGTCGAGCTTGAGACGCGCCGGATTGACGACGAATCGCGTGGACACCTCGCCCACGCGGTCGATCTCGACCAGGCCATTCTGGCGCAGCGTCTCGCCGGTCTGGGTGATGTCGACGATCTGGTCGCACAGGCCGGTCAGCGGGCCGAGCTCGATGGCCCCCGACAGCTTGATGACCTCGGCCGTGACCCCGCGCTTCTGGAGGTACGCCTTGGTGGTGCGAGGGTACTTCGTGGCGATCCGCAGGTGGGCGTGGGCCTCGTGGGCGGGATCGCCGGCCCGGGCGGCCACGATCATGCGGCAGCGGCCGATCTTGAGGTCCAGCGGCTCGTAGAGGTCGCGGCCCTCCTCGTCGAGGACGTCGCTCCCCGCCACGCCGGCGTCGGCGGCCCCGAGCGCGACATAGGTCGGCACGTCGGAGCTGCGGAGCACCAGCACGCGCAGGAGGCCGCACTCGAACACGAGCTTGCGGCCATCGGCGAACACCGGCGACAGGTCGTGCCCGGCGCGCGCGAACACGGCGGCCGTCTCGTCGAGGATGCGGCCCTTCGGCAGGGCCAGGATGATCGGGCGCGCGGTCATTGCTTCCCGCGTTTGATCTTCGCGCCGACCGCGCGGAGCTTCTTCTCGATCGCCTCGTACCCGCGATCGAGGTGATAGACGCGCAGGACCTCGGTCTTGTCCTTCGCCACGAGGCCGGCGATGACGAGGCTCGCCGAGGCGCGCAGGTCCGTCGCCATGACGGACGTGCCCGTCAGCTGCTTGCCGCCGCGCACGATCGCCGCGCGCCCCGAGATCGTGATGTCCGCGCCCATGCGCATGAGCTCGGGCACGTGCATGTAGCGGTTCTCGAAGATGTTCTCCTGGATCACGGACTGCCCGGGCGCCGCGCACGCGAGCACCATGAACTGCGCCTGCATGTCCGTCGGGAACCCCGGGTGCGGCTGCGTGACGATGTCGACGGCCTTGAGCTCGCCGGTGCCGCGCACGCGGATGCCGCCGGCCTCGGCGACGACCTGCACGCCCGCGCTGCGCAGCTTCGCGATGACCGCCTCGAGGTGCTCGGGCCGCGCGCCCGCGAGGAGCACGTCGCCGCGGGTCATGGCGGCGGCGACGGCGAACGTCCCGGCCTCGATGCGGTCCGGCATGATCGCGTGCTCGATCGGCTGCAGATCGTCGACGCCCTCGATCGTGATGTTCGCGGTCCCGGCGCCCGAGACCTTCGCGCCCATCTTGTTGAGGACGAGCGCCAGCTCCTCGACCTCCGGCTCGCGCGCCGCGTTCTCGATGACCGTCCGGCCCTTCGCGAGCACGGCCGCCATCATCAAGTTCTCGCAGCCGGTGACCGTCGGCATGTCGAGCACGATGGTCGCGCCGCGCAGCTTCTTGCACTCGACCTCGACGTAGCCGTGGTCGAGCGTGACCTTGGCGCCCATCGCCTGCAGGCCCTTGAGGTGCTGGTCGATCGGGCGCGCGCCGATCGCGCAGCCGCCCGGCTGCGACACGCGCGCCTTGCCGTACCGGGCCACGAGCGGGCCGAGCACGAGGAACGACGCGCGCATCGTCTTGACGAGGTCGTACGGCGCCTCGAGCTTGATCTTCTTCGCGTTCGTCGGCGGGGCGATCGTGATGGAGTGCCGGGACGCGCCCGCCTCGACGGCCCAGCCGAGCTTGCGCAGCAGCTTGCCCATCGTGACCACGTCCTCGAGCCCGGGCACGTTGTGATAGGTCGACGCTCCGCTCGGCAGGAGCGCCGCCGCGAGCAGCGGCAACGCGGCATTCTTGGCCCCGCTGATCGGGATCTCGCCGACCAGTCGGTTGCCGCCTTCGACGACGATCTTGTCCATGTCCTGCCTCTACTACCAGGGCCGCGTTACCAGGCCCACTTCACCAGTGATCGATCAGATCGTCGAAATCCTTCCGGATGCCGGGATCCGCCATGAGCTTGTCGAAGTGAACGCTCACCGCGGCCGCGATCTTCGGGTCTTCGAACACGATCTTGATGACCTTGTCGAGGCCGCCCGTGAGGACCGGCGCCGTCAGCGCGGCGTGGAGCTTCGTGCTCAGCTGGGCGCTGTCGATCGGCTCCTGGACGAGGAGGAGCATCAGATCCACCGCCGCCTGCTGCTCCGCCTTGTCCCCCGCGACGTTGGACGCGACCGTGAGGAGCTCGGCCTGCAGGGCCGGCTGGTCGAGGAGGTCCGCGAACGTCGACGCGAGCTCCTTGCGGAAGGTCGGGTTCGCGAAGAGCTTGAGGAGGTACGCCTCGACGCGGTCCTTCGACCAGGCGTGGTCGAGGTAGAGCTGCGTCGCCTTGGTCGGGTCGGGATCCGCGCCGCCGTTGAGCTCGCGCAGACGGTCGGACCAGTGCGCGACGCGCTCGGGCTGCGAGAGGTAGGCGTCGAGCTTCGCCGTGGTCTGGTCGAGGACGGTCTTGAAGCGCGCCTGCGGGTGCAGGCTCGCCATCAGGTCGCCGAACGCGGCCTGGAACGCCGGCTGGACGGCGGGCGAGCTCGTGATGTTCTGGAAGCGCGCGCCGACCTTCTCGCCGATCTGGTCGGGCGAGGCGCCGGGGTTCGCCGCCATGATCTCCATGACGACCTTCTGGACGATCGGCGAGGACGTGAGCTGACCGATCACGGTCTGCCCGGCCATCGCGATCTTCGGGTCCGCCTCGACGCGCGAGAACAGCTTCGTACCCGCGGCGAGCAGCTGCGGCTCCGAGCCGAGCGACGTGAACAGGTCATTCATCGCGGCGGTGACCTTCGGGCCCGCCATGACCTCGTTCTCGCGCGCGGTCAGGTCCGTGCCGAGCCGGCCCATGTCGAGAGCGACATGCGATCTGGGCTTGTCGCACGCGGGCGCAAGCACGAAGGAGGCCGCGAGGCCAAAGGAGACGAGGGCAGAGGAGAGCGCGCGCATCGGGGAGAACCGTATCACCCGGCGCGCGAGCCGGGTCGCGCTACGCCAGATCGACGGAGAGATCGCCATCGCGGACCACGACGCGGACGGTGCCGCCGGTCTCCCCGCCGAACGCGCCGAACGCCACGTTCTCGAGGTGCCGGGTCAGCGTGGACGAGAGCCCGCGCGCGCCGGTCTCGCGGCGGAGCGCGTCCGTCACGATGTGATCGAGCACGGCCGGCTCGACGACGAGGTCGAAGCCCTCGAGCTTGAACTCCCGCGTCGTGCGGAGGACGACGTCGGTGGTGAGGATGTCCTTCAGCGTCCCCGCGTCGAGCGCCTTGAACGGCACGATGCGGGTGAAGCGCGCGATGAGCTCGGGCAGGAAGCCGTACGCCTGGAAGTTCGCGACGTTCTCGACCTGCTCGTCGGTGAAGTCGACGGCGATCGCGTCGGGATCGTGCCCCGTCCCGGCGGCCTGGTCGCGCCCAAATCCGATCTGGTCCCGCATCGCGCGCCGGTGCGCGATCTGCTGGAACCCCGAGAACGCTCCCGCGGCGATGAACGCGATGTCCGCCGTCGACATGACGACGTGGTCGGCGTAGCTCGAGTGCGTGAGGTCGAGCGGGACGACGATCTCGCTCGACTCGAGCATCTTCAGGAGCTCGCGCTGGACGCCCATGCCGGTGACGTCCTTCGTGGTGCCCGCACCGGCGAAGATGGCGTTGTTCTGGCCCGACGCGATCTTGTCGAGCTCGTCGAGGCAGACGATGCCGATCGACGCGAGCATCGGGTTCTCGTCGGCGGTGTGGAGGAGCCGCGTCAGGATCGTCGACGGATCCTGCCCGACGTACCCGGTCTCGCTGTACGTGGTGATGTCCACGAGCGCGGTCGGCAGCTTCAGGATCTTGCCGAACAGGGTCTCGACGAGGAACGTCTTGCCCGAGCCCGTCGGCCCCGCGCACAGAAAGTTCGACTTGCGCGGCAGCTCGGCGCGGTCGACTCCGTCCACGTAGATCCGCTTGATGCGGCGCACGTGCCGGTACGCCATCAGGCACAGCGCGCGTCGGGCCGCGTCCTGGCCGCGGTAGCCGTGGTCCTGCAGCTGCGTGAAGAGCGCGGGCGGCGAGGGCGACGGCAGCTCGCGCACGAACTTCACGAAGTGCTCGAGCCCCTGCTTGCGGACCTTGCGGGTGGGGTTCGGCTCCATCGTCCCGACAAAAAGCGTAGCATAGGCCGCCGTGGTGACCGCCGAGAGCCTCGTGGGTCCGTTCCTCGACGCCGCGCCGCCCGCGGTGCGCGAGACGCTGGCCGCGGTGCCCGACCTCGATCGCCGCCTGTGGACGCTCGTTGCCGAGGGCCGCGCGGCGTGGCCCGCGCTGGCGGTCGACGCGAAGGACGTCGTCGCGTTCATCGCCCGCCAGGTGACGAGCGAGCTCGCGGACGCGGCGCTCGACGGACTCCGGCCCGCGGATCTCTACCTCGCGTGCGCGTGCGCCAAGCAGGTGCCGGGCGCGGTCGCCACGTTCGATCGCGACTACATGCGCGAGGTCGACATCGCGCTCGCGCGCATGCGCATCGGGCCGCCGCGGCTGTCCGACATCAAGCAGCTCGTGCGGCAGCGGCTGTTCGTGGGCGGCGGCACGTCCGGCGCGCCGACCTCGCCGGGCAAGATCAGCGAGTACGGCGGGCGCGGCGATCTGCGGCGCTGGGTGCGCTCGGTCGCGGTACGGACGTGCCTCAACGACCTGCGCAAGGGCAAGCGCGAGGTGCTCGTCGACGACGACCAGCTGATCGCGCAGCACACGGTCTCGGCGGACGACCCCGAGATCGCGTACATGAAGCGGACCTACTCCGAGGAGTTCAAGGCCGCGTTCTCCGAGTCGCTCGGGCACCTCGAGCCGCGCGAGCAGACGCTCCTGCGCTACCACCACGTCGACGGGCTCAACATCGACGAGATCGGCGCGATCTATCGCGTGCATCGCGTGACGGCGTTCCGCTGGCTCGAGAAGGCGAAGGAGCACCTCGTGGCGCGCACGCTCGACATCTTGCGCAACCGGCTCAAGCTGCCGGCAAACGAGCTCGACAGCGTGCTGCGCATGATCCGCAGCCAGATCCACCTCTCGCTCGTCCGCCAGCTCGGCGGGCCGAGCGACAAGGTCGAGGGCGACGTGCTGGAGCTCGACGGAAGCGAGCTGGAAGAAGTCGAGACTTGACCCGCGCGGCGAAGCCCGTGGGCTGGCCGCAGATCGCGATCGCCGCGCTCCTGTGCGCCGTCGTGGCGATGCTCATCGTGCCGCTGCCGCGGCCGCTGCTCGACGTGCTGCTGACGCTGAACGTCGGCATCGCGGTCGCGCTGCTGATGGCGGCGGTGTTCACGCCGAGGCCGCTGTCGTTCACGTCGTTCCCGACGCTGCTCGTGGTGACGACGCTCTTCCGCGTGGGCCTCGAGGTGTCCGTGACGCGGCTCATCCTCGCGGACGCCGATGCGGGCGACGTGGTCCGCGCGTTCGGTAGCTCGGTCGTGGCCGACAGCCTCGTCGTCGGGCTCGTGGTGTTCGCGGTGATCACGGTCGTACAGCTCGTGGTCGTGGCGCGCGGTAGCGAGCGCGTGGCGGAGGTGGCCGCACGGTTCGCCCTCGACGCGATGCCCGGCAAGCAGATGGCGATCGACGCGGACCAGCGCGCGGGCGCGCTCGACGCGGAGGGCGCCCGGCGGCGGCGCGCGGATCTCGAGCGCGAGTCGCAGCTCTACGGCGCGATGGACGGCGCGATGCGCTTCGTCAAGGGCGACGCGATCGCCGCGATCGTGATCGTGGTGGTGAACCTCGTCGGCGGCCTCGTCATCGGTGTCGGCCAGCGCGGCATGACGGCGAGCGACGCCGTCCACGCGTACTCGCTGCTCTCGATCGGCGAGGGCCTGCTCGCGCAGATCCCGTCGCTGCTCGTCGCCGTCGCGTCGGGGCTCCTCGTCACGCGCGTCGCGAGCGGGGGCGATCGCGCGCTCGCCGATGACCTGCCGCAGCAGCTCGCCGGCTCGCCGCGCGCCCTCGGCGGCGCCGCCCTCGTGCTCGCCGGGCTCGGCCGCGGGCCGGGCCTGCCGCTCGCGCCGTTCGCGCTCCTCGCCGCGCTCGCCGGCGCCGCCGCGTGGCTCTCGGCCCGGGCCACGCGCGCCGCGGTCGTCGTCTCGCTCGACGAGGACGGCGCCGATCTCGTGCGCGGCCCGCGGCTGACGCTTCGCCTCTCGCCCGCGCTCCCCGCCCGGCTCGCCGCCGCGCCCGCCGCGCTGCACGGCGCCCTCGCCGAGGCCCGGGCCGCCGTGCGCGCCGCGGTCCCCGTGCC
>JANXOM010000216.1 GCA_025353585.1 Deltaproteobacteria bacterium
TGTCCCAGATCGCGATGGAGGAAGGTCTGCGCTTCGCCATCCGCGAGGGCGGCAAGACCGTCGGCGCCGGCGTCGTGACCAAGATCCTCCCGGACGACGTCATCGAGAAGAAGAAGTAATCAAAACCATGACGACTCCCCGCATCCGCATCCGCCTCAAGGCGTACGACCACAAGCTGCTCGATCAGAGCGCGGGTGAGATCGTCGAGACCGCGAAGCGCACCGGCGCCAAGATCGCCGGCCCCATCCCGCTTCCGACCAAGATCAACAAGTACTGCGTGCTGCGCTCGCCGCACACGGACAAGAAGTCGCGCGAGCAGTTCGAGATTCGGACGCACAAGCGGCTCCTCGACATCCTCGAGCCGACGCAGCAGACGCTCGACGCGCTGATGAAGCTCGACCTGTCGGCCGGCGTCGACGTCGAGATCAAGACCTGAGCGAAGGCAGCACCATGAAGATCGATCTGAAGAACGTGAGCGGTAAGTCGGTCGGCTCTGTCGACCTCGACGAGACCGTCTTTGGCGCCGAGATCCACGAGCACCTCCTCTGGGAAGTCGTGAAGTGGCAGCGCGCCAAGCGCCGTGCCGGCACGGCCTCGACCAAGCGCATCGGCGAGGTCCGTGGCTCGGCGAAGAAGGTGTGGAAGCAGAAGGGCACCGGCCAGGCGCGCCAGGGCTCCAAGCAGGCGCCGCACTGGGTCGGCGGCGCGTCGGTCTTCGGACCGAAGCCCCGCAGCTACGAGTACGACATGCCGAAGAAGGCGAAGAAGCTCGCCCTCCGCTCGGCGCTGTCGCTCCGCGCCAGCGAGAACAAGCTCGTCATCGTCGACAAGCTCGAACTCGACGGCAAGACCAAGACGGTCGCGGCTGCCTTCCACGTTCTCGGCTCGGTCGAGAAGAAGAAGGTCGCCAAGGTCCTCGTTGTCGACGCGAAGAATGACAAGGGCGAGCACAACCAGGCGCTCGTCCGCGGCTCGAAGAACCTGCCCGCGTCGCAGTGGCTCGCCGCCGAAGGCTTGAACGTCTACGACATCCTGCGCCACGAGACGCTGGTCCTGACCGCTGCGGCGCTCAAGGACATCACGGCGGCGCTGACGGTGAAGGAATAATCCGATGCGCGAACCACAGAGCATCATCAAGCGCCCGCTCCTGACGGAGAAGAGCGCTCGCCTGCGCGAGACCGGTGGCGCGGCCACCGCGCCCGCCGAGGGCGAAGAGTACGCGCAGAAGGTCGTGTTCGAGGTCGCTCGCGACGCGAACAAGATCGAGATCCGCGCCGCGATCCAGACCCTGTTCAAGGTCACTGTCTCCTCGGTCCGCACGGTCGTCGTGCGCGGCAAGGAGAAGCGGGTGGGTCGCTTCGGCGGTCTGCGCCCGACCTGGAAGAAGGCGTTCGTGACGCTGAAGCCGGGCGACAACATCGAGTTCTTCGAGGGCGTCTAGACCATGCCGATCAAGACTTACAAGCCGACCTCGCCGGGTCGTCGCGGGATGTCCTCGCAGGACTTCACCGAGATCACCAAGAGCAAGCCGGAGAAGAGCCTCGTCGGCGCCAAGGCGCAGACCGCAGGCCGTAACAACCACGGTCGCATCACCTCGCGCTTCCGCGGCGGTGGCCACAAGCGCCGCCTGCGTCTCGTCGACTTCAAGCGCGAGAAGACGGGCGTGCCGGCCACGGTGATCGGCATCGAGTACGATCCGAACCGCTCGGCGCGCCTCGCGCTCCTGCAGTACGCGGACGGCGTCAAGGCGTACATCCTCGCGCCGCTCAAGCTCGCCGTGGGCGAGTCGGTCATCGCGGCGAACTCGGCTGACATCAAGCCGGGCAACACGCTGCCGCTCAAGTACATCCCGATCGGCACTGACGTGCACGCGGTCGAGCTCAAGCCCGGCGCCGGCGCGCAGCTGGGTCGCTCGGCGGGCGCGAAGGTCACGCTGATGGCGAAGGAGGGCGACTGGGGCACGCTCCGTCTGCCGTCCGGCGAGATGCGCCGCGTCCACATCGATTGCCGCGCGACCATCGGTCAGATCGGCAACACCGAGCACGCGAACATCCAGTGGGGCAAGGCCGGCCGCAAGCGCTGGCTCGGCATGCGTCCGCACCAGCGCGGCGTGTCGATGAACCCCGTCGATCACCCGATGGGTGGCGGCGAAGGTCGCTCCTCGGGCGGTCGTCACCCGTGCACTCCCTGGGGCGTCAAGACCAAGGGCTTCAAGACTCGTCACAACAAGCGGACCGAGCAGTTCATCATCCGCCGTCGGAGCAAGTAGATATGCCGCGTAGCGTAAAGAAGGGTCCCTTCGTGGACCACTACCTGCCGAAGAAGATCGCGTTGGCTCTCAAGGAGAGCAACCCGAGCAAGCGCGTCGTTCCCGCCTGCTACTCGCGTCGGTCGCAGATCATCCCCGACATGGTCGGCGTGACCTTCATGGTCTACAACGGCCGCAAGTTCATCCCGGTGTTCGTCACCGAGCACATGGTCGGACACAAGCTCGGCGAGTTCTCGCCGACGCGCACGTTCCACGGCCACACCGGCGCGAAGAAGGCGTAAGGCTCATGCAGGCACGCGCACTCATCCGTGGCATCTCGATGTCGCCCCGCAAGATGCGGGTCATCGCGAACATCGTCCGCAACAAGAAGGTCGAAGAGGCCGTCGCGCTCCTAGATCTGACGCCCAAGAAGGCGGCCGGCATCATCTCGCGCGCGATCAAGAGCGCCGCGGCGAACGCCGAGGACAAGTCCGGTGGCGACGCGAGCGTGGAGGATCTCCGCATCCTGACGATCGCCGTTGATGGCGGCACCATCGCCAAGCGCTGGATGCCCCGCTCGATGGGCCGCGCGAACCGCATCAACCACCGCACGAGCCACCTGACGGTGGTTGTCACGGACGAGGACTAGGCCATGGGTCAGAAAACGCATCCGATCGGCTTCCGCCTCGGCATCATCAAGACGTGGTCGTCGCGGTGGTACGAGGACAAGAACTACGCGAAGTGGCTCCACGAGGACCTCAAGCTCAAGGACTTCATCAAGAAGAAGCTGAAGCATGCAGGCGTGAGCTACATCGAGATCGAGCGCGCGGCGAACAAGGCCAAGATCAACATCCACACGGCTCGCCCGGGGATCGTGATCGGCAAGCGCGGCGCGGGCGTCGAGACGCTCAAGAAGGAAGTCCAGGCGCTCACGGAGAACGAGGTGTTCCTGAACATCATCGAGGTCCGTAAGGCCGAGACCAACGCGCAGCTCGTCGCCGAGAACATCGCGACGCAGCTCGAGCGCCGCATCGCCTTCCGCCGCGCCATGAAGAAGGCGACGCAGACGGCCATGAAGTTCGGCGCCAAGGGCATCAAGGTCGCCTCGGCCGGTCGGCTCGGCGGCGCCGAGATGTGCCGCCGCGAGTGGTACAAGGAGGGCCGAGTGCCGCTCCACACGCTCCGCGCTGACATCGAGTACGGCTTCACCGAGGCGCGCACGACCTACGGGTCGATCGGCGTCAAGGCGTGGGTCTTTCACGGTGAGGTTCTGCCCACCGCGAAGAAGGGCACGCCCGTCGTGCCGCCGCGCAACACCGGCTCCGGGATCTAAGGACCACCGCCATGAGCATGCTTTCACCCAAGCGTACGAAGTTTCGCAAGATGCAGAAGGGCCACATGCGTGGCCGCGCCAAGGGCGGGGACGAGGTGTCGTTCGGCGACTTCGGCATGCAGGTCCTCGAGCCCGGCTGGATCACCGCCCGCCAGATCGAGGCCGCGCGTGTCGCCATCAGCCGCCACGTCAAGAAGCTCGGCAAGATCTACATCCGCGTCTTCCCGGACCACCCGTTCACGAAGAAGCCCGCCGAGACCCGCATGGGTACCGGTAAGGGCGGCGTCGAGGGTTACGTCGCCGTGGTTCGTCCTGGCCGCGTGATCTTCGAGGTCGAGGGCGTGACGCGCGAGGTCGCCGCCACGGCGTTCCTTCGCGCGCACCACAAGCTCCCGATCGCGTGCCACCTCATCTCGCGAGAAGGTGCGCTGTGAGCAAGATCGGCACCTCGCTCGAGCAGCTCCGCGATCTGCCCGACGACGAGCTCAAGACGGCCCTCGCTCGCACCCGCGACGAGCTGTTCCGCCTGCAGCTCGGCAAGTACACGAACCAGGTCACTTCGACCGCGCTCCTCACCACCAAGCGCCGCGATATCGCCCGCCTGATGACGGTGCTCAACGGTCGCGCCTTGTCCATCGAGACCCAGGCGAAGAAGTCGACGAAGACCGAGAAGAAGGCTAAGGGAGCCAAGTCATGAGCGCCGCTGCTGCTGAGACCACCTCTACCGACGAGCGCGGATCGCGCCGCACGATCACCGGCACGGTGACCTCCGACAAGATGGACAAGACCATCGTCGTCAGCGTCATCCGCCGCGTTCGTGACCGTCGGTTCCACAAGTTCGTGTCGCGCCGCGTGAAGTACAAGGCGCATGACGAGAAGAACGTCTCGAAGATCGGCGACGTCGTCGAGATCATCGAGGCGCGTCCGATGTCGGCGACCAAGCGCTGGCGCCTCCTTCGCACCATCAGCCGGAACGCGGAAGTCGCGGCGG
Source organism: Deltaproteobacteria bacterium (assembly GCA_025353585.1). Classification (GTDB taxonomy): domain Bacteria; phylum Myxococcota_A; class Polyangia; order Haliangiales; family Haliangiaceae; genus JABFXX01. The sequence goes on from JANXOM010000216.1 coordinate 4,573, forward strand.
CTGCGGCGCTGGCCGAGGGCAAGTAGTCATGATCCAGATGACCAGTGTTCTCGACGTCGCTGACAACAGCGGCGCGAAGAAGGTCTACTGCATCAAGGTGCTCGGTGGCTCGCGCCGCCGCTATGCCTCGATCGGTGACGTCGTCATCGTGTCGATCCGCGAAGCGATCCCGAACGCGAAGGTGAAGAAGGGCGAGGTCGCTCGCGCGGTCATCGTTCGCACCCGCTTCGAGCTCGCCCGCAACGACGGCAGCTTCATCAAGTTCGATGGCAACTCCGCCGTCCTCGTGAACAAGGAGAACGAGCCGATCGGAACCCGTATCTTCGGGCCCGTCGCTCGCGAGCTCCGCGCCAAGCGGTTCATGAAGATCATCTCGCTCGCTCCGGAGGTCTTGTAATGCGTGCCCTCCCACACGTCCGCAAGGGCGACACGGTCGTCGTGATCAGCGGCTCCTTCAAAGGCAAGAAGGGCAAAGTGCTCAAGATCGTCGGCGAGCGCGTCGTCGTCGAGAAGGTCGCGATGGTCAAGCGCCACACGAAGGCTTCCCAGCAGAACCCGCAGGGCGGCATCGTGGACAAGGAAGGCACCATCCACATGTCGAACGTGCAGCTCTGGGACGAGAAGTCGACCAAGGGCACGCGCGTCAAGATCACCGTCGAGGGCGACCAGAAGGTCCGCACCGGCGTGAAGTCGGGCACGAAGTTCCCGACGGCGGGAATGTAAGTCATGGCGAACGACGACAGCAAGGGCGGCGGCGACGCCGCGGCCGAGAAGAAGAAGGCGAAGCAGAAGGCGGACGGCCAGGCCAAGGCGAAGTCCAAGAAGCCGGCCGAAGCGGCCGGTCCCGCGCCGAAGTACAAGCGCGAGAAGGCTCCCCGCCTCGAGGGTGTCTACAACGACACCATCCGGCCGGCGATGGTCAAGGAGTTCAACTACAAGAGCGTGATGCAAGTCCCGCGCATCTTGAAGATCTCCGTGAACATGGGCCTCGGCAAGGCGAAGGACGAGCCGAAGATGATCGACTTCGGCGTCGAGGAGCTCAAGCTCATCACCGGCCAGGCGCCGGTGGTCTCGAAGGCGAAGAAGGACATCGCTGTCTTCAAGCTCCGCAAGGGCCAGAAGATCGGCGTGATGGTCACGCTCCGGCGCGAGCGCATGTGGGAGTTCCTCGACCGTCTCATCACGGTCGCGCTCCCCCGCGTCCGCGACTTCCGCGGTGTCTCGCCGCGCGGCTTCGATGGTCGTGGCAACTTCACCATGGGCGTGAAGGAGCAGATCATCTTCCCGGAGATCGAGTACGACAAGATCGACTCGATCAAGGGCATGAACATCAGCATCGTCACCACCGCCGGCAGCGACGCCGAAGGGCGCGCTCTCCTCGTTCACCTCGGCATGCCGTTCCGTCAGGCTGCCCCGCAGGGCACCTGAAAGGTCTCATAGGTTTTCATGTCCAAGCTGGTCGATAAGCTTCCCAAGAAGCACAAGTTCAAGGTTCGCATCAAGAGCCGCTGCAAGCGCTGCGGCCGCTCGCGTGCCTACCTCCGCAAGTTCGAGATGTGCCGCCTCTGTTTCCGCGAGCTCGCCCTGCGTGGCGACATCCCGGGCGTCATCAAGTCGAGCTGGTGAGGAGAATCCTATGTCGATGACCGATCCAATCGCTGACCTCCTTGCCCGTGTTCGTAACGGGATCCGCGCGCGCAAGCAGCTCGTGGAGTGCCCCCGTTCGGGCATCAAGCTCCGCATCGCCGAGATCCTCCGTGACGAGGGTTTTGTCGACGGCGTCACGTCCTCCGAAGACAACAAGCAGGGGATGCTCAAGCTGACCCTGAAGTACGACGGCCGTGCTCACGGCGCTCACTCGGCGATCACCGGCATGCGCCGCGTGTCCCGCCCGGGTCAGCGCGAGTACGTTCCCGCCACCAAGATCCCGAAGGTCCGTAACGGCCTCGGAATCGCCATCATCTCTACGTCGCAGGGCGTGATGACCGACCGCGAGGCGCGCACCAAGGGCGTCGGCGGCGAGGTCCTCTGCGAGGTCTGGTAAGTCATGTCGCGTATCGGTCGTAAGCCGCTCGAAGTGCCGAAGGGCGTCCAGGTCTCGATCACCAATGACACCGTGTCGGTGAAGGGGCCCAAGGGCACCCTCAACCTGCCGCGTCACAAGGACATCGAGATCAAGCAGGAAGGTACCGAGATCATCTTCGGTCGCACGAAGGAGGAGGGGACGGTTCGCGCCGCCCACGGCCTCATGCGCGCGCTCGTCGGCAACATGTTGACCGGTGTCACCGCGGGCTTCGAGCGCAAGCTCGAGATCAACGGCGTCGGTTACAAGGCCGAGGTCAAGGGAACCAGCATCACGCTCTCGCTCGGGTACTCGCACCCGGTCGAGTTCAAGTTGCCCGATGGCATCACGGCCAAGGTCGACAAGAACATCCTCATCCTCACGGGTATCGACAAGCAGGCGCTCGGTGCGGCTTCGGCCAACATCCGTAGCTTCCGGCCGCCCGAGCCGTACAAGGGCAAGGGCGTCAAGTACGTCGAAGAGACGATCACTCGCAAAGCCGGCAAGACGGCGGGCAAGTAGCGGAGCATCCCCATGGCTGGCCACATCAAGCATTCGAACGACAAGGTCCGGAATCGCCTCCGTCGCAAGACGAGCATCCGCCTTCGCATCACCGGCACCGCGGAGCGTCCGCGCCTCACCGTGTTCCGCTCGGCGAAGTACGTCTACGCGCAGGCGATCGACGACGTCACCGGCCACGTGGTCGCGGCGGCGAGCGAGCTCGACGACGGCATCAAGGCGGGACTCGCCGGCAAGCCGAAGAAGGAGCGCGCGCGCGCCATCGGCAAGGCGGTCGGCGACAAGCTCGTCGCTCTCAAGGTCGAGTCGGTCGTGTTCGACCGCAACGGCTTCATCTATCACGGTCGCGTCAAAGAGGTCGCCGATGGCGCTCGTGACGCGGGCTTGAAGTTCTAGGTCACTGAAAGCACCATGATCATCAATCCCGAAGAAGTCGGCGAGCTCGTCGACCGCGTTGTCCACATCAACCGCGTTGCGAAGGTCGTCAAAGGCGGCCGTCGGTTCTCGTTCTCGGCGCTCGTCGTCGTGGGCGATCAGCACGGATTCGTCGGCGCCGGTCTCGGCAAGGCGAACGAGGTCCCCGAGGCCATCCGCAAGGGCACCGACCGCGCGAAGCGCAACCTGTTCAAGGTGCCCCTCGTGAAGGGCACCATCCCGCACGACGTCGAAGGCTTCTTCGGCGCCGCGCAGGTGCTGTTCCGTCCGGCCGCGGCCGGTACCGGCGTCATCGCCGGCGGCGCCGTCCGCCCCGTCCTCGAGGTCTGTGGCATCACGGACATCCTGACGAAGTCGATCGGCACGTCGAACAAGCACAACGTCATCCACGCGACGATCGTCGCGCTCAAGCTCCTGCGCTCGATCGACCAGGTCGCGAAGCTCCGCGGCAAGACCGTCGAGCACTTCGGCCGTGGTCGCGCGAGCAACCGCAGCACCGCTCCGGGCGCGTAAAGGACTACGTCATGGCGACCAAGATCAAGATCACGCAGGTCAAGAGCGGCGTCGGCCGCCCTGATACCCAGCGCAAGACGCTCGAGGGCCTCGGCCTTCGCGGTCCGCACACGACCAAGACCCTCGAGGACACGCTGTCGATCCGCGGGATGATCCGCAAGGTCAGCCACCTCATCACGATCGAGCCCGCCGAGTAGATCGTCTCCCGCCTGGCTCGAACGCCAGGTCGTCGACCGATATCTATTTAGGCAGTTGCCAACTTCCAGCATCCGCGCCAGATTCACCGCGCGCCCAGGCCACACCATGTCGATCACGCTACACAACCTGCACCCGAACGAAGGCGCCACGAAGGCGAAGAAGCGGCTCGGCCGCGGCCGCGGCTCGGGTACGGGCAAGACCTCCGGTAAGGGCGTCAAGGGCCAGAAGGCGCGCCCCGGTCACCACGGCGCGCGGTTCGCGTTCGAGGGCGGGCAGATGCCGATGCCGCGGCGCATTCCGAAGCGCGGCTTCAAGAACTTCTTCCGCATCGAGGCGTTCCCGATCAATGTCGCGATCCTCGAGGACATCTTCGAGACGGGCGAGACCGTCGACATCGCGGCGCTGCGCGCGAAGGGCATCGTTCCGAAGAAGGTCACCCACATCAAGATCCTCGGCGAGGGCGAGTTGACCAAGAAGCTGACCATCACGGCGCACCGCGCGTCGGAGACGGCCAAGGACAAGGTCACCAAGGCCGGCGGCACCATCACGATCCTCGAGACGACGACCGCTCCCGCGACCGCGGGCTGAACTCCTAGTGGCGAGCTCGTTCGCAAATATCGGCAAGGTCCCGGAGCTTCGGCGCCGGATCTTGTTCACGTTGTTCATCCTCGCGGTCTATCGCATCGGCGTGTTCATCACGATCCCGGGCGTCAACCGGGTGGAGATGAACCACGTCGTCACGAAGGGCGGCAGCGGCTCGTTCCTGGGCATGTTCAACATGTTCTCGGGCGGCGCGTTGCAGCAGATGTCGATCTTCGCGCTCGGCATCATGCCGTACGTGACGTCATCGATCGTGATCCAGCTCCTCACGGTCGTCGTTCCCAAGCTCGACCAGCTCAACAAGGAGGGCGAGCAGGGCAGACGGCGCATCAACCAGCTGACGCGCTACGGCACCATCCTCGTCTCGGCTGTCCAGTCGTGGTTCATCGCCACGTACGTCGAGAGCCTCTCCAAGGGCGGCGCAGAGGTTGTCGTCCACCCCGGCTTCGGGTTCCGCCTGCTCACGATGCTCACTCTGACGACGGGCACCACCGTGATCATGTGGCTCGGCGAACTCATCACGGAGCAGGGCATCGGTAACGGCAGCTCGCTCATCATCTTCGCCGGCATCGTCGCGGCGATGCCGGACGCCATCACCCGCTTCCTGTCGGGCGGCGGCGGCGGCAGCGTCGGTGGCCTCACCGTCCTGTTCATGATCATCCTGGTCGTCGCGACCATCGCCGCCATCTGCTACTTCGAGCGCGCGCACCGCCGGATTCCGGTGCAGTACACGAAGCGTCAGGTCGGTCGGAAGATGTACCAGGGGGCGCAGAGCTACCTGCCGCTCAAGATCAACGTCTCGGGCGTCATCCCGCCGATCTTCGCCTCGTCGATCCTCATGTTCCCGACGCAGATCGCCAGCATGTCCGGCTCGCGCTGGCTGCAGGAGGCCGCCTCGGTGCTGCACCAAGCGGACTGGCGCTACAACGTCATCTTCACCATCCTCGTCGTGTTCTTCGCGTTCTTCTACACCGCGGTGCAGTTCAACCCGGTGGACGTCGCCGACAACCTCAAGAAGTCCGGCGGCTTCATCCCGGGCATCCGCCCGGGTAAGAACACCGCGAACTACATCGAGCGGGTGCTCTCGCGCATCACCTTCGCGGGCGCCCTGTACTTGTCCGTGGTCTGCATGATCCCGGCGCTGCTCCAGAAGTTCATGAACGTCCCGTTCAACTTCGGCGGCACCGGCCTCCTGATTGTCGTCGGCGTCGCGCTCGACACCGTCCAGCAGATCGAGTCGCACCTGATCACGCGGAACTACGAGGGCTTCTCTGGCCCCAAGGGTCCGCGCGTCGGTCGCCGTCCGGCGGCTGGCCGCCCGCGCTGAGCTGCTGCGAGTCGCTGGGTGCGGATCATCTTGAAGTCACGTGACGAGCTTCGCATGATGCGCGAGGCGGGGCTCGTGGCCGAGGCGATCCTCGAGGAGATCTGCGACGCGGCGAAGCCCGGGGTCACCACCTGGGAGCTCGACCAGATCGCGCGCCGCGGCATCGACAAGCACAAGGTCGTCAGCGCGTTCCTCGGGTACCACGGCTATCCCGCGGTGGTGTGCACGTCGATCAATCAGGTCGTCGTGCACGGGATTCCGCGGAAGAACGAGGTGCTCGCCGACGGCGACATCATCGGGATCGACTTCGGGATCTTCAAGCACGGCTTGTGCGCTGACACCGCCCGCACGGTCCTCGTGGGCGAGGTCAGCGCAGAAAAACGACGGCTGGTCGCCGCGGCCCACGACGCGCTCGAGGCGGCCATCGCCTTGTGCAAGGTCGGCAACCGCCTGGGGGATCTCGGGCACGCCGTTCAGACCCACGCAGAATCACTCGGCTATTCCGTGGTGACCCAATTCGTGGGGCACGGAACCGGGCGCCAGATGCATGAAGATCCCCAGGTCCCCAACTTCGGAGACGCCGGCACCGGAAAACGCATCAAGAGCGGTCTTGTCATCGCCGTTGAACCCATGGTAAACGCCGGGACCCCTGTAGTAGAGGTTCTCGACGACGACTGGACAGCCGTGACCAAAGACCGCTCGATGTCCGCACATTTCGAGCACACGATTGCCATCGTCGACGAGGGTCCCTGGGTCCTCACTCGCAGTTCTTCCACTCCAGGCCATCCGTAGAGAAACAAGAGACGCCCATGAAAGTCCGAGCATCCGTCAAACCGATCTGCCCTAACTGCAAGGTTATCAAGCGTAAGGGCGTCGTCCGGATTATCTGCCCCAAGAACGCGCGTCACAAGCAGAGGCAGGGTTAGCCCATGGCACGTATCGCCGGCGTCGATCTCCCGCGCAACAAGCGGATCGAGATCGCACTCACGTACATCTACGGACTCGGTCGCCACGCGGCCAACACCGTCCTCACCGCGGCCGGCGTCTCGCCGGACAAGAAGAGCGACGACCTCGATGAAAACGACGTCCGTAAGATCCGCGACGCGATCGAAGCGAACTACCGCGTCGAGGGCGACCTTCGCCGCGACGTGCAGTTCGACATCAAGCGCCTCGTCGAATTGAACACCTATCGTGGCAGCCGGCACCGCCGGAACCTGCCTGCCCGCGGCCAGCGCACTCACACGAACGCCCGTACCCGCAAGGGTCCTCGCCGCATGGCGGTGAAGAAAATGGGCGCGGTCACCAAGAAGTAGCCGGAGCACGCCATGTCAGCCGTCAAGGGTAAGCAGAAGAAGAAGGTCCGGAAGAACATCCAGACCGGCGTCGCTCACATCAGCGCGACGTTCAACAACACCATCGTGTCGATCACGGACGTCTCGGGCAACGTGGTTGCCTGGTCGAGCTCGGGCACGTGCGGCTTCAAGGGTTCGCGCAAGTCGACCCCCTTCGCCGCGCAGCTCGCGGCTGAAGACGCGGCGAAGAAGGCGATGGAGCACGGCGTTCGCAACGTCACCGTGTACGTCAACGGCCCGGGCGGTGGACGCGAGTCCGCGCTGCGCGCGCTGAACACCGCGGGATTCAAGATCAACCTGATCCGCGACGTGACTCCTGTTCCCCACAATGGATGCCGGCCGCGCAAGCGCCGTCGCGTTTGATCACCTCTCGGAGATCCTGAACCATGGCGCGTTACATCGGTGCGGTTTGTCGGCTCTGCCGGCGTGAAGACATGAAGCTCTTCCTCAAGGGAGAGCGCTGCTATACGGACAAGTGCGGCTACGAGCGCCGCGCGTATCCGCCGGGCCAGCACGGCCAGAGCCGCCGTCGCAAGCGGTCGGACTACGGCGAGCAGCTGCGCGAGAAGCAGAAGGTCAAGCGCATCTACGGCATCGCCGAGAAGCAGTTCCGCGGTTACTACTACAAGGCGCTGCGCATGCCGGGCGTCACGGGCAACACGCTCGTGCAGCTCCTCGAGCGCCGGCTCGACAACGTCGTGTACCGGATGGGCTTCGCGTCGGATCACGCCGAGGCGCGCCAGCTGGTTCGCCACGGTCACTTCACGATCAACGGCAAGAAGGTGAACATCCCGTCCTACCTCGTTCGCCCGCGCGACGTGGTCCAGGTCAAGGAGCTCTCCCAGAAGATCGCGCGCATCAACGAGTCCCTCGCGGCCGTTGACCGCCGCGGCGTGCCGGGCTGGATCCAGCTCGACAAGGAGAACTTCCGCGGCGCGATCGTCCAGCTGCCGTCCCGCGAGGATGTGACGCTGCCCATCCGCGAGCAGCTGATCATCGAGCTCTACTCCAAGTAGAGACGGTGCGACTGGTTCGGCCGCAATGCTGCGCGCTGGACTTTGGAGCGGGCCTCGAAACCCCGCAGTGACCCATCGGCCGTGATGAAAGCGCGCCGACCAGAGGAGAGGCGAACATGGAACCGACCCCCGAGCAGACTGCCTTCATGGCGAAGAACTGGCGCGACCTGATCCGGCCGCGCACGCTCGAGATCGAAGAGCGCTCCGAGACCTACGGCAAGTTCAGCTGCGAGCCGCTCGAGCGCGGCTTCGGCACGACCCTCGGCGTCGCGCTCCGCCGCATCCTGCTGTCGTCGCTCCAGGGCGCCGCCATCACGCACATCGCGGTCGAGGGCGCGCTCCACGAGTTCACCTCGCTCCCGGGCGTGGTCGAGGATGTCACCGACATCATCCTCAACCTCAAGGAGACGCTGTTCAAAGTCGAGCACGACAAGAACTACACGATCCGCCTCGACAAGCACGGCGAGGGCGTCGTGACGGCCGGTGACCTGTCGCTCGTCGACGGCGTCACCTGCCTGAACCCGGACCACCGCATCTGCACGCTGTCCAAGGACGGCAAGGTCGCGATGGAGTTCACGATCATGACCGGCCGCGGCTACCAGCCGGCCGAGCGTCATTCGCAGGATCTGCCGGTCGGCACGATCGCGATCGACGCGCTGTTCTCGCCCGTGCGCAAGGTCAACTTCACGGTGACCAACGCCCGCGTCGGACAGCAGACGGACTACGACAAGCTGACGCTCGAAGTCTGGACCAACGGCTCGGTCCGCCCGGACGACGGCGTCGCGTTCGCCGCGAAGATCCTCAAGGAGCAGCTCAACCTGTTCATCAACTTCGAGGAGATGGCCGAGCCGGTGGAAGCGCCGCGCGACGAGGCCGCCGAGAAGCTGAACGAGAACCTGTGGCGCACGGTCGACGAGCTGGAGCTGAGCGTCCGCTCGGCGAACTGCCTCCAGAACGCCAACATCAAGTACATCGGCGAGCTCGTGCAGAAGACCGAGAGCGAGATGCTGAAGACGAAGAACTTCGGCCGCAAGTCGCTCAAGGAAATCAAGGAGCTCCTCGCCGAGATGGGCCTCCAGCTCGGGATGAAGCTCGACAACTGGCCGGGTCCGAACCCGCTCAAGAAGCCGTAACAGAGACCACGAGAGGCTAGGGAACGTCATGCGCCACCGCAAATCAGGCCGAATCCTCGGTCGTACGTCGTCTCATCGCAACGCGATGTACAACAACATGGTCACCTCGCTGCTCCTCCATGGGCGGATCGAGACGACGGAGCCCAAGGCCAAGGAGCTGCGGGGCTACGCCGAGGCCATCATCCAGTGGGGCATCTCGGTGCAGCCGCTGATCGCCAAGGGCGACAAGGCGTCGGTCGACGAGCGCGCTGCGATCGTCCACGCGCACCGCCAGGCCGCGCGCACGGTGAAGACGAAGGATGCTCTCGCTCGCCTGTTCGGCGAGGTGGGCGCGCACTTCCAGACCCGCAAGGGTGGCTACACGCGCATGTTGAAGACCCGCACGCGCAAGGGCGACGCCGCGAAGATGGCGTACGTCGAGCTCGTCGGCCTCAACGGCCAGTAGCTCCGGGATCCGTTGCCCGGGGACGATCTCCGAGCGCGTCCCGCCTCATGACAGCGGTGAAGATGTCACCGCTCTTAACGCCCACTGTGATGGCCGCCTCTTGGGGCGGCCTTCTTTTTTGGCTATACAGCCGGCGCTGACTGGCGATATAGCCGCGGCGCCCTCTCACGCCTCACCTGGAGTTTCCGTCGATGCGCATCAAGACCCTCGCTCTCTACGCCAGCCTTGGCCTCTCGCTCACCGCGGCCTGCCGCAGCGATTCCAACTCCCCCGATAGCGGCAGCGGCATCGACAGCGGTAGCGGCGGTAGCAACGGCAGCGGCAGCGCCGGCTTCAAGAAGATCCAGGACATCCAGAACGACGCGATGACCCCGGGCACGTCCGTGGATATCAAGGGCGTCATCGTGACCGCCATCGACACGCACAGCAGCCAGAAGGGCAACTTCTGGGTCGAGGAGCCCGAGGGCGGCGAGAACTCCGGCATCCTCGTCCATCACGGCACGCTCACCGACGTCGACGCCCTCGCGATCGGTGACGAGGTCACGATCACCGGTGGCATCAAGGCCGAGTTCGCGCTCACCGGCTCGGGCGGCGATACGAGCGGCAACACGGACACCGAGCTCGAGCCCGCCAGCGGCGGCACGCTCACGATCAAGAAGACGGGCACCGGCACGGTAACCCCGGTCGACGTCGACGCGCTGATGATCGGCAGCCTCTCGACCAAGGCCGAGTGCGCGCCCCCGAACGCGACCACGTGCGCCACGAACGTGGCGTGGGAGAAGTACGAAGGCGTCCTCATCAAGGTCACCTCGACGGGCGGCGGCGGCATCATCGCGGGCAGCGTCACCATCGGCAAGACGGCCAACACCCAGGACCGGTTCAACGTCACCGGGCAGATCGACGTCGAGTCGACGTTGATCGGCGACGGCACGAGCGGCTCGAACTCGGGCCTGCCCGCGTTCAGCAGCGGCGACTGTCTCGCCAGCGTCACCGGCGTCCTCGACTACTTCTTCCAGTACAACCTGCTCCCCGTCACGACGGCCGACATCGCCACCGGAGGCAGCACCTGCCCGGCGCGCGAGCAGGCGGCGGGCACCACGATCGGCACGTGCGGCGACTCGGCCGACAACGATGGTAACGGCTTCGCGGACTGCGCGGACCTCGCGTGCGAGGCGGGCTCGGGCGCCTGGCTCGGCGCGTCGTGCACGACGTCCGACACCACGTGCGGGTGTTCGACCAACACGACGGCCGGCGCGAGCGTCTCGACGGCGAACGGCGAGACCACGAACACGCCGCTCATCCTGCGCAACGTCGTCGTGACGGCGCTCGCGGGCCCCGGGGGCTATTGGGTCGCCGACGCTGCCGCGGGCGCTGCAAACCACGGCATCTTCGTGTTCGGTTCGTCGAGCGGCCTGACGGTCAACGAGAACCTCGCGACGGTGCAGGGGATTGCCGGGCTGTTCAGCAGGAGCACGGCTGCAGGAGCGCAGAAGGTGTCTGAGGTGTCGAATGCGACCGCCGCGGCGGGGACGGGCACCTCGGTCGCGACCCCGTTGACGGGACAGACCGCCGCCACTCTGACGAACCTCGCGACTGGCAAACAGTTCGCTGGCGTGCTCGTTCAGCTGAACAACATCAAGGTGACTGCGCTGCCGACAGTTGCTAACCACAACCAAGCGACGGTGACCGATGGCACCACGACGTTCACGATGGATGACGGTGCGTTCCTTGGCTACGGAAGTGGCGCGAGCGTCCCGACGACCACGACCTGCTACAAGACGCTGACCGGCGTCATGGACCTCCAGACCGCCGACCAGATCCGCACGATCAATCCGCGCAGTGCGCTGGATATGCTTGCCGTCGGCGGTAACTGCCCTTAAGCGGCCGCCCGTCGTTTGTCTTGTTCAGCGCGGCGGAGAAATCTGTCGCGCTGTTCGCGTTTCGGCGGTCAGCGCGTTCGCAATGTGGCGACGCTA
>JANXOM010000226.1 GCA_025353585.1 Deltaproteobacteria bacterium
GGTCGCGCTCCTCGGCGGGCTCGGGGCGCTGGTGTGGCCACGGCGCCGCCGCGGCGCCGGCCCGGTGGCCATTGTGGTCCCGGTCGCCTCCGGGCCACGCGGACCGATCGTCCATCCGCGCCCCGCGTCGAGCGCGGGCCCGGGCCGCGTCCGCCTCCCGCTCCTCGCCGAGGGCACGCAGCGCCTCGGCCGCTACGAGCCGGTGTCCCTCCTCGGCACCGGTGGCTCGGCATCGGTCTTCCTGGCACGGGCGCTCGGTGACGAGGGCTTCGAGACGCGCGTCGCGCTGAAGGTGCTGCGCGCCGACCTGACGAGCGACCCGCGCTTCCGCGACATGTTCCTCGACGAGGCCCGCCTCGCGGCGCACATCGATCATCCGAACGTCGTGCAGATCCTCGACCTCGGCCGCGACGGCGACGAGCTCTACATCGCGATGGAGCACGTCGACGGCGATGACCTCGAGTCCCTGCTCTTCTACCAGCGCGACGAGGGCCGCCAGATCCCGGTGCCGCTCGCGCTCGCGATCCTGCGCCATATCTGCGACGGCCTCCACGCGGCCCACACGGCCGTGGACGCCGACGGCCGCGCGTTGTCCCTCGTGCACCGCGACGTGAAGCCGGGCAACGTCCTCATCTCGCGCAACGGCGAGGTGAAGGTCGCCGACTTCGGCATCGCCACCGCGACGCAGCAGCTCCACCACTCCGACCTCGGCGAGACCAAGGGCACGGCGCAGTTCATGGCTCCCGAGCAGCGCACCGGCGGCACCGTGGACGCGCGGGCCGACGTGTTCGGCGCGGCCGCGATCGGCTACGAGCTCGTCACCGGGTTGGCGCTGGACCTGGATCTCCAGCGGCTGCTCGCGAAGGGCCTCGACGGCTGGCCGCACCTCGAGCCGCTCGCGCGCGCGCGCACGGAGGCGCCGCCGGAATTGCAGAGCATCTTGTTCGGCGCGCTCAGCTTCGACCCGTCCGAGCGACCGGCGACCTGCGCGGCCCTCGAGGCGCAGCTCGCCGAGGTCATGGACGCGCGCGGCTGGTCCGTCTCGAACCGCGAGGTGGCGACGTGGCTCCGCGCCGAGCTGGCCCACCGGACGGCGACACCCAAGGTGATCGACCCGGATGGCGTGACCGACGTGACCACGCCCGACGCGTCGCCGCGGTGACGGCAACGGGGCCCTGACCGGGCGCGACCACGGCGAGCACCGCCGGCGAGCACGTCGCTTTCCCTTGCACGCCGCGCCCGCAGCCCGTAGTTATGGGGCGATCCGGCGCGTCGCCACCGGCGGTGCGCGCGTGACAGCAGGATCACAGAATGGAGCACCGCCCCTGCGGTGGCCCCGGCCATGAGTAGCAGCGAATACGATCTCATCGAGACGAGCCGCGTCCCCATCAAGGCGTGGACCCGCGGCGTGGGGATCGAGCCGGGCGCGCTGCGGCAGCTCGAGAACACGGCGCGCCTGCCGATCGTGTTCCGGCACGTCGCCGTCATGCCCGACGTCCACTTCGGGATCGGCGCGACGGTCGGCAGCGTCGTGCCGACCGAGGGCGCGATCATCCCGGCCGCCGTCGGCGTGGATATCGGCTGCGGGATGATGGCCGTCGAGACGACCTTGCCGGCGAGCCTCCTGCCGGACTCGCTCAAGAAGCTGCGCAGCGCGCTCGAGACGGCGGTGCCCCACGGCCGTACCGACAACGGCGGGCGGCTCGACCGCGGCGCGTGGAGCAAGATCCCGACGCGCGCGGCGGCGGTGTGGCGCCAGCTCGAGCCCGCGTACGCGGCGCTGGCAGACAAGCACGCGCGCATCGGCAAGGGCAGCGACGTCAACCAGCTCGGCACGCTCGGCGGCGGCAACCACTTCATCGAGGTCTGCCTCGACGAGCGCGATCGCGTGTGGTTCATGCTGCACTCGGGCTCGCGCGGCGTCGGCAATCGGATCGGCAGCTACTTCATCGAGCTCGCGAAGAAGGACATGCAGCGCCTGATCAAGAACCTGCCGGACCAGGATCTCGCCTATCTGCGCGAGGGCACGGAGCGGTTCGACGACTATGTCGCCGCCGTCGACTGGGCGCAGCGCTACGCGATGGCGAACCGGCAGCTCATGATGGAGGCGGTCGTCGCGGCGGCGCGCCACGAGCTCCCGCCGTTCGAGCTCGGCGAGCTCACCGTCAACTGCCACCACAACTACGTCGCGCGCGAGCACCACTTCGGCCACGACGTGTTCGTCACGCGCAAGGGCGCCGTGCGCGCGCGGCTCGGCGACCTCGGCATCATCCCGGGATCGATGGGCGCGCAGAGCTTCATCGTGCGCGGCAAGGGCGAGCCGGAGTCGTTCATGTCGTGCAGCCACGGCGCGGGGCGCACGATGTCGCGCGGCGAGGCGAAGCGGAGGTTCTCCGTCGAGGACCACGCCGCGGCGACGGCGGGCGTCGAGTGCCGGAAGGACGCGAGCGTGCTGGACGAGACGCCGGGCGCGTACAAGTCCATCGAGGCCGTGATGGCGGCGCAGGCGTCGCTCGTGGACATCGTGCACACGCTCAAGCAAGTCGTCTGCGTGAAGGGATGAGGCTCCCCGTCGACATCGATGGCTCACGCGGCGAGGGCGGCGGGCAGATCCTGCGGACGGCGCTCGCGCTCGCGCTCGTCACCGGGCGCAAGCTGCGGATGAAGCATATCCGCGCCGGCCGCGCGAAGCCCGGCCTGCAGCGGCAGCACCTCGCGTGCGTGGCGGCGGCGGCGCGGCTGTGCGGCACCGTCGCGCGCGGCCCGGGCGCGAGCGCGCTGGAGGTTGGCGCGTCGGCGTTGGAGCTGACGCCCTCGGGGGGCTGGGCAACGGACCTCGAGATCGACATCGGCACCGCGGGCTCGGCTACCCTCGTCGTGCAGACGATCGTGATCCCGGCGCTCGTCGCGGCGGGCCACCCGGTGCGCGCGGTGATCACTGGCGGCACCCACAACCCGATGGCGCCGCCGTTCGAGTTTCTCGACCGCGTGTACCTGCCGCGGCTCCGCGAGATGGGCGCGGACGTGACGCTGACGCTCGAGCGGCACGGGATGATGCCGAAGGGCGGCGGGCGCCTCGTGCTCGAGACGAAGCCGTCGACCCTGCGGCCGATCGAGATCGTCGACGCCGGGCCCGTCGTCGCGCGGCGGGCCACCGCGATCGTCGCCGGGCTGCCGCGGCACGTCGCGGACCGGGAGATCGCCGTCGCGCAGAAGCGGCTACACGTCCCCACGTGCGCGGTCGTGGAGCTGGCCGGCGGCCCGCACAACGTGTTCATGGTCGAGGCCGAGCGCGCCAGCGGGGCGCGCGAGCTCGTGACGGAGCACGGCGAGAAGGGCAAGCCGGCAGAGCGGGTCGCCGATCACGCGATCGACGCGCTCGCGGACTACATCGAGGACGGCGCGCCGGTGGGCGAGCACCTCGCCGATCAGCTGCTGCTGCCGCTCGCGGTGGCCGGCGGCGGCCGCTTCCGCACGATCGAGCTGACGCTCCACGCGACCACGAACATCGAGACGATCGGCGCGTTCCTCGAGCTCCCGATCCGGGTGCTCGGCGCGCCCGATGATCTGGTCGACGTCGTCCTCGGAGCGTAGGCTGCCGTCATGGCCGACCGCTCTCCCCTGCTCGTCGCCGGCGCGCTCGACGCCGCTCTCGCCGTCGGGCTCGGCGCGTTCGCGGCCCACGGCCTCAAGGCGCGCCTCGAGCCGCGGCTCCTCGAGGTATTCGAGACCGGCGCGCGGGACCAGATGTACCACGCGCTCGCGATCGTCTTCTGCGGGCTCCTCGTCGCGCGCTACCCGGCCGCGGCCGCCGCGGGATGGATCTTCCAGCTCGGCATCATCCTGTTCTCGGGCAGCCTCTACGCGCTGGCGCTGACAGACATCAAGATCCTCGGCGCCGTCACGCCGTTCGGCGGCGTCGCGTTCCTGGTCGGCTGGCTCTGGCTGGCCTACGCGGCCTGGCGCGGCTAGCGTCCCGCCGGCTCAGCGACCGCGTGATCGCGGCCGCTGTCGATCGGCTTGCTCAGGCGACCGGCGTCTCCGCGCTGATCGCGAAGAGCAGCTTCTCGGCGTGGAGCGCGCTGCGGATCGCCTCCATCTCGTGGGCGAGGAGCGGCGCGTAGTCGGAGACCGTCGTCCAGAGCCGCAGGCGCAGGCGGACGGCGGTGGAGGTGACCTCGGCGACCTCGACCGCGACGACCGGGTCTGGCGCGACGCGCGGGTCCGGGACGGCCGCGACGAGCAATGCCTTGAGCTCGGCGATCTCGCGCGCGCCATCTATCGTGACGAGCAGGTCGATGCGCCGGCGGCCAAGGGCGGTAAGGTTCTCGATCGGCCCGCCGAGGATCAGCGCGTTCGGGAGCGTCACCTCGCGGTGATCCGGCGTGACGAGCACGGTGTTGAAGACCTTGATCGCGTCGACGCGGCCCAGGTACTTCCCGATCACCACGAGGTCGGTGACCTTGTAGGGGCGGAACATGATCAGCGTGACGCCGGCCGCGAAGTTCGACAGCGAGCCCTGCAGCGCGAGGCCGATCGTGATGCCGGCCGCGCCGACGAGCGCGACGATGGCCGTCGTGCGCACGCCGACCGTGTCCAGCGCCACGACGGTGAGCGCGATGAACATCACCGCGTACAGCACGCTGCCGAGGAACTTGCGGACGGAGATGTCGACCTTGCCGCGCTCCATCACGCGGTCCGCGCCGCGGATGAGCCAGCGGGCGACGAAGCGCCCGATGACGAACACCGCGATCGCGATGGCGAGGTGGAGCCCGGCCGGGACGAGGTACGTCGACGCGAACGCCTGCGCGGAGTCGAGCGCGCCGCTCGCCTGGGTCATGGTGCGGGCGCGGCGGCGACGGGCGCGGCGGCCGCGGGTGCCGGGAGCTGCGCGGCCCACGGCGGCGGCGCGAGGGCTTTGCCGAGGTGGTCGAGGAACAGGGTCAGCCGCGGCGGCATGTTCTGGCGCGCCGGGTACACCGCGTGGACATCGGTCGGCCGCGCCGCCCACGCCGGCAGCACGCGCACGAGCTCGCCGGACCCGCACGAGCTCGCGGCCATGAAGTCCGTCATCACCGCGATGCCGCCGCCCGACACGGCCGCGTCGCGAACGGCGCCGTAGTTGTTGCTCGCGAAGTGCGCCGGGCGGCCGAACTCGTAGGCCTGGTCGCCGGCGTGGATCGTCCAGACCTGGTTGCGGCCCTGCGGCGTGAACAGGATGCGGTCGTGGTCGTCGAGCTCTTCGATCGTCGCCGGCGTGCCGCGGCGCGCGATGTACGCGGGCGAGGCGAACAGCCACGCCGACAGCGTGCACAGCCGCCGCGCGATGAGCGTGGATTCGTTCAGCGTGCCGACGCGAACCGCCACGTCGAAGCCCTCCTCGATCAGGTCCACGACGCGGTCGGTCGCCTCGACCTCGACCGTGACATCGGGGTGCGACGCGCAGAACGCGGAGATGATGCCGCCGAGATAGCGCGAGGACAGATCCACCGGCGCGGTGATGCGGAGGCGGCCGCGCGGCGTCGACTGCATGTCGGTGACGAGCTGCTCGGCGGACATCACGTCCGCGACGATGCGCGCGCAGCGCTCGTAGTAGACCTCGCCGATGTCGGTGAGCGCGAGCTTGCGCGTGGTGCGCTGGACGAGCCGGACGCCGAGCCGCTCCTCGAGCTGGGCCAGCTTGCGGCTGACCGTCGACTTGGGCAACCCCAGCTGCTCGGCGGCTCCGGTGAAGCTCTTGGTCTCGACGACCTTGGTGAACACGACGATGTCGTTGAGGTCCATGGCGCGAGCTAGACTCTACTCCCAAGATGTCGCGGTATGCCGAGCTGGCCGGGAAGGTGGACGCGTTCTTCGCGCGCGTGGCCGCCCGCCACGGCGCGGACATGCAGTGCGCGAGCGGGTGCTCCGACTGCTGCGCGGCCGGGCTGACGATCACGGGCGTCGAGGCGGACGCGATCCGCGCCGAGGTCGCGGGCTGGGATGCGGCGCGGCGGGCGGAGCTCGCGCGCGTGCCGCTCGTCGGGTGCGCGGCCCTCGACGCGCAGGGGCGGTGCCGGATCTACGACGCCCGGCCGATCGTGTGCCGCTCGCACGGCGCGCCGATCCGGCTGCACCGCCCCGGCTCGTTGCCGGTGGTGCAGGCGTGCGAGAAGAACTTCCGCGCGACGAGCCCGGACGCGGACTGCGTGCTCGACCAGACGACGCTGTCGGCGATGACGCTCGCCGTCGATCAGGACTTCCGGCAGGACGGCGGCGGCGCGGGCGCGCGCACGGCGATCGCAGCGCTACTCGCGCAGCTCGCGCGGTGATATAGAGCGCGCGCATGGTTCCGCTCGACCATCCGAAATTCCGGCACGTGGTTCCGGAGATCTTCACGCGGCGCGTGGTGGTGGATTGCATGAACCACGCGTGCATCGTGGTCGGCGGCGACGCCACGCAGGGCCCGCGCCCGGACGCGTGCTGCCAGTACGGCGCCGATGTCGACCTGTTCGAGCGCGACAAGATCCTCGCCCGCGCGGGCGAGCTGCGCGCGATCCTGCACGAGGACGCGCGTGACGTGCCGTGGTTCGGGACAGAGATCGAGCCCGACGAAGACGCGCCCTCGGGCGCCTTCGTGCGGACGGCGGTGCACGGCAGCGACGGAGGCTGCGTGTTCCTGTCGCATGATCGGCGCGGCTGCGCGATCCACCGCGCGTCGCTCGAGACCGGCTGGGACTTCCGCGGCACGAAGCCGCACGTGTGCCGGCTCTTCCCGCTGACGTACACGACCGACGCGATCATGATCAGCGACGACTACACCGACTACTCGTGCGCCTCGGTCCCCGATGCCCCGACGCTCTACCGCGGCGCGCGCGACCTGCTCGGCGAGATCTTCGGCGCCGACCTCGTCGCCAAGCTCGACGCGCTCGAGGCCCAGACGCTGGCCCGCCGCCTGCCCGTCGCACGGTAGTGGCTCTCCCCAGATGATCCCCGCTCGCGTCTCTCACTTCGCGGGCGCCAGCTGCTGGCGCACTTCGATGACCTTCTTCGCGTAGCCCTTCACCTCGGGTTCCGGGTCGGCCGCGTTGCGGATGCGTACGATCGAGCCTGGCGCCTCGACGACGCCGGCCGACATCGTCCAGCCCGGCGGGACCTGCGGGTCGCTCCAGAAGTAGAGCCAGCGCGCGTCGCGCGGCGCGAGGTTCACGCAGCCGTGGCTGCGGCGCGCGCCGAACGCGTCGTGCCAGTACGCCGTGTGCAGCGCGAGGCCCTTTTCGGGCGAGAAGAACTGCGTCCACGGCACCGTCGCCACCGAGTACGGGTCCTCGCCGTTCAAGCCCTTCATGTCCGCCTCGGACTCCTTGAGCCACATCCGGTACACGCCCGTCTCCGTCGGGGTCTCCTTGCCGCCGCTCGTCACGAGCGTCGAGTAGACCGGCGTCTCGCCCTCGTACGCGACGAGGATCTCCGCGTCCACGTCCACATCGATCCAGCGCTCGCCCGGCTGCAGCAGCGCCGGCGCGTCGTGCGGCACGAACACGCGGACGTCCGCCGCCGCGATCCACTCGCTGTCGCCGATGCGATACGCGACGGGCTTGCCGGCCTTGTCCGCCGACGTCTCGAGGATCGGCACCGGCGCGCGCGCGCCGAGCTGGCGGTTCACCCCGCCGCCCGCCGCCTTGTTCGTCGTCCACGCCTGCGCGTAGCCCGCGCGCGGCCACACGAAGGCGAACGGCACGCCCCAGCCAGTGTCGTCGCCGAGGCGCGCGCCGCCGTACCGCGACGGCGTGTGCAACGAGATGGCGGCCTTGAGGACGTACTGGTTCTCCTTCTGGCTGATCTTCCAGTAGACCTTGCCGTCGACGGTGAGCTCCTCGTACTGGCGGACGTTCACCGAGCCGACGAGCGGCTTGTCCTCGACCATCCGGGGCGCCTTGCCGCCCGCGCCCGAGCCCGAGCCGGCGTCGCCATCGACCTGGGCGATCGAGGTGACGGGCTTGCCCCGCTTGTCGCGGTCGGCCTTGTCACCCTTCTTCTTGTCCTTCTTCTTCTTCGGCGCCTCGGGCTTCTCGAGCATGTAGGTCACCGAGCTCGGCGCCGTGACCTTGCCGTAGATACCCGGCACCAGCTCGCCGCGGTCGAGGTGCGGGACCTCCTGTCCGAACGGCGCGAGCTTCGTCGCCTTGATGTAGTCGCCGCAGATCCAGCCGTGCGGATCGATCTCGATCCACGCCTTCGTGCAGCCCTTGCCCTTCGCCGTCCGGGTCCAGCCGACACGCGTGTCGATCGCGACCGTCCCGATCCGCTTTCCGTCGTCGCCTGGCTCGAGCCGCACGCCGACCGTCCGCATCAACTGCAGGGACCGCGTGCCCTCGGGAAAGTCGGGCTGCACCACCGGCTCGGGGTCGGCGGGCTCGTCGGGCGGCGTGGCGTTCGGCGCGCTCGGCTTGGCCGACCCGGAGAGCGGCGGGGGCGCCTTGTCCCCGTGGCCGCCGCCGCACGCGCCCAGGGAGAGCGCCAGCAGCGCGGCCGCACCGGGTGCGAGGGCCCTCACCCCATTGGCATAGCACGCATTTTTGCCCCCCCGGGGCACGGCTGCTAACGTGCGCACCGCCAGATGAAGCTCGGGGAAATGCTCGTTCGTGACGGTCGCCTGACCGAGCCGCAGCTCCAGGCTGCGCTCGCGGCGCAGGTGCGCGACGGCGGCCGCCTCGGCACCGTCCTCGTCGAGCACGGGCTCATCGACCTCGAGGCGCTGACCGTCTACCTCGGCCTCGAGCTCGGCATCCCGATCGCGACCGGCGCCATGCTCGAGCGAGCCAAGCGCGCCGCCGTCCGGCTGATCGCCGCCTCGCATGCGTTCCGCTACAAGTGCGTCCCGCTCGTCGTGCAGGACCGACAGCTCATCGCCGCCATCGAGGATCCGCACGACTTCGCCACCCTCGAGGCGATCACGGCCGCGACCGGATATCGCGTCCTCCCGCGCATCGCGCCCGAGGTCCGCATCTACTACTACATCGAGCGCTACTACGGCGTGCCGCGGCCCGCGCGCTTCGTCCGGTTCGGCGACACCCCGCGCGGCGACGAGAGCGCCCCCGACGCCGGCCTGCCCGCGCCGCCGCTCCCCGGCCTCCCGCCCGTCCCCGCCGCGCCGATCACCGCCCCCGGCCCCCGGCCCCGCTTGCGCAGCAGCGTCAAGGGCGCGCCCGCGCTCGCCAAGACGAGCGTCCCGACGGACAAGTTCGACGACAGCGAGGCCCTCGAGCTCGAGGCCGACGACCTGATCGACACGCTCGACGCCGATGACGCCGCCGCCGCCGAGGCCGCGCCGATGTCGAGCGCCGAGATCCGCATCGCGGCGCCCGTCCGCGCGCCGTCGGCCCCGCCCGTCGGCCCGCCGCCGATGGCCGCCGCCGAAGTCCTCGCCGAGCTCGCGAGCGCCGCCGATCGCAACCGCATCGTCGAGCTGGTCCTCGCGTTCGCGGCCGCCACGTTCGACGCGGCGATCGTGTTCACGGTGCGCGACGACCTCGCGTTTGGCTGGCGGTCCGTCGGCGACATGCCCGGCCAGGCGCGCATCGAGTACACGCTGATCCCGCTCGACGTGCCGTCGGTGGTGCAGGCCGCGGTCGCGTCCGACGACGGCGTGTTCCACGGGCCGATCACGCCATCGACGGTGAACGCGTACCTGTTCAAGTGCCTCGGCGTCCCCGAACCGGCCTATGCGACGAGCGGCTGCATCCGCATCGGGACGCGCCTCGTCAACGTGTTCTACGCGCACGCGAGCCGCGAGCTGACGCCGCTCGAGCTCGAGGACGTCCGGCAGATTTGCGCCGTCGCCGCCGCGGCGTACACGCGGTTGATCGCGGCCGTGAAGAAGAAGCGCTGACGAGCGCCGGCGGCGGGCGCGCGGCTCCCCGCCGAGCATGCGCTCACCCCGCGGAGGATCAGCCGCCGGGCGCCACGAGCTGCAGGTACACGCGGCCCTGCGTCGAGTCCGCGGCGTGGCAGTTCGTGGTGTTGCAGCTACCGAGCGCGGTCTGCTGCATCGTGCGCGTCTTCGGGCACTGCGACGCCTTCGAGCCGAACATCTCGCCGCCCTGGAACGGCAGCGTCACCGTCTGGGTCGAGTAGAAGTTACCGTTGAGCGCCGTGGCCATCTTGATCTCCACGCCCGCCGCGTCGTGCACGATGATCGTCGCGCCGGCCACCGGGTGCGTGCCGCTGGGGCCGTCGTAGAGCGTGCCGGCAACGGAGAAGATGGGCGCGCCTTCGACCCCGGTGAGGTGACAGGCCGCGCAGTCCTCGCCGACGTGGTGGTTCGCGCCGGCGTTCGGATCGCCCGGCGGGCCGGGGAGGCCGGGCGCGGTCGCGGCCTCGCACGTGGAGGCATCGGGCGCCGCGTCGACGGGCGCGATCTCGTTCGGCGAGGTGCCGACGCACGCACCGAGGACGAGGACGGCGAGGAGGACGGCGCGCATGGCGTTCAATCCGCGAGGTGAATGACGGAGCCCGCGGCGCCGCCGGCGACGTGGCAGCTGTTGCAGTTGCCGCCGCCGTTCGACTGGACCTGCGCGCCCATCGGGGTGATCAGCGGGCACGCGCTCACCGTGACGGTGGCCGGGAACGCCTGGGCGATCGTGCCTTTGTAGACGTAGAAATTGCCCTCGCTGTCGATGTTGTCGGCGAGCACGCCCACGCCGGAGGCCGGGAACAGCGCGATCTGCGCGCCGGGATCGCCGGTCACGAGGTCGGCCTTGTACGCGGTGCCAGCGAGCTGGAACGGGGGCGCGGCGTCGAGGTGGCAGCCCGGCGTGATGCAGGCCTGGCCCTTGCGGCTGCCGTTGCCGTTGCCGTGGTCATGAGGCGTCGAGAGCACGGTGCCGCGGTTCTCGCAGGTCGACGGGCTGAGCGCAGCGCTGCCGCCACCACCCCCCGAGCCGCTGCCCGAGCCGCTGCCGCCACCACCGCCGCCGCCATCGGGACCCGTCCCGCCACCACCGGTGAGGGGCACGACGCCGACGTCGCAGCCCGCGGCAGCGAAGAGAAGACCAAGGAGGACGACGGCTTTAGTCATGGGGCCCCTGCGTGAGAGTCGCTCGCGTTGTAACAGCTATGCAATACCCAGTGCACTTGCCGTGCACGCGCGCCCCCGGCCCGAACTACGCGAGATCGGGCCTTCGGCAAGCCGGAGGTGCTCTGAATAGCTCGGGTACTCCCGATTTTCATGGCGAGTCCCCACCCCAGGCGAGGCCCCCTGGCCCCAGGCCCCGAATGTAATCCTGCTCACAGGTCGCCGATGCGTCTCAGGTCAGCGCCGACCGCAGCGCCGCCACCAGGAGCGCGTTCTCGGCGGGGGTCCCGATCGTGATCCGGAGGCAGCCGGCGAGCGGGCCGGTGTCCCCGAACGCGCGGACCACGACCCCGGCGTCGGCGAGGGCGCGCCAGAGCGTCGCGGCCCCTGGCCCGACCCGGACGAGCAGCAAGTTCGCGCGGCTCGGGGCCACCTGCAGGCCGAGCCCGGTGAGCTCGGCGGCGAGGGCCTCGCGGGCGACCACGATCTCGGCCGCGCGCGCCGCGCACCAGGCGGCGGCGTGCTCGAGCAAGTACACGGCGGCGGCCTGGTCGAGGGTCGACAGGTTGTAGGGCGGGCGGACCTTGTCGAGGAGCGCGGCGATCGCGGGCGACGAGACCGTGTAGCCGACGCGCAGGCCGGCCATGCCGACCTTCGACAGCGTGCGCATCACGACGAGGTTGTCCGTCGCGGCCGCGAGGTTCGAGTCGCCACCGTACGCGAGGTACGCCTCGTCGGAGACGACGACGACGTCGGGGTGACATGCCGCGAGCTCGCGCGCGAACGCCGGGCGCCACAGCGTGCCGGTCGGGTTGTTCGGCAGCGCGAGGAACACGACGCTCGGGCGGTGGGCGGCCACGGCGCGCTCGAAGCCCTCCTCGTCGAGAGTGAAGTCCTCCCGCAGCGGCACCTCCACGATCGGGAGGCCGCGCGCGACGGCGGCCAGCCGGTAGTACACGAACGTCGGGGCCGGCGTGAGGATCGTGGCCGGCGCGGCCGCGAACGCGGCGACGAGGAGCGCGATCAGCTCGTCGGAGCCGTTGCCGAAAGTGAGGCGATCGCCGGCGACGCCGAGCTGGCGGGCGACGACCTCGCGCAGCCGGCGGGCGCGGGGATCGGGGTAGCGCTCGAGCCCGACGTCGGCGAGCGCGGCAGCGAGGCCGGCACGGAGCTCGGCGGGCAACGGAAACGGGAGCTCGTTCGCGTCGAGCTTGGCGAGGATGCGGGGCGGCTGGGGGACATGGTATGCGGCCGCGCCGCGCAGCGCGGCCGGCACGCGCGCGGCCAGCGGCCCGAGGTCGTCGCTCACCCCGGGCGCTTTCTCATGAGGGCGCTGCGCCCGTGGCCATCGAGGCCCTCGCACGCCGCGAGCGCGGCGATCGCATCGGCGTGCGCGGCGGCGGTGGCCGCGTCGTACTCGATGAGCGACGTCCGCTTGCGGAAGTCGTGCACCCCGAGCGGCGAGGCGTAGCGCGCGGCGCCGCCGGTCGGGAGCACGTGGTTGCCGCCGGCGAGGTAGTCGCCCGCCGCCTCGGACGCGTACGCGCCGACGAAGATCGCGCCCGCGGTCGTGCACAGCGCGGCCAGCTCGCGCGCGCCGGCGCAGTGCAGCTCGAGGTGCTCGGGCGCCCAGCGGTTGGCGAACCCGACGGCCTCCGCGAGGCTCGCGCAGATCACGGCCGCGCCATGGCTCCGGAGCGCGGCCTCGGCGATCGCGCGGCGCGGGAGGTCCGCGAGCTGGCGCACGAGCTCGGCGTCGACGGCGGCGGCGAGCGCGGCGCTCGGCGTGACGACCACGGCTCGCGCCTCGCGGTCGTGCTCGGCCTGCGCGATCAGATCGGCCGCGACCCAGGCCGGGTTCGCCTCGGCGTCGGCGATGACGAGCACCTCCGAGGGGCCCGCGATGGAGTCGATGTCCACGGCGCCGTAGACCTGCCGCTTCGCGGAGGCGACCCACGCGTTGCCGGGGCCGACGATCTTGTCGACGCGCGGGATCGTGCGGGTTCCGTAGGCCAGCGCCGCGATCGCCTGCGCGCCGCCGATCTCGAACACGCGATCCACGCCGGCCAGCTCGGCCGCCAGCATCGCCTCGGGCGACGCGCCCGGCGTCACCATCACGACCTCCGGCACGCCCGCGACCTTCGCGGGCACCGCCGTCATGAGCACGCTCGACGGATAGCGCGCCGTCCCGCCGGGGACGTAGAGGCCCGCCCGCGCGAGCGGCGTCACGCGCAGCTCGAGGCGCACGCCGCCGTCGCGGAGGTCCACGTCGGGCTCGACCTGGAGCGCGTGGAAGGCGCGGATGCGATCGGCCGCGAGCGCCAGGGCCGCGCGCACGGGCGGCGAGACCTCGGCCGCGAGCACCGCGCGCCGGGCCCGCGAGACCTCGTAGCTGCCGCCCGCGTCGGGCGCCCGCTGATCGAAGCGGCGCGTGTACGCCTCGACGGCCGCGTCGCCGCGCGCGCGCACGTCGGCGACGATCGCGGCCACCTGCTCGTCGATCCCGCCCTCGAACCGCGTGGTCCGATCGAGCAGCGCCTCGGCCTCGGCCGAGCCCATCGCAACGACGGCGAGCATCACTTGTCCTCTGCCTTCTTCGGCGGCAACTTTGTTTTCTTCGGGTCGTACGTGTCGAGGTCCGGGTGCGGATTGTTCGCGTCGTACGTCGGCTTGTCGGCCGGCTTCACCACGTCATCCGGTCCCGGCGGTAACGCACCCTCGAGCGCACCGCCCGCGAGCGTCGACGGGAACCGCGCCGCGTACGTCGCCACAACCGTGCCCGGCACGTCCGCCCGCCCGCGCCCGCCGACCTTCACGACGTAGCCCTTCGCCGGCCACATCACCCACGCCTCGTCCGGCCCGACGATCTTGAGCGCGCGCACGCCGCCGTACTTGTCCTCGTCGACCTGGTAGCCCTTCTCCTGCGCGAGCCGGCGCACGAGCTTCACCGTGGCGCGCGTCACGCCGTCGTCGCGGTCGTACTTCGTCACGATCGCGCTGCACAGATCGTTGTTCGCGATGCGGCCGCGCTTCTCGGCGTCCGCCGTGACGTAGCTCGCGCTGTACGCCACGCCCTTGTTGCCCTCGATCCAGACCTCGACGTCGAGGAGCGGGCCCTGGAAGCGGCGGAAGTGCCAGTCGTCACCCACGCTGCCTTCGATGACCCCGCGGGTCGGCGGCGGTGGATGCCCGCCGCACGCGGCGACGGCCAATGCGACGATGATCCCAGCCATCCTCATCGGGCGTTATCGTACTCGATCCGTCGTTGACACCGCGTCTGCTAAGACGGATGTTCCGCCCCCCATGGCCAGCCATCTGTTCTCGTCTGAATCCGTGACCGAGGGTCACCCCGATAAACTGTGTGACCAGGTCTCGGACGCGGTCCTGGATGCCTGCCTCGCGGTCGACCCCGGCAGCCGCGTGGCTTGCGAGACCGTCGCGAAGACCGGCTTCGTGCTGGTCGCCGGCGAGATCACGACCAAGGCCCAGCTCGACTTCCAGAAGATCGTGCGCGGCGCCGTCCGCGACATCGGCTTCACCAGCAGCGACATGGGCTTCGACGCCGACACCTGCGCCGTCATGGTCGCGGTCGATCAGCAGTCCCCCGACATCGCGCAGGGCGTCGATCGCGGCGATCCGACCAAGCAGGGCGCCGGCGATCAGGGGCTCATGTTCGGCTACGCCTGCGACGAGACGAAGGAGCTGATGCCGCTGCCCATCCAGATGGCGCACCAGCTCGCGTTCAAGCTCGCCGAGGTCCGCAAGAAGAAGTCCAAGGGGATCGACTGGCTGCGCCCCGACGGCAAGACCCAGGTCTCGATCCGCTACGAGGACGGCGAGGTCGTCGGCGTCGAGGCGATCGTCGTGTCGACGCAGCACGATGACAAGGTCAAGCACAAGACGATCGAGGAGGCGATCCGCGAGCTCGTCATCAAGCCGATCGTCCCCGCGAAGCTGATCACGAACAAGACGAAGTTCCACATCAACCCGACCGGGCGCTTCGTCGTCGGTGGCCCGCAGGGCGACACCGGCCTCACCGGCCGCAAGATCATCGTCGACACGTACGGCGGCTACGCGCGCCACGGCGGCGGCGCCTTCTCGGGCAAGGATCCGAGCAAGGTCGATCGCAGCGCGGCGTACTACGCGCGCTTCATCGCGAAGCACGTGGTGGCCGCGGGCCTCGCGCGCCGCTGCGAGGTGCAGTTCGCGTACGCCATCGGCGTCGCCGAGCCGGTCTCGATGCTCGTCGATACGTTCGGCACGGGCATCGTCTCCGACGACAAGCTGACGAAGGCCGTCCTCGCGACGTTCGACGCCCGCCCCGGCATGCTGGTCCAGGAGCTCGGCCTCCGGAAGCCGATCTTCCGCCAGACGGCCGCGTACGGTCACTTCGGCCGCGAGCTGCCGGACTTCTCGTGGGAGAAGACGCCGCACATCGAGAAGCTGAAGTCGCACGCGAACGCGGGCAACGGCCACGCGGTGACGGCGGCTCCGATCAACGGCAAGGCGGGCACGAACGGCGCCAAGGCCGCGAAGAAGCCGGCCAAGTCGGCTCCGTCCGCCCGCGCGTAAGGGCGGCGACCTGCTAGCGTTGTTCGGGTATGGCCATGCAAGCCTGCCCGAGCTGTGATGGCCTGACGCCGAGCGGCGGCGTCTGCCTCCATTGTGATCGCCCGCTGCCGACGCGGTCGCGGTGGCTCGCGCTGTTCGCGCCGGTGGGGGCGGTGCTGCTCGCGGCCTGCTACGGGCCGGCGGGCTCGTATCGGGGCAGCGCGCTCGAGAGCCCGCCGCACCCCGGCGCGCTCGACGAGGACCACGACGGCTCGTGGACGCCCGAGGACTGCAACGACCACGACTCGAAGATCTACCCGGGCGCGGCGGATCCGGTGGGGGACGGGATCGATCAGAACTGCGACGGGATCGACGGCGTGGCGGACAAGCAGCCGATGCCGCTGCCCGAGCCTGGCTCGGCGGATACGCCGCTGTAAGTGGCGGCCGATAGCCGCGACCGCCGACGCCTCGACGTCATCCAGACCGCGCCGGTCCCCGCGTACGTCGTGTGGGAGCTGACCTTGCGCTGCGATCACGCGTGCACGCACTGCGGCTCGCGCGCGGGCGTGGCGCGCGAGACCGAGCTCGACACGGCGCAGGCGCTGCGCGTCGTCGACGAGCTGGCGGAGCTCGGCGCGCGCGAGGTCGTGCTGATCGGCGGCGAGGCATACCTGCACGACGGCTTCCTCGACGTCGTGCGCGCGCTCGGGGCGCGCGGGATCGGCGCGGCGCTCGTCACCGGCGGGCGCGGCATCACCGCGGAGCTCGCCCGCGCGCTGGCCGCCGCGAAGCTGACGCACGCGTCGGTCTCCGTCGACGGGCTCGAGGCGACCCACGACCGCATGCGCAACCTGCGCGGGAGCTGGCAGAGCGCGATGATGGCGCTCGAGCGGCTGCGCGCGGCGGGCGTGCCGACGGCGTCGAACATCAACCTCAATCGCCTCAACCGCGGCGACCTCGAGGCGCTGTACGCCGAGCTCGCCGCCCGCGGCATCGGCTCGTGGCAGGTGCAGATCACGTCGCCCCTCGGGCGCGCCGCCGATCGCCCGGAGCTCCTGCTCCAGCCGTGGGATCTGCTCGACCTGGTGCCCCGCGTGGCCGCGCTCAAGCGCGTGGCGCGCGCAGCCGGCATCACGCTGACGCCCGGCAACAACCTCGGGTACTTCGGCCCCGAGGAGACGCTCCTGCGCTCGCTCACCGCGGCCGACCGCGACCACTGGCAGGGCTGCCAGGCCGGCCGCTTCGTGATGGGCATCGAGTCCGACGGCGCGGTGAAGGGCTGCCCGTCGCTGCAGACCACGCCGTACGTCGGCGGCAACCTGCGCGAGCGCCCGCTGCGCGCGATCTGGGAGCAGTCCCTCGCCCCCGTGCGCGAGCTGTGGGGCTTCTGCAAGACCTGCCCGTTCGCGGCGACGTGCCAGGGCGGCTGCACTTTCACCGCGCACGCCGTGTTCGGGCGGCCGGGCAATAACCCGTACTGTCACTTCCGGGCGCGCGAGCTGGCGAAGCAGGGGCTGCGCGAGCGCCTCGTGCCGGCCACCCCCGCCGCCGGGACGCCGTTCGACAGCGGCACGTTCGACCTCGTCGTCGAGCCGCTGGGCGCGCCGGACCCGACCGCCGGGCTCGCCCCCGCGCAGCTCGTGAAGCTGTCACGCCGCCCCGTGCGCGCCGACCGCGCCTAACTACGTGGGCCCGGCGAGCGGTACGCTGGGGGGATGGCGGACGACGACCTCCCCCGCAAGACGCGGCTCTACGGCGCGATGGATGTGTTCGCCGGGCCGCCCACGCTGGCCGACGATGATCCGTTCGCCGTCGACGAGACGTCAGCCGAGCGCGCCCCGGTGCCGCTCGCGCGCTACGAGATCGAGGACGTGCTCGGGCGCGGGGGCATGGGCGAGGTGCTCTCGGCGCGCGACGCGCAGCTCGGCCGGCACGTCGCGATCAAGCGGCTACGCGTGCTCGATCCGAGCGAGGCGGTGGTCGCGCGCTTCCTGCGCGAGGCCCGCATCCAGGGCCGCCTCGAGCACCCGGCGGTGGTGCCGGTCCACGAGCTGTGGCACGAGCCCGGCGGCCGCCCGTTCTTCGTGATGAAGCAGCTCGCCGGGCTCACGCTCGCGGAGGTCCTGCCGCGGCTCGCCGAGCGCGATCCGGCGATGCTCGAGCGCTTCCCGCCTCAGCGGCTCCTCCGCGCGTTCGCCGACATCTGCCTCGCGCTCGAGTTCGCGCACACGCGCGGCGTGGTGCACCGGGACCTCAAGCCCGCGAACATCGTCGTCGGCGAGTTCGGCGAGGTCTACGTGCTCGACTGGGGCGTCGCGCGCGTCAGCGGGAGCGAGGACTTCGATCGCGCGAGCTTCGCGGACATCGAGTCGATGGACGGCACGAAGGCCGCGGACACGCTCGCCGGCGTGATCCTCGGCACGCCCGGCTACCTGTCGCCCGAGCAGATCCGCGGGGACCGCGATCTCGACGGCCGCGCGGACGTTTACGCGCTCGGCTGCATCCTGTTCGAGCTGCTCGCCCTCGACGGCCTCCACCCCCGCGGACACGCGGCGGCCCTGTCGACGGCGCTCGTCGGCCTGGACGCGCGTCCGTCCGTGCGCGCGCCGGACCGCGGCATTCCTCCGGAGCTCGACGCGATCTGCGTCCGCGCCACGGCGCTCGACCGCGCCGACCGCTACGCCACGGCGCGCCAGCTCTCCGACGCGATCGAGAGCTACCTCGACGGCAACCGCGACGTCGCGCTCCGCAAGCAGCTCGCCGCGCAGGAGCTGGCGGCCGCGCGCGCGGCCCTCGCCGCCGGGGATGACGAGGACGCGCGGCGGACGGCGATGCGCGCCGCGGCCCGGGCGCTCGCACTCGATCCGACGGACCGCGAGCCGGCCGACCTCGTGGGCGCGCTGATGCTGCAGGCGCCGCGCGAGACGCCACCCGAGGTCGAGCGCGAGCTGGAGCAGCTCGACCTCGTGGCGCTGGTGTCGAGCGCGCGCTTCGGCATGCTCGCCGCGATCGCGTACCTGGCGTTCTTTCCGCTGCTCGTCTGGATCGGCTTTCGCGAGCCCTGGTACCTGATCGCGGGGCCCGGCATCAGCCTCCTCATCATCTTCGCGACGATCTACATCGCGCCGCGCGATCCGTACCTCTCGGGCTACATCGCGATCGGCGGCAACGCGGCGATGTTCGCGCTGTTCGCGTGGATGGTGAGCCCGGTCGTCATCGGGCCCGGCCCGTGTATCCTCATGATCACGATCCTCGTGGCGCACCGCCGCTTGATCCGGCCATGGCTCCTCGCGACGTTGACCGTGCTCGCGACGCTCGCGCCGTGGGTCGCGCAGCTCGCGCAGGGCGACCTGCCGATCACCACGACCGGCACCGACATCGTCCTCCACACGGCGGCCTCCCATCTCGATCCGCTGGCGACGGTGGTCGGCCTCGTGATCTACCTGGTCGCCCTCGCCGCGCTCGCGACGCTCCTCTCGGCCTCGCAGCACGACGAGCAGCGCGAGGTCCGGCGCACGCTCCAGCTGCAATCGTGGCAGCTGCGGCAGCTCGTGCCGCGCGTGGTCAGCGCGCGATCGGCTGGATAGGCAGCGCGACGAACTCGTTCAGCTCGGCGTGATCGTTCTCGGCGCGGATGCCGAAGTACTCGTGGGCGCCGCGCGGATCGTCCTTGATGGTGAGCTTCAGGTCGAACGGCGCCGGGCCGCTGACGGTCTCGATCTGGAACGGCGAATCGACGAGCTGCTCGGTCTCGGGGAGATCGAACTGGATGTGATCGCCGGCGACGCGGAACTTGAACAGCTCGAACGTGCCCTTGAAGAGGGTGCGGTCCTGAAACACGCCGCCACCCATCTGCGGGACGAAGCGATAGACGTGGAGCTTGTCGTGCTTCGACGTCGGCATGACGTCGAGCCAGTTGCGGTCGATCAGGAGCTGCGCGGCGTCGCGGTCGGAGACGCGGACGGCATCGGACTTGGCGTGCGAGGAGCATGCGGCGAGGGAGACCGCGGCGGCGAAGAGCAGGGCTTTCATGGCTCGAGCGTAGCGCCGATCGCGCGGCGCGGGAGGGTCAGGCGGGCGTCGCGAGGATCCGCTGCGCCCCGGCCGCGCCGCGGGCGATCTGGCGGCGGCGAGCGTCGGCCGAGCCGCCGACGGCGCAGACGAGGAGATCGGTGCCCTCGACGTCGACCTTCACCATCTGGACGTCCCAGCGGTGGCCACCCTCGAGGAGCGTGCCGTTGAACTCGCGGATGCGGGACCCGACGATGACCATGCGCGCCGCCACCTCGTCGCAGGCGTAGCGGTCTCCGGAGGACGCGAGGGCGAGCCCGTCGCCATCGGCCACGACCATCGCCTCGATGGCGCCGTCAGCGCAGCACGCGTCGAGCTGGAACGCGAGGGCCTGGGTCGTGGTGCCTGCGCGGAGCTTGCGGCGGTCGTGCATCATGACGCGATGGTCCGGCGCCGCCGGTAGCCGGGCAACATTTAACCAGCGACCGGCGCTCCGCGGCGAGCTTCTCGCCACGCGCCGGTGCGGCAAACGGCCTATACTGCCGCCGGTGCGCTGCTCGGTCTTGCTGCTCTCGACGTTATTTGCCTGTCACCCGCGCGCACCGACCCCGCCCATGACCTGGCCCACCCTCGACGCTCAGCTCCTCGCCGACTCCGCCGCGACCTTCAACTTCCGGCTCGGTCTGCCGACGCCGCTCGCCATCACACCGGATGGCGCCGTGCTCTTCCGCCGCACGCCGCCGCGCGAGTTCGCGGCCGATCTGTACAGCCTCGATACGCGGACCGGCGTCGTCACCACGTTGCTCTCCGCGCACGCCATCCTCGGCTCGGCCGACGAGGCGCTCTCCGATGCCGAGAAGGCTCGCCGCGAGCGCAAGCGGACCGCCACGCGCGGCGTGGTGGACATCGACGTCTCCGAGGACGGCCGCACCGTGCTCGTCCCGCTCGGCGCGCTGCTCTACCTGATCGACCGCACGACCGGCGTCCGGCTCGCCGTCGATCCGCACGGCGAGGCGTTCGATCCGCACCTCTCGCCCGACGGCAAGCACGTCGCGTTCGTGCGCGACGGCGACCTGTACGTCGTCACGCCCGGCAGCGCGCCGCAGAAGCTGACCGCGCACCCCGAGGGGTTCGAGTACGGCGTCGCGGAGTTCGTCGCGCAAGAGGAGCTCGGCCGCCGGCGCGGCTTCTGGTGGTCACCCGACAGCGCCGTGCTCGCGTTCCAGCGGACGGACGCGCGGCCGGTCGACACGCTGTACGTCGCCGACGCGCGGCACCCCGAGAAGGTGCCGGTGCCGTTCAAGTACCCGGCGGCCGGGCGGCCGAACGCGGTCGTCGACCTCGGGTTCGTCGCGATCACGGGCGGCGCGCCGCGCTGGCTCACGTGGGATCTGGCGGCGTACGGGTACCTCAACGACGTCGCATGGCCGGCCCACGGGCCGCTGACGCTCACGGTGTCGTCGCGAACGCAGACAGACGTGGCCGTGCTCGCCGTCGATGTGCGCTCGCACGACGCGACGCACGCGGACGCGCTCGCCGTGCACGCGCTCCTCACGGAGCACGACGACGCGTGGGTGAACGTCAACAGCGGCGCGCCGCGCTGGCTCCCCGACGGCTCGGGCTTCCTGTGGATGACGGAGTCGCGCGGCGCGTGGACGCTGGAGCTGCGCGCGCCGGATGGCACGTTGGTGCGGCAGCTGACGCAGCCCGAGCTCGGGCTCGAGCGGCTGGTCGGCGTCGAGGCCGGCGCGGCCATCGTCACCGGCTCGCCGGATCCGACCGCGTCGGAGCTCTGGCGCATCCCGCTCGCGGGCGGAGCGCCCGAGCAGCTCGGCGACGGCGCCGGGCCGGTGGACGGCGCGAAGGTCGAGCACGGGATCACCGTCATCGACCAGGGGCTCCGCGCGGGCGGGCGCGCGACGTACGCGATCGGCGTCGACGGCAAGCGCCACGAGCTGCCGAGCGTGCGCGAGGCGCCGAGGCTCGTCCCGACGACGGTGCTCGAGACCGTGGCGATCGGCGGGCGCGATCACCACGTGGCGATCACGCGGCCGCGCGCGTTCGATCCGGGGCGCACGTACCCGGTCCTGCTCAAGGTCTACGCCGGCCCGCACGTCTCGACGGTGTCCGCCGCGCGCGACGGCTACGTGATGGACCAGTGGTACGCCGACGCCGGGTTCATCGTGGTGCGCAGCGACGGGCGCGGCACGCCGCACCGCGGGCGCGCCTGGGAGCGGGCGATCCTCGAGGATCTGATCACGGTGCCGCTCGCGGACCAGGTGGACGCGCTGCAGGCGGTGGGCGCGCGGCACCCCGAGCTCGACATGAAGCGCGTCGGCGTGTTCGGGTGGTCGTTCGGCGGGTACTTCTCGGCGATGGCCGTGCTGCTGCGACCGGACGTGTTCGCGTGCGCGGTCGCGGGCGCGCCGGTCACCGACTGGGCGCTCTACGACACGGCGTACACGGAGCGGTACATGCGCACGCCGGAGACGAACCCGGCGGGCTACGCGCGGGCGAGCGCGCTGACGCACGCGGCGAAGCTGACGCGGCCGCTCCTGCTGGTGCACGGGATCACCGACGACAACGTGCACTTCGCGCACACGCTCGCGCTGGTCGAGGAGCTGTACGTCGCGCACAAGCGGGCCGAGGTCATCACGCTGTCGGCGACGCACATGGTGCCGGACCCGAAGCTGAACCTGGCGCGCGAGCAGGTGCAGATCGACTTCTTCCGCGAGCACCTCGGGCCGACGGCGCCGTGATCTTGCACCGCGACGCGCGCTGCGTCGTCGTCGACAAGCCGTCGGGGATCGCGACGCATCGCGGCTGGGATGACAGCGAGGATGCGCTCTTGCAGCGCGTGCGCGACGCGGTGGGGATGTACGTGTATCCGGTGCACCGGCTCGACCGCGGGGCGTCGGGGTGCGTGCTGTTCGCGCTCGACAAGGAGGCGGCGGCGGCGTTCTCGGGCGCGTGGGGCGAGGCGGAGAAGGTGTACCTCGCGATCACGCGCGGGCATCCGCCGGCGCACGTGGTGGTGGACAACCCGGTGCCGCGGGCGCCGGAGAAGGGCGCCGAGCGCGTGCCGGCGGTGACGGCGCTGACGCGGCTGGAGGTGTTCGGGCGGTACGCGTTGATCGAGGCGCGACCGCAGACGGGGCGGTTGCATCAGATCCGGCGGCACTGCAAGCACATCGCGTGTCCGCTGATCGGCGACGTGCGGTACGGCAAGGGCGAGCACAACCGGATCTTTCGCGAGCAGCACGGGTTGCATCGGTTGGCGCTGCACTGCGCGGCGCTGACGGTGGCGCACCCGGATGGCGGGACGCTGGCGGTGCGGTGCGCGCTCGCCGCGGACCTGACGGCGGCGGTCGCGAGCGCGAAGGCGGCGTACCCGCCGGTCGCGGACGCCGGTTGACAGGTGTTACACCGTCCCCCATCAAGTACCCGGGATAACTCGGGTTCCTGAGGCCGGGGGGGTGACAGGTGTTACACCGTCCCTGGGTTACTGATTGAAGTCGGAGGTGAGGAAGCCGGTCCAGGTGGCGCCGGTTCGGTGCATCGTGACGGAGGTCGTGTGGCCGATGCCGCCGAGGATGCAGGTGAGGCCGGCGATCTGGGAGTTGGTGGCGAAGACCTGCTGGGAGCAGGGCGGCGTGGAGCAGGTGTCGGCGGCCGAGAGCGACAGCGACGCCTGGGCCGGGGCCCCGGTGCTCGTCGTCCCCCAGCACTCGACCGAGGCGACGACGCCGAGCGGCGCGGTGGCGAACGTGACGTTGAGCGTGGTCGCCGTCGCGCCGCGGGTCAGCGCGATCGCGTCGGTCCGCGCGATGACGGAGCCGGCCGTGCCGGTGCTGCTGACCATGCGGCGCACGACGACGCCGCCGTAGTCGGACAGGTTGCCGGTCGGCGCGTCGGTGGTGCTGGACTCGGTGCCGAGCCGGGCGAGCGCGGATGTCCGCAGGACGCCGCTGATGAACACGCTCGCGGCCTGCGCGGCGGCGCTCTGGTTTTGAACGTTCGACTCGCAGACGACGTTGCCGTCCGCGCCGACGGAGCTGATCGCCGAGCCGGTGCCGCACGTGCCCGCGACGCGAGCCTGGATCACGGTGGTGTCGACCGCGAACTTGGTGCTCGCGAGCGTGAGCCCCGTGCCGGCCGTGAACAGCGTGTTCGCGTCGACGGCGCACGTGACGGCGCCGGCCGCGTCGATCGCCTGGATGTACTTGCCGGCCGTGCACGTGCCGGTCACGCGCGCCTGGATCGCCGCCGTGTCGACGCTGAACGTCGTGCCATTGAGCACGAGCCCGCCGCCGGCCGCGAACAACGTGTCGCGATCGACCGCGCAGGTGACGGCGCCGCTCGCGTCGATGCTCTGGATCGTCGAGCCGCTCGGGCAGCCCGTCGCGATCCGGAGCTGGAAGTCACCGACGGGGTGCGAGGCGAGCTGCGTCGCGTTCGTGGCCGTGGTCGCGGTGGTGGCGGTCGTGGCCGTCGCGCAGGTGCCCGCGCGCACGGCGTACGGCGCGCTGCCGACCTGGATCCGCGAGCCCGAGGTGACGCCGTCGATCGCGAGTTCGAGGAAGCGCGGCGAACCGTCGAACACCGTCTGGTCGAGCGGCACCGAGGTGCCGAGCTCGAGAAACAACACGCCATCGACCGGCAGGACGACGCCCGGGTGGGCCTCGCTCCACTTCGACAGGCCGCCGCTCGCGCTGTCGAACAGGTCGAGCTGGAAGTCGTGCGTGCCGGTGAGCGGGGCGCCACCCTCGGCGAGCCGGGCGACGAACGACATCGTCGTCGGAACCGGGCTGTCGGCGCCCGCGACGGAGGCGAGCGAGGTGAAGGCGAAGAGGGCCGCCGCAAGAGGAATCCAGAGCTTCATCGCGTGCCTCATGGTGTGACCACCGGTTGTCCGTCGATCGCGAGGGTCCCGGCCGTCAGGTGCGTGGCCTGGGGGCCGGCGCCGAGCTGGATGTCCGCGGTGATCGGGCCGACGGAGAGCCGCCCCGCGCCGAGGACGAGGTCACGCGCGACGCGCGGCGCGGCGGTCCCGCCATCGCGGCCGGAGCCGGCGTCGCGGCCGGCGTCGCTGCCCACTCGCGGCGCGTCGATCGCGATCGGCGTGTCCGTCGGGTGCCCGCCATCGCCGGCCGCGCCGCTCGGAGAGAACCCACATCCGGCTGCGCCGAGCGCGGCCACCACCATCACCCCCCGGAGCGACATCAGGCGACCAGGGTCTCGTCGAGGTCGAGGTCGCGCACGCTCGCGTCGAGGACGGCCCAGATCACGGCCGCGATCGTCGTGGCCACCGCGTCCTGCTCGGCGCGCGTGAGCGCGACCGGCAGCTCGTCGATCTGATCGCGGAGCGAGCGCACCATCGCGCGGTCGCAGCGGCCGCTGCGCACGGCGGCCATGCCGGTCGCGAGCGACGCGTGGTCGAGGCGCAGCTCGCCGAGCGGCGTGCGGCCCGCGAGGACGCGGCAGGCCAGCGCGAGGCCGGCGGCGAACGCGTCGTTGTCGGGCGAGGCGAGCTCCCGCTCGAGGAGTCGCACCACGGCCGGCTGCCGGATCGCGAGCCAGCTCACATCGTGGTCAGCGAGGCTCTCCGTGTGGTGGATCATGGCCCGACCCTAGAGAGCCGGGATCCGCGGGGCAAATATTCGGCCATCTGGTAGACATGGAGCCTCCATGAGCGCCCGCGCCGCCTACCTGATCGATGGTCTCCGCTCCCCGTTCGGCAAGTACGGCGGCGGCCTCTCGCCCGTCCGCGCCGACGACCTCGGCGGCGCCGTGATCAAGGCGCTCGTCGCGAAGACCGGCATCCCCGCCGACCGGATCGACGAGGTCGTGTTCGGCTGCGCGAACCAGGCCGGCGACGACAACCGCAACGTCGCGCGCATGTCCGCTCTCCTCGCGGGCCTGCCCGTCTCGGTGCCCGGCGTCACCGTCAACCGCCTCTGCGGCTCCGGCATGCAGGCGATCGCCGACGCGGCGCGCCTGATCGCCAACGGCGAGGCCGACCTCGTCATCGCCGGCGGCGTCGAGCACATGACCCGCGCGCCGTACGTGATGGGCAAGCCGACCGAGGCGTTCGCCCGCGGCAACCCGCCGATGTTCGACACCACGCTCGGGTGGCGCTTCGTGAACCCGAAGATGACCGAGTTGCACGGCACGATCTCGATGGGCGAGACGGCGGAGAAGGTCGCGGTGAAGTGCGGCGTCACCCGCGAGGCGCAGGACCGGTTCGCGCTCCTCTCGCAGCAGCGCGCCGGCAAGGCGATCGCCTCGGGCCGCGCGGCCCAGGAGATCACGCCCGTCCAGACCGGCACCGACAAGAAGACGGGCGCCGCGATCCTGCTCACCGCCGACGAGCAGCCGCGCGTGGACACCACGCCGGAGCAGCTGGCGAAGCTGAAGCCCGCGTTCACGAAGGACCCCGGCGGGAGCGTCACGGCCGGCAACTCCTCGGGCCTCAACGACGGCGCGGCGTGCGTGCTCCTCGCGAGCGAGCAGGCGATGAAGGAGCTCGGGCTGACGCCGAAGGCGCGCTACATCACCGGCGCCGCGGCCGGCGTGGAGCCGAGCTACATGGGCCTCGGGCCGATCCCGGCCGCGAAGAAGGCCCTCGCGCGGGCGGGGCTCGCGGCGTCGAAGATCGACCTGGCCGAGCTGAACGAGGCGTTCGCCGCGCAAGCTTTGCCGTGCATCGAGCAGATCGGCCTCGACCCGGAGCGCGTCAACGTCAATGGCGGCGCGATCGCGTGGGGGCACCCCCTCGGCGCGTCCGGTGCGCGCATCGTGCTGACCCTGATGCTCGAGCTGCAGCAGAGGTCGGGCCAATTTGGCCTCGCCTCGATGTGCATCGGCGTCGGCCAGGGGATCGCTGTTGTTATCGAGCGAGCCTAGTTTTTGGCGGCTTTGCGCGGCGACTCTGTGAGACAAAACCAGCTCGTCGCGGTGGGGCGGCGGGGTTTCGTATGAGCAGTGTCCAGGACCAGGTCTCCAAGAGCTTGAAGCTCGTCGGGCGCGTGCTCGGCGACAAGTTCAAGCTCACCGCGTGCATTGGCATCGGCGGCAGCGGCGCCGTGTACAAGGCCGAGCAACTGGCCCTCGGTCGCACGATCGCGGTGAAGATCCTCTCCGAGGACCTCAGCGCGGACTCGCGCATGGTCAAGCGGTTCCGCGACGAGGCCACCTCCGCGTCACGCCTCAACCATCCGAACTGCGTCTCCATCATCGACTACGGCCAGGCGTCCGACGGCCTCCTCTATCTCGCGATGGAGTACGTCAAGGGCCCGACGCTGACGCAGCTCCTCGTCAACGAAAACCCGCTGCCGGTCGATCGCGTCATCGACATCGTCGCGCAATCGCTCGCCGGCATCGAGGAAGCGCACCTCGGCGGCGTCGTGCACGCCGACCTCAAGGCCGATA
This sequence comes from Deltaproteobacteria bacterium, assembly GCA_025353585.1. Lineage (GTDB taxonomy): Bacteria > Myxococcota_A > Polyangia > Haliangiales > Haliangiaceae > JABFXX01. Next base: position 27,050 of record JANXOM010000226.1, read on the forward strand.
ACATCATCCTCGACCAGCGACGGGCCGGCCTCGACATCGTCAAGATCGTCGACTTCGGCATCGCGCGGCTCGTCACCGGCGTCGCGCGCGACAGCGAAGACCGGTCGATCAGCGGCACGCCGGAGTACATGGCGCCGGAGGTCATCAGCGGGGCACCGCCGAGCTTCGCGTCGGATATTTACGCCGTCGGCATCATCTTGTACGAGCTGCTCGCGTACAAGACGCCGTTCTTCGCCGGCTCGACCACCGAGATCCTCGCGAACCACCTCAAGGCCGTGCCGCCGGTGCTCTCGACGCGCCGCGACTCGGTGCCGAAGGAGCTCGACGCGATCGTCTCGCGCGCCCTCGCCAAGCACCCGGCGGATCGGTACGCGAGCGCGATGGACATGCGGGCGGCGCTGCTCCGCGTCCGCCCGAAGATCGCGGTGGTCGCGCCCGCCGCCGATCGCTGCGCCGCGTGCGGCGCCGAGTGCGCGCCGCGCTTCAAGTTCTGCGCGGAGTGCGGCGCCCCGCGGGGCCGCGTCTCCAAGACGTTCGAGATCACGAGCCCGCCGCCGCAGCTCGCCGACGTCCTGCCGCTACCGTTCTCGGGCCGCCACGCCGAGATGGTGCAGCTGCTCGCGCACTTCCGTCGCGCGCCGGGCCCGACGGCCGGCCTGCTCGTGATGGGCACCGAGGGCTCGGGCCGCAGCTCGCTGCTCCGCGCCGCGTACGCGCAGCTCGCGAGCGATGGCGGCGTGATCTATCAGGTCGGCCCCGACCCGAGCGGCCTCGCCGCGCCGTACTACCCGATCCGCTCGCTGCTCGCCGCGATCCTCCAGCTGCCGCCGGTATCGAGCGAGGTCGAGCTCCGCGACGCCGTGCTCGACGTCGGGCTCAACGAGCGCGACCTCCCGGGGATCGCCCAGCTGTTCGGCCACCCGACCTCGCTCCTCGAGCTCGAGCCGCCCGTCCGCCGCCGCGAGATGGTGTGGTCGGCGCTGCGGGCGCTCGAGCGGGCGGCCGCCGCCGGCCCGGTCGCCATCGTGTGCGAGGAGATCGACCGGTTCGACCACCCGAGCCTCGAGATCCTCCGGCGCGCCACCGAGGTCGGCGAGCTCGCGCTGCCCCCGTTCGTGATGACGGCGCAGACCGCGTTCGGCGCGCAGTGGCCGGCGACCGTGCCGCGGCTCGAGGTCGGCGCGCTCGATGCCGGCGATCTCGCGAGCATCGTCGACGAGCTCCAGGCGGCCGGCGTCCGCGGCTTGCCGTCCGTGCAGCAGCTGTTCGAGACCACGCGCGCGTACCCGGGTCACCTCGAGCACGTCGTGCGCTACCTGCTCGAGGGCGGTCGCGCCGAGGATACGGTCGGCTCCTTGCCGGATCTCGTGGCCGCGCGTCTGTCGATCTTGCCGAAGTCAACGATGGACGTCCTGCAGGCCGCCGCCGTGCTCGGCACCGAGCCGCAGCTCGACCACCTGCGCATGATGATGACCTCCGCCGAGCTCGAGCCCGCGCTCGCGGACGCCGAGGCCCACGGCCTCCTCGGTCTCGACCCGTCGGGCGAGCTCGTCTTCAAGAGCCGCCTCGTGCGCGACGTCGTCTACGACGCCACGCCGGCCGACGTGCGCCGGTCGCTCCACGCCGCCGCCGCGACGGCCGTCCAGGCGCTCTCGCCGGACGTCGGGCTCCTCGGCCACCACCACGATCTCGCGGGCCACGCGGTCGACGCCGTCCGCATGCTGCGCAAGGCGGGCGACTACGCCGCCGAGCAGCTCGACGACGCCGGCGCCGGTCAGTACTACTACCGCGCGCTGGTCGCGGTGCGGCAGGTCGTACACCTCGGCGACGACGACGGCGCGGCCGAGCCATCGTTCGTGTCGATGTCCGTGAAGCTCGCCGAGGTGCTGCGGACGCGCGGCGAGACGGCCCTCGCCCGCGGCATCCTCGCCGAGGCGCGCGATTGGTCGAGCGCGCCCTACCTCGTGGCGATGGTCGATCGCGCGAGCGCGGCCATCGCGCTGTCCGAGGGCGATACGGAAGGTGCGATCGCGGCGCTCCGGCGCGGCGTCGGCCGGGCGATCGGCTCGGGCGACATGAACCTCGTGTGCGAGCTCTACCTCGACCTGTCGACGGCGCTCTTGCGCGCCGGCAACTCGGAGGGCGCGAACCGCGAGCTCGTCGAGTGCATCGACCTCGTCACGCTCGGCGAGGGCTTCTCGGCGATCGATGGCCCCGAGTCGTTCTGGCGGATCCTGCGCGCGCAGGCCCAGATCATCGATAGCGCCGGCGACGCGTATCGCGCGCTCCGGCTCGCCGAGGCGGCGCTCCTCCATGCGCAGCGCGTGAAGTCGCGGCTCGGCGCGGCCCGCGTGCAGCAGCTCCTCGCGCAGCTCTGCGACAAGGCGGGCCTCGGCGGCAAGGCGGACCGCTATCGGTCCGCCGCGATCACGGAGATGCGCTCGCTGGGCGACCGCCGGGCCACCGCGGAGCTGCTTCTCAGCGACACGCCGCGCGCGGCCGTCGTGGTGCCGGGCAGGCTCTCGGCACAGATGTCCGACGCCATGCAGCTGACCAAGGAGATCGGCTGGGCCGAGGGTCACGAGCGCGCGAAGCGGAAGTCGAACCCGCCGCCCAGCAGCGACGGCACCTAGCGCAGCCGGCGGTACATCGATCGGCTCGAGGCGCCCGAGGCGCCCGCTCACCCGGCGGGCTCCGACGCCGGCGAGCGGTTCTGGAGCGCGTTCTCGCGTCCAGGCGGTTCAAAATTCCGTTCGTACCGCATTGCTCGTGTGATGTGGGGTACGCTCCGCGCGTGGGTAGTATCCTCGTCGTCGAAGGCGATCCTGAAACGCGTGGGGCGTGGACGGCGGCGCTCGAGGACGCCGGGCACGAGGTCATCACCGCCCGCGGGGCGCGGGATGCGCTGCCGCTCCTCCGCGAAGGCGGGATCGGCGCGGTCGTGATCGATACGTACGATCCGCGCGTGGGCATCGTCGAGCTCGCGCGCGCGATCGAGGCGCTGCCGGACGCGGCGCCGATCGTTCTCGTCTCGGGCTCGCCAAGCGCGCCCGAGATCTCGGCGCGCATCGGCGCCGCCGCGTTCCTGCCAAAGCCGTGTGATCCGGAGGAGGTGGTCGCGGCGGTCGCGAAGCTGTTCGGTCAGCTGCGCCCGGTGCTGGTGGTCGAGGACGAGCCGACCGGACCGGCCCCCGGTCGCCCCGTGAGCGACTTCTCGTGACGATGTGAGCGCGGGGAGCCCCGAGCCCGAGCCCGAGCGCCGCACCCTGCGGATCGAGATCGCGCCTCGCACGCTCCTCTACGTCACGCTCACCGTCTTCGGCATCTGGATCGTCTGGCAGCTCTGGACCGTCGTCGTCGTGGTGACGGTGGCGCTCGTGCTGGTCGGCACGCTCGATCCGATGGTCGCGTGGCTCGAGCGGCGCGGCCTGCGGCGCGGCTGGGCGCTCGCGCTGGTGTTCACCGCGCTCACGGCCGGGTTCGTGGGCATCCTGCTGCTCTCGGTCCCGCCACTCCTGACCGAGCTGCAGCAGATCGTCGAGGGCCTGCCGAAGAACCGCGACAAGCTCGTCGGGGTCTTGAGCTCGCACAAGTGGTCGCAGCCGTTCGTCAAGGAGGTCAAGGACCTGCCGATCAACGACGTCGTCGTGCGGCTGGCGGGCTATTCGTTCGACCTGCTCGGGGTCCTCGGCTACGGCGTCACGACGCTGTTCCTCGCGATCTACCTGCTCGCGGATCCCCGGCACGCGAAGGGCCTCCTGTACGCGATCGTGCCGCGGCATCACCACGTGAAGCTCGCGCGCATCCTGCTGGAGCTGAAGGTGATCGTCGGCGGCTACATGCGCGGCCAGGTGATCACGTCGGTCGCGATCACGGTGTTCATGTTCGCGCTGATGACGGCGATGCGCGTCGACAACGCGCTCTCGATCGCGATCTTCGCCGGGATGACCGACATCATCCCGTTCGTCGGCGGCTACGTCGCGACCGCGCCGACCGTCGCGGCGGTCTCCGAGCGCGGCGCGCTGACGATGCTGGCGGTCTTCGGCGTGGGGATGCTCTACCAGGAGTTCGAGAGCCGGATCCTGGTGCCGCGCGTGTACGGCCGCGTGCTGCGCCTCTCGCCGGCGCTCGTGCTGATCGCGCTCCTGATCGGCGGCACGCTGCTGGGCGTGCTGGGCGCGCTGCTGGCGCTGCCGATCGCGGCCGGCATGCAGATGCTGGTGCGCCAGCTGCGCGTCGATCTGCCCGGCCAGCCGGACCTCGAGCTCGAGCGCAAGCGCGACGAGCGCGCCGAGGACCTGTACGAGAAGCTGACGGCGGGCACCCAGGCCGCGGACGCGCAGGTCATCGCGGGCGAGCTCGCGCAGAAGATCAAACAGACCGAGCACGATGGCGGCAGCCTGACGGCCGAGATGCCGGCCATCATGGCCGAGCTCGAGGAGAAGAAGAGCTAGCTCCCTCGCTCAGCTCAACCGCCAAGCCGCCACGAGCGCCAAGTTAGAGCCCAGGTCGGAGGGGTGAGGGCGAAGCCCCAGAGGCTCTGGCTCGGCGCTGGCGCTGGCTTGGCGCTCGTGGCGGCTTGGCGGTATCCGGGAGCGCGAGCGTCATCGTTCGACGATGAACATGCGCACGCCGCGGGCGGGCAACGCCATGCCGACCCGACCGGCGCTGATGCGGAGGACCTCGTCAGAGAAGACGTCGCGCAGCACGTGATCGTCGGCCAGGAGGACGGCCGAGCAGGCCTTGTCGCCATCGTTGATCACGAACAGCACGCGCGCCGCGCCGGCCGCGTCGGCGTGCACGAAGCAGCGGACGTCGTCGGGCCGCTCGACCTGCCAGCTGTCGGTCGGCTCGCCGGCGAGGGCCGCCAGATCGTCGGCGAGGCCCGGCAGATCCGTCAGGGACGCGGCCGCGAGCTTGCCGAGCCCGCGGGCCGGGGTCGCGTCGGCGAGCGGCTCGTCCAGCTCGTCGCGCGTCGGCGCGATCGGGCCGATGACGATGCGCGTGGTCTTCGCCTCCGCCAGCGCGCGGAGCCGGCCCCACAGCGCGCGGTCCACGCGCCCGCCGGGCGTCGGCACGATCACGGCGCGATAACGCGCGAGCTCGGCGTCCGGCGTCCCCTCGTCGACGATGACGTACGGCACCTGCGCCAGCTCGAGCGCGCGCGCGACCGCGTCCTGCCAGCGCCGCGCCGCGATCGCCGCCGGATCGCGCCCGAGCTCCGCGCTGCCGCCGGGCCCGAGGCCGAGCAGCTCCGCGACGACCGGCGTCATCGGATCGAGCAGGCTCGACGCGAGCCCGAACCGCGCGTCCGCCTTGCACGCGACGAGCGCGATCACGGCGGCGCGCCGCAGCGCGGGCCAGTCGACCTCCGCGAGCGCCGCGAGCAGCGGACGCAGCCACGTCGCGTGCGGCTCGACGCGGCCATCGAGCGCGATCGCCGCGCCCGCGTACCGGTCGCGCTCGACCGCCATGTACACGTTGAACCCGCGCAGGCCCGCCGCGAGCAGCACGAGCAGCTGGTCGCGCTCGCGCGTCACGTCGTCGCCGCTGTCGAGCGGCGGCAGCCACGGCATCCAGCCGACGCCCACCTCGAACCCGATCGGGATCGGCCGCGCCGAGCCCACGCACGCGAGCGCCCGCCGCCGCAGCGCCGGAAAGTCCGCGCGCGGCGTGTACGCATCGATCGAACCGCCCCGCCCGTCGGCGCCGCTGCCAGCGCGCGACAAGCCCCCGCTGTCGTGCGAACCGCCCCGCCCGTCGGCGCCGCTGCCAGCGCGGGACGAGCCCCCGCTGTCGTGCGAACCGCCCCGTCCGTCGGCGCCGCTGCCAGCGCGGGACGAGCCCCCGCTGTCGATGCCCACGGGCCCGCCGATCGCGGCCTGGATGCCGCGCAGATCGTAGAGCCCGTGCGGTCCCGGCGGCAGGTTGTGGAACCGCGCCACGCCGCCGAGCCCGACCTCGTCGAGGAAGCCCGCGAACACGCCGAGCCCGCGCGCGACGTAGCGATCCTTCCACCGCACCCACGCGGCGCACGCCGCCGGCCGCGACGCGTCCCACGCGCGCGGGGCCTCGCCCTGCCCCTCCTCGGCCCACCACGCGAGCGCGTCGGGGTGATAGTCGAGGTCGTACGCGCCGAGGCGAAAGAACAGCTGCGCCTCGTTGTCGACGCCGAGCGCGACGACCGGGCCCTCGGGCGCGAGGCGCGGCCGCACCACCTCGGCGACCGCCGCGTACCACGCGCGCACGCGGGCCTGGAACGCCGTGCTCGCGTACGACGGGATCGGCCACGCCCGCGGCGGCGACGGCAACCACGCCGGCGTCCCGCGCGCCGTCTGCGCCTGACACGCCGCCTCGCCGAGCACCCAGTCCGGCATCCCGAAGCTCGTCAGCTCCGCGTTGACGTGCGGGCCCGGCCGCAGGATCACCGAGAGCCCGCGCGCGCCGGCCGCGTCGATGAAGCGCCCGAGCTCGCGCCCGCCGCGCCAGTCGAAGCTCGTCGCGGTCGGCGCGTGGACGCGCCACGGCACGTACGTCTCCACGCACGTGAACCCGAGCCCGTGCAGCGCGCGCAGCCCCGCGTCCCACTGCGCCGGCGGCACGCGCCAGTAGTGCATCGCGCCCGCGTACACGGGCAGCGACGCCTCGGCGTCCGCGCGCGCTAGCCCGCGCTCGTCGAACCAGGTGCGACGGCGTGGATCCACGCGCCCGCCTCCATCGTGAAGCGACTCGGGCCCGTGGCCCAGCTCGGCTGATACGTCAGCGGCGTGCCCTCGCCGGTCCCGCCGTCGGTGTACGCGGGATCCCAGGGCAGGAGCAGCGCGGCGCCCTCGGGCAGCTGCGCGAGCCGCGGCATGATCGGGTGCGGCTCCTCGGCGCGGACGCGGCCGGCGTCGAGCACGGCCTCGACCGTCGTCAGCTCCGACAGCTCCCAGAACGTCCGCACCTGCGGCGGCGGCAGCCGGAGCTCGGCGGACCGCGCGAGCGCCTCGGCCGGCGTGACCCACACGAGGTCCACCGTCTCGCGGTCGTCGTAGCTCGGCTCCTGCCCGTGCGGCAGCTCGATGACGAAGAACCGCGCCGAGAAGCGCTTCTTCTCGATCGACGGCGTGATCCAGTGCGCCCACGGCACGAGCGCCTCCGTCCACCACGCCAGGCCCGCGTTCGCGAGGAGCTTGGCCGCGGGCTCGCCGGCGAGGAGCTTCGCGCGCAGCGTGTCCTGGCTCGGCGCCTCGAGCGTGTCCGCGTTGTCGCGCTCCGCATCGCGGGCGAGCAGGATCCCCGCCTCCTCGAACAGCTCGCGCGCCGCCGCCGTCCGCGCGTCCTCGCCCTCGTCGGTCGCGCCGCCCGGGAACACGTACGCCTGCGCCATGAACGAGGCGCCACGGGTCCGGCGCAGCAGCAGCACCTCGAAGAAGCACGGGCGCGCGGGGGGCGTTGCTCCGTCGTCGGCGGTCGGCAGCCGCCGGCGCAGCAGGATCACCGACGCGGCCTCGCGGAGCGGAGCGGACGCCGTCACGCCGCGACTATGGCACGACGACGAATTCGCGCTTCATCAACGAGATGATGTTCTGCGCGGCGTCGAGATCGGTGCCCGGGAAGTTATCCAGCACCTTTTGCAGCTGCCCGTGATCGAGGACGAGCTGGAACGTGTCGAGCTCGCTCGGCGTCAGCTCGCGCAGCTTGCCGGCGAGCGGCGTCGGGACCGCGAGCGGCGAGCCGAGCGGCGGCAACGACTTCTGCAGATTGCGGAACTCGTCGAGCTGGCGGACGCCCTCCATGAGCAGACCCTCGGTCGACTCCTGGATCTCCTCCATCACCTGCATCTCGACGCTCGGCTCGAGCTCGAACGTGCCCGTCGCCCACGTGAGCATCCGGTAGATCGCCTTTTGCGGCGAGACGGCGAAGTCGTCGTTGATCGTGGCGAAGTAGATCGCGCCCTTGCGGAGGTAGATCTTGCCGATCGAGACGCCGTTGTTGATCGTGAGGACGCCGCTCTTGCGGCTCGTCGAGAGGAGCTGCAGCAGATCGGGGAGCGGGATCTCCTCGATGACGCCGGACATCGGGCGCCCCTGCGTCTGCTGGCGCTGCTGCGCACCCGCCTCGAGCCGGCGCCGCGCCTCGGCCTCCGTCTGCTGGGCGACGCTGCCCTCGACGCCGACGACCTTGATGATCGACGTGCCGACGAGGATGCGGTCGCCCTCGGCCAGCTGCGCGCGGCCCGCGATCTTCTCGCCGTTGACGAACGTCCCGTTCGTCGAGCCCATGTCCTGGATGAACACGTCCGCGTCCGTCGAGCTGATCTTGGCGTGGCGACGCGAGACCATGTCCTCGACGAGCACCATGTCGAGATCGCTCGAGCGACCGATGATGATCTCCCGGTTCATACGAAGCGGGAACTCCCCACCCTGGTACTTGCCCGAGATGAAGCGCAATGCGAAGCGAGGACGGTCGGTCATGAGCATGCGAAAGCCGCGGAGCGCGCTCCACTCGGCTGCAAAATTCTAGTGCTGGATGGACACACCGCGCAACTAGCGGCGGCTCCTCTCACTCGTCGGGCTCATGTTCGTTGCCGGGCGACGACCTGTGCTCCGTCGGCGCGGGCCGGAGCGTGTGGACGACGCGGCGGTAGACTTCTTCGGAAACCACGAGGCTGGAATGGCCCAGGGGGACCGTGGTAGCGCTGGCGCCGGGGACCCGGGTCGTGGACAGCGGGACGACCCAGTCGCGCGCGGCGGCGATCGTGTGGACCTCGGTCCCGGGCGGCAGCGGGCCCTGGGCCAGCTCGTCGAGGAAGCGGCTGCGCGGCAAGAGTTGCCAGGAGGACGTCGACCACAGGCCGAGGGTCGCGACGCCAGCGAGGGCAATCCACGTCCCGCGGACCGGGGTGCCCATCATGATGAGCTTGCGGACGCGAGCATGGCCGCCGAGCTTCTTGACGTAGTAGAGGCCGATGAGGCCGCCCATCGAGTGGCCGAGGATGTCGATCTTCTGCGACGGGGTCTGGGCGAGGATGCGCTCGATCTTGCGGTGGATGAGGAACGCCGAGCGGCGGATGTCGCGGACGTTCAGCGTGCCGATGTTGAAGGACACGACGACGAAGCCGTCGTCGACGAGCCGGCGCTCGAGCATGTACATCGAGCCGCGCGTGCCGAGGAAGCCGTGGATCAGGAGGATCGGCGGCTGGTCCCGCGCGACATCGCCGAACACCGCGCCGCGGGCGACGCGATTGCCGCGCACGAGGTGGCGCAGGTAGCCGAGGCCATCCGCGGCGCCGGTGACGTCCTGGCCGATCGTGCTGCGGCGGCCGAGCCAGCGCTGCGGCGCCTCGAGCGCCCAGCGCACGAGCCAGGAGGACTTCTTCTCGTTCTCTGCCATCGGGGACGAACTGCTAGCCACGATAGTCCGAGTAGCCCTCGGACGTGTACCTCGACGTCTCGCGCGCGTAGCTATTGCCCGCCGCGCCGGGGGTCGGATACTCGACCACCCGCCACTGCCCGCGGGTCCCGATGACGCCGAAGCGGCTGATCAGGAACGTCTGCATGCGGTACACGAGCGCGAACTCGGTCCCGCGGCGCAGCGAGCGCGAATCGCCCTTGGGCACGAAGCCGGGGGCGGCGGCGGGGTCGTTCGGGTCGCCGGCGGGGATGTTCCGCGGGCCGGGCATGTTCGTCGGATCCTCGACGCCGCCCGGCAGATCCGGCGGAGCGCCGAGGGCGGCGTCCTTCGGCATCATCACCGTCTCGGAGCGCACGCGGGTCGGCTCGGCTGCGCTCGGCTCGGCTGCGGTCGGCTCGGCTGCGGCCGGCTCCGCTGTGGCCGGCTCGGCTGCGGCCGGCTCGGCTGCGGCCGGCGCCGGCGCGGACGGGTCGCTGGAGGCGCCCGCGTCGTCCTCGGGCTTCGCGTCGGCCGTCGGCTCGGCCTGGGCGGCGTCCGCGGCGGCGCCGCCCTCCGCCACCGGCAGCTCGCGGCTCTCCGACGGTGCGTCCTTCACTTTGTCATCACCCTCGTCATCCCCGTCGGCAGGTTTGTCATCGGCGCCTTTGGTGCGCCGCGCGAACGCGTGCGTGCCTGCGCGCTCGATCTTCGATCGCTCCGGAATCGTCGACTTACGCCTCGCCATACCTCGGTGATCCCATCCTTCACGCCCCGAGCGCAACTTCCTAGGCAACGCGTCGCGTCATCGCGATCACGTCGGGTAAGATTCGACGCCGGTGACGGAATCGACAGCGAGCGCCACCGAGCGCGTCGGGCGCTATCAGCTGCTCGAGCCGGTCGGGGCTGGCCCGACCGGGGCGGTCTGGCGCGCAAAAGTTTTCGGCGTCGCCGGCTTCGAGCGGCAGTTCGCCGTCAAGCGGTTCCTGCCCGAGGTCACCGCGACGCCGGCCGCCGCGCAGGCGCTGTCCGCGGGCGCGCGCGCCTACGGGAGCCTGGAGCACCCGCGCATCGCGCGCATGACGGAGTTCGGCGTCGCGCAAGGCACGACGTTCACGGCCGTCGAGCTCGTCGCGGGGCTCGACGCGATGCGACTCGCGGCCGAGGCGAAGCTCGCCGGCGCCGGGCTGCCCGCGGGCGGCGTGCTCGCGCTCGTCTCGCAGGTCGCGCGCGCGATCGGCTACGCGCATGGCCGCGGCATCTCGCACCTCGGCCTCTCGCCGACGAACGTCATCGTCACGGCCGACGGTGACGTGAAGGTCACGGACTTCGCGATCCTCGCCGCGACGCTGCCGCCGAAGCCCGCGGAGTCACCGCGCCTCGCCGGCCGCATCGCGTACCTCGCCCCCGAGCAGCTCGCCGCCGAGGCGACGTCGGCCGCGACGGACGTGTTCGCGCTCGGCGTCCTCGCGTACGAGCTCGTCACCGGGCAGCGCACGTTCCGCGGCGAGACCCCGCAGCAGGTCGCGCAGGCGATCATGGCCGGCCCGCCCGCCGAGCCGGCGCTGCCGCGGCCCATCGTACGCGTGCTGCAGCGCTGCCTGGCGCGCTCGCCGTTCGAGCGGTTCCCCGACGCGCGCGCGTTCGCCGATGCGCTCGACGCCGCGCTCCGCGTCGCGCCCGTCCCGGGCTCGCGCAAGGACATCGGCGCGCAGGTGAAGCTGACGCTCGAGCGGCTCGCCGAGCTGCACGAGAACCAGATGTCGGGCGTGCTCGCCCTCAACATCGGGACCGGGCCGGTCGCGCGCCTCGATGCGGACGAGGTCGCGACGCTCGGACGGGACTCCTCGCGAGATGCGTCGCGGGGCTCGGAGCCCGAGACCTCGCAGTACGTGCGCCCTGACATCGAGGTCCCCGGGCCGGCGCCGCTGCGTGCCCCGACGCGCGACTCGGCGTCCGTCGACACCGCCGCGACGGTCCCCGATCTCCAGCGCCCGATGACCACGATGCCGGGCGTGATGCCGCCGCCGATCCCGGCGCCGCGCAGCATCCCGGCGATCCCGCCGTTCCGCCGGCCCGGCTCGGCCGACGGCGAGGCCGAGCCCGCGGCCACGCGCGTCGGGGCCCGGATCCAGACCGACGTGGCGGGCGTGCCGAGCCTCGCGCCCGGGCGACAGCCGATCCCCCGCCTCGCGGACCCGTCCGTCAAGCTCGGCGCGCCGGGCCCCCGGCCGCCGACCGGCGAGGTCTCCGCGCTCGCGGCCGATCTCGCGGCGCTCGGCGACGAGCTGCCGCTGCTCGAGGACGCGTCCGAGCCCGAGATCGAGGTGGTGCCCGGCCGGCCCAAGGCGATCATCGACGTGCGCACCCAGCCGGGGGTCGGCATCCGGCCGACCACGCCGCACCTGGCGGCGCCGCCGCCGCTCCCGCCGCGCGCCATCACGCGCGAGCGCGAGCGCGAGCGCGAGCAGACGGAGGAGCTCTCGCCGATCCTCGCCGACAAGCTCGGCGCGGCCTCCACGAAGCCGACGAGCGAGATCCCGCCGCTCGTCGCGGACGCGTATCGCGCCGATGCGCTCGACGAGTTTCCGGACGAGGTCTATTCGTCGTCGGTGGACAGCGCGACGGTCGCCGCCGCGCCGTCGGTCTCGCAGCGCCTCGTCGCCGCCGCCCCGCCGAGCAGCTCGTTCGGCCCCAATCCGTCGGCGCCCCTGCGGCTGCCGAGCACGCCGCCGGCCGTGCGCGCGCGGCCGCGGCGCTGGCCGTGGCTCGTCGTCGGCGCGCTGACGCTCGGCA
>JANXOM010000107.1 GCA_025353585.1 Deltaproteobacteria bacterium
CCGCGCCGCCGCTCCCCGCGCCGCCGCTCCCCGCCCCCGCACCCGCGCCACCCGCCCCCGCGCCGGCCGCGACCTGATCACCCGCCTGGCCGCCGTCCTCGGCGCCGCCGAGCGAGCCCGTGCCGCTACCGCTGACCTGACACGACGGGCCCTGCGCGCAGTTCGTGCTGACCGAGGAGCCGCTCACCGTGATCTGCGATCCCGCCTTGAGCCCGAACGTCGCCTGCGCGTGGCTCAGCACCTGCTGGCCCTTCACGCTGAAGCCTTGCTCGGTGCCGATCTTCAGCGACTGGCTGTAGATGATGACGTTCTGCTTCGCGGTGATCTCGATGTCACCGGAGCACTCGATGGTGATCGTCTTCGCGACCGAGTCGAGGACGATCTTGTTCGACTTCGACTTGTCGACGAGCGTGACCTTCTCGCTGCCCTGCTTGTCGTCGAAGATGACCCGGTGTCCCGAGCGGGACTTGATCATCTTCGTGTTGTTCTTGCCGCTGTCGTTCGTCTCGGGCGGCTTCTGCTTGTTGTTGTGGACGGCGCCGATCACGACCGGGCGGTCGATGTCGCCGTGCTCGAAGACGCACAGGAGCTGGTCGTCGGTCTCCGGCAGCGTGAAGACGCCGCGATCCTTGCCCGCCATCGGCAGGGCGATCCGAGCCCAGAACGTCGTGTCCTGGTCCTCCATCCACGGGAACTTCACCTTGACGCGATAGCCCGGGTTGTCGCCGCCGTCCGTGTTCTCCACGACGATCGCCGTGTGGACGCCGCGTAGCTTGTTGCCACGCGACGCCCGAGGCTGGACGCGATCGACTGGAAGAAACGTGCTCATGCGGGGTTGGTCGGTGCGGTTGCGCCGCTATCCGATGTTGACCATCGGCGCGTCGTAGTTGCTCGGTGCGGTCGACGTGATCTTCGTCGCGGACTGACCTTCGATCTTGAGCTCGGTGCCAGCCTTGAGGTCGACGCTCGTGAGCACGTTGATCTTGATGTTCTGCTCCGCCTTGATCTTGAGCGTGCCCTGCTTGCACGTGATGAGGAGCTTGCCCTCCATCGTCGAGATCGACACGCCGCCATCGCCGGACATCGGCGGCTTGTAGACGGCGCAGACGTTGGGGCCCGCGCCGTCCTTGTCGAACGCGCCGACGCCGATGACGTTCTTCGCCGTCTTGTCGGCGATGACGACCTTCGTCTTGCCAGAGTCGTCGAGAATCATCCGGTGGCCGGCGCGGCTCCGGTACCCGCGGAAGTTGTTCTTACCGTCCTCGTTCGCCTCGGGCGGATGGTCGGGCGTGCTCCATGCGCCGCCGACGATCACGGGCTGCGCGATGTCGCCGTGCAGGAACATCACGATGACGGCGTCGTTGATGTCAGGGAGGCAGTGCCAGCCAAACTTGTCACCTTCCATCGGCGTCATCAGCTGCGCCCAATTGGACTGGTCGGTGTCGCCGCTGTCGAGCCACGGCAGCTTCACCTTGATGCGGTTGAGCCCGTCGGGATCCTTATTCTGCACCACCACGCCGTAGTGCAGTCCGAACTGGACCGCGTCGAGCGACTCCGCGCGTGGTCCACCGCCGCGCATCGATCAGCCGCCCTGACCGTCGCGCGCGAGCCGGAGGACGGTGACGTAGCCACCATCGCGCGACTTCGACGCCGAGTGCCGGTGCGTGACGCCCATGATGTAGTAGTTGCCGTTGAACGGGTCGCTGCCCGTGTTGCCGTTCGCGGTGATCTTCACGACCTTGCCGAGATCGAACTTCGGATCACCGGTGACCTCGGCCTCGCCCGTCATGTACCCGAGGGCCGCGTCCTGCAGCTTCGCCTTCGCGATCGCGTCTGCCTCTTCCTTGCTCCAGATCGGCGTGTCGACCGTGAACGAGTCCTCGTTGCCGAGATCGCCGGAGCCGGCGACCGGGCTCTTCGACGCGAGCGGTGAGCTCGTGGTGCTGGCCTCGCCGGTGATCAGCTCCTTCGTCTCCGGGTTCCAGCCCTTCACGGTCATCTTCTTGATGACGTGCGACGAGTTCACGCGCGGCGAGAAGTGGCGCAGCACGGCGTCCTGCGAGGACTGATCGACCTTGAGCTCGGCGACGGGCCCCTGCCCGAGGTCGGGCTGCTTGCAGTGCAGCGTCGTGTCGTCGCACCAGACGTGGCAGCCCATGCGCGCCGCGCGCGTGCGCAGGAACTCCATGTTGCTCTGGTTGTGCTGGTAGACGTGCTTGTACGTGATGCTCTTCTCGTGCTTCCAGTCGAGCGTGAGCCCCGCGTCCTGACAGACCTGGCTCAGGATCGCCTGATCGGTCTTGTCCTGGTACGTCGTCGACTTCCGCTTGCGCAGGAGCCGATGGAACTTGTTCATGCAGCGGAGCAGCATGCGGGACTTCTCGCCGCCCTTGTACGTCGGCTCGACGCCGACGACCTCACCCTTGTAGATCGAGGTCTCGCCGTTGCCGACCTTGATCTCGACCTCGTCTCCGACCTTCGCGTTGGAGTAGACGTCGCCCTGGTTCGTCAAGACGATCTGCGCCATGCACGGCTGGTACATGTCCTTGTCGACCGTGTAGCCGAGGAAGTGGTCGTCGGGGATGTCCTTCCCGCCGACGGTGATCTTGACGACGGGTGATGCGGCCTGGCTCGCCATGCTACTTGCCTCCGCCCTTCATCGAGACGACGTCGGCCTCCTTGAGCTTGACGGTGCAGGTCGCGCGCAAGACGGCGCCCTCGCTCGAGAACATCGTGTACTTCGTCGACAGCGATTCGATGACGCAGCGAAACGACGGCATGCCGCCCGCGCCCCAGGTCACAACACACAGGTGCGGTCGCCGGCGATTCTCGTCGGTGGACGATGGGTCGATGACGGACGCGAGCATCTCGAGCGCCTGGATCGAGTCGAGGACGAGGCCGCCGCCGGTCTCGTAGCCGTCGAACAGCAGCTCGACGCTCATCGAGCGCCCCTCGGCACCGGTGAACTCGAGATGGATCCCCTGGTCGTTCGACTGGTTGGCCTGGTTGACCTTGCTCCAAGGGATCGACTTGTCGATCTGAACTTCCTTGGGGTTGTACTGCGCCAGGACCCGCGGACCGCCGTCGGTGCTCGCGATGGTGAGTTTGGCTGAGGCGGGCTCGAAGCTCATAGGAACGGCTCCCCGTTGCGTGCTCGTGCGTTGTCCATGAGGACGAGGATCTGGCGGTAGACCTCGTGCGCGATCTTGTCGATGTCGAAGCCCGCGGTGACGGGCGCGCCGGAGTCGGGCGAGGGGGCCGCGGGCGCGGCGCTCGGGGCCGAGCGCGTCGACGCGGCGATGTGAGCCTGCGGGGCCGAGGTCACGAGCGTCAGCTCGGACAACGAGATGCCGTCGGAGACGTTGCCCTTGTCCTCGAACATGCGGCGCGCGGCGTTCTCGAACCAGGTCGGGATCTCGACCTCGCCGCCGCCGTAGCGACCGGACGGGCGGCCGGTGCGAACGAGCTCCTGCGCGGCGGTCGGCGCGCGGAGCACGGCGCCGGTCTCTCGGGGAGCGGATGCCTGCGGAGCGGGCGCGGGCGCCGCGGTCGGCGTGACATACGAACCGAGGGCCTCGCCGGCGCGCGCGGAGAGCGCGGACAGGCCGGGGCGCGTATCGACGGAGATGCCGTGCTCGGCGAAGGCGTAGCTCGCGGTGCCCGGCGCGGAGGTGGCGCGGCTGTTCGGCGAGCCCGGTTGCCCCGGCTGCCCGAGCTGCGTCAGCCGCGCGGCGTGCTGGCGCGCGGCCATGGTGCCGGTCTCGATCGTGGTCGACGGCGCCGCGTCGCCCATCGCGTAGACCACGGGGAGGACATCCCACGCGGCGGTGGCCCGCTCGCGGGTGGTCGTTGGCGCGTCCTCGCCGCGACCGGCGAGCGCGAGGGCACGCGCGGCGCGCGCCGCAGGCGAGAGCGCGCGGGTCGCGTGCGACTGGCCGAGCGCGACGTACATCGCCTCGAAGCGCGCGCGGCGCGCCATCGGAACGAGCGCGGTGGCGCCGGCGAGGACGTCCTGCTCGCTCGCCTCGATCGGGACCGAGAGGACGTCGCCGCGCGCGGTCAGCGCGGCGAGGGGAGCCAGCTCGGGCGCGCGGGCCGCGGCGGCCGCGCGAACGGCGGCGAGCGGCGAGCTCGCGGAGGCGTCGGGCGCGCTGGACGCGACAGCGGTGTCGGTCGACGAATCGGTGGCGCCCGACGTGGCGTCCGACGTGGCGGCATCGGCGCCGCCGCTACGGGCGCCCGGCCGCTCGCCCGTGAACGCGGCGTAGGTGCCGATCTCGGCAACCGCCTGCGCCGCCAGGAGCTCGAGCGCGGCCACCGACATCGACATCTGGCCATCAGGCGCCGCGGCGTTGAGGTTCAGCGCGGCCACGGTCGCAGACGGCCAGAGGAACGCGCCGCGCGGCATGCGGCGCTCGACGCCAAATGACGTCCCGGTGCTCGGCAGCGCGGCCGCGAACGCGGGCGCGACGGTCGCGGCCGACCACGGCGCGGCGACCGAGGTCGCAGCCGCGGCCGCCGTCGTGGCGTCGAGCATGGCGGAGGCCGTGGCGGCCGAGGCGATCGCGGCGGCGGCCGCGGGCGAAGCAGACGCGGCGGCCATCGCCGTGCGCCGACCGGTCGCGACCGACTCGCCCGTCGCCGTGACGGGGTACGCGCTGATCGCACGCGCCGTCGCCGTGGCGGCATCGCGCCGCTCGGCGTCTGCGGCCATCGCCTGCACGAACGTGCGATCGACCATGCCGGCCATCGCGGTCAGCTGGCCCGGGCCGGCGATCGCCAGGCGCGCAGCCTGCGCGGCCTCGGCCGGGCCGAGCCCGTACACGCGCGCCGCGAGCACGAGCTCGGGGGTGACGAAGTCGAACGAGAGGTCCGCGGACGAGCGCTCCTGCGCGACCGACCAGCTCTGCGCGCGATCGGCGACCATGCCCGGCGCGGACCACATCGCGGCGGCGCCCTGCGGCGAGTCACTCAGCATCGGCATCGCCATCGCTTCGATCATGCTGCGCGCCGTGCCGGCCGAGCCCGCGGGGCTCGCCGCGCCGGCCGCCCGGGACGACGCGACCGACGTGGCGCCGTACGGCGCGGTCGCCGTGGCGGCGGCCGGAACCTCGACGTCCCACGACAGCAGCGCCGAGCGCAGCGTGGTCATGGCGGGCATGGCCTGGACCAGCGCTTGCTGCTGCGCAAATGACTCGGCGGCGAGCGCGGCCGGCGCGAAGGCGCCCTGCCCGCTCGCGGCGAGCGAGCCAGCGACGAACGAACCAGCGACGCCCGATGAGGATGAAGATGAAGACGAGGACGCGGACGCAGAATCGAGGCCCGCCTCACCGAGGGCCGCGAGGTCGCTCGCGGCGCCCCCGGCCAGCAGCTCCGGCGCGACGTACGTGGCGTCCCACGCTGGCGCTTCGCGGGTCGACAACGCCGGCAGCCCGGCG
>JANXOM010000278.1 GCA_025353585.1 Deltaproteobacteria bacterium
CGCGCGGCGGCTGGCTCGTCGGCCGTCGTCAGGCGCGCCGCGATCGCGTGCGTGCGCGCCTCGCCCGGCCGCGAGAGCGCGCGCTGGGCCGGGTGCTCGGCCGGCGCGGTGACCGCGAGCTCGACGAGCGCGGCGGCGGCGGGCGCATCGGCGCGCTCGCCGAGCAGCGACAGGGCCGCGTCCCGGATCTCGGGGACCGCGTCGACCGCGGCGGCCGCGAGCGTGGTCAGCGCGGCCGGCTCGGCCCGCTGCGCGAGACCCTGCAGCGCGATGAGCCGGGTCGCCGGGTCCTCGGCGGCGGCGGCGACGAGCAGGAACGGCAAGGCAGCGGCGCGCGGCTTGAGCGACATGCTCGTGAGCGCGGCGCGGCGCTCGTCGGCGTCCGGGCTCGCGGCCGCGGCGGCGAGCGCGTCCCAGGCGCCCGGCGAATCGAGGTGGCCGAGCGCCTCGAGCGCGCTGACGCGCACGAACGGCGCGGGATCGGCGAGGCAAGCGGTGAGGAGGCCGAGCGCCGCCGCGTCGCCCATGCGCCCGAGCCCCTGGCAGGCGTAGTAGCGGACCCACGCCGCCCGGTCGAGGACGCCGAGCGCGAGCATCGTCTGGGCGGCGGCGCCACCGCGGAGGCCGGCGGCTCGCATCACCGCCGCGCGCACGCCGTCGCGCGAGTCGTGCGCCAGGGCCTCGAGCGCGGCCTCGACGCCGTCGTCGGCCAGCATCGCGATCGCGCCCACCGCGAGCTCGGCGATCCGGATGTCGGGATCGGCGGCGGCAGCGCGCACGTCGGCGAGCGCGCCGTCGAAGCCGAGGTACGCCACGATGCGGAGGGCGTGCCGGCGTACGCCCGGCGAGCCCGTGCGCAGGGCCGCGAGCGTGAGCGCGCCCGTGTCGGCCACGCCGAGCGAGTGGATGGCGCCGGTGGCCGCGTGGGCGACGCGCGGGCTCGGGTCGGCGAGCGCCTCGAACAGCGCGGGCACGGCCGCCGTGTCGCCGATCCGCGCGAGGGCCTCGCACGCACGCGCGCGGACCTCCGCGTCATCGTCGGCGAGGAGCGCGCGCACGGCGGCGGCGGCGCGCCCGGTGTGAACCCCCGGCAGGATCGCCAGGCGCGTCGCGACGTCGCCGCGCGCCAGCGTCTCGACGAGCGCGTCGTCGTGGCTCCGGCCGATCCGCTGGATCGCGTCGGTCGCCGCGTCCCGGACGTCGGCGTCGTCGAGGAGGTGCGCGAGCGCGGGCAAGACGCTCGGGTCGCCGATGCGCCCCAGGACGAGCGCGATCGCGGCCCGCTCGGTCGGATCCGCGCGGCGGAGCGCTCCCACGAGCTGCGTCAGCGCCTCCCCGAGCTCCGCGCGCAAGGTCGCGGTGACGTGCTCCGTGGCGCCGGTCCAGCCCGCGCGGGCCAGCAGATCCGAGAGCGCGAGCGCGACGAGCCGCACGACCGCATCGCCGGCGCCCGGCAAGAGGGACGCGAGCGGGCGAATGGCCTGCGCGAACCCCGTGCGCCCGAGCGCACGCGCGGCCTCGAAGCGATAGGTCTCGTCGGCGAGCAGCGCCGCGACGGGCTCGACCACGCGCGGATCGCCGGTGCGCGCGAGGACCTGGAGGGCCGGGAACGTGCGAAAGAAGCTCCGCTGCGCGAGGACCGCGATCAGCGCGTCCACCGCGCGCGTGGAGCCAATGGCCCCGAGCGCCTCGATGGCGGCGAGCGCCACGTTGTCGTCGGCGTGAGACACGGCCTGCGCGAGCGCGGCGGCGGCGGCGGCGGCGCGACGCCGCCCCAGGATGCTGGCGGCGTCCGCGGCGATGGCCGGGCGCGGATCGTCGAGGAGCGCGATCACCGCCGGGGTGGCCGCTTCGCCCGCGACCGCAGACAGCGCGTCGACCGCGGCCGCGATGGCGTGCTCGCTCGTGCGACCGTCGCGGAGCCACGTGACCAGCGGCCCCACCGCGGGATCGCCGAGCGCGGCCAGCGCCCCGACGACCGCGCGCCGCACCGGCCAGCTCGCGTCGGACAGCATGCCGATCAGCTCGCCCACGCTCGCCGCCCCGGCCGCCGCGAGCGTGGCGGCCCGCTCCAGCCGGCGCCGCTCGGCGTCGGGGAGGCTGAGGCTCTGCGGCGTGCTCACGCGTCCGGGTCCGCCGCCGCGCCCGAGCGCCGCGCGAGCCCCGCGACCATATCCACCTGCTCGGCGGTCGCCTCGCGCATCGACGCGATCTCCTGCGTCACGACCGCCACGTCGTTCGCCGTCGCGACGGCGGAGGTCGCCTGCGCCGCGAGCGCGGCCGTGATCTCGCGGCTCCGGCCGCGGATGTCCCGGATCGACTGCATCACGTAGTTCGTCGCCGAGACCTGCTCGCCCGTCGCGCGCGCCACGGCCTGCATCGTCGTGGTCTGCCGGGCGGCCGTCAAGACGAGCGACGCGAGGGCGTCGGTCTGCTCTCCGATCGCCCGGGCTGTCTGCTTCGCGATGCGGCGCACCTCGTCCGCGTCCTTCGCGAGCAGGGCCGCGCCGTCGGCGTGCTCGCTGCTCGCCCGCGTGATGTCGGCCGAGATGCGCGAGACGTCGCGGATGCCGGCCTCGATCTCCTTGGCCGCGAGCGCCTGCTCCGCGATCCCGCGCGCGTTCTGGACCGCGTGCTTCCGCGCGCCATCCATCGCCCGCGCGATCTCGTACGCGCCCTTCGCTTGCTCCGAGATCGCCGCGACCATGCGCTGGATCGTCGACGAGACGTCCGTGACATCGGTCGTCATGGTGGACACGCCGCGGAGCTGCTCGGTCATCGCCGTCGTCGTGCGCTGCGTCGCCCCGCGCATCTGCACGGCCGCGCGCGCCAGCTGCGTCGCGCCCGTCGCCTGCTCCTCCGTCGAGCGGCTGAGCTTCTCGGCGTTCGAGGTCAGCTGCGTGTTGCCCTTCACGAGCTCGCGCAGGGCCTTGGCCTGCTCGCCGGTCGCATCGCGCGTCTGCTTCGCCATCGTGCGCATCTCGTTCGCGGAGCGGGCGAGGCTCTGGGTCGCCTGCGTCTGCTCGGTGCTCGCGCGCGCGATCGTCCGGCTCTCTGTCTCGAGCCGGGCCGTCGTCGCCGTCACGGTCTGGACGGCGCGGACCTGCTCCTCGCTCGCGCTGGCCACGTTCCGGATCGAGCCATCGAGCAGGTCGATGCCTTCGAGGATGGCCTGCAGGCCCGCGCGGGCATCCTCGCTCGACTGCGCGCCCTCGTCGGCGACGCGCAAGCCCTCGGCCGATGTCGCCACCGCGTCGCGCGCCGCGTTCTGGAGCGCCCGGATGATCTTCGACACGTCGGTGGCGGCCGCCGCGGCGCGATCCGCGAGCGCGCGCACCTCCTCGGCGATCACGGCGAAGCCGCGGCCGTGCTCGCCGGCGCGCGCCGCCTCGATGCTCGCGTTGAGCGACAGCAAGTTCGTCCGGTCGGCGATCAAGTTGATCGTCTGCACGATGTCGCCGATCTCCTCGGCGCGCTTCCCCATGTCCTTCATCACGCCGGCGCCCTCGACCATCACCGTGCGCAGCTTCGCGAGGCCACCGATCGTGCGCCCGACGGTCGCGCCGCCGGCCCGGGCCGCGCTCGCGACTTGCGCCGACGTCGCGCGCGTCGCGTCGACGACCGTGACGATCTTCCGCGTGACATTCTCGAGCTGGTTCGCGGCGACGGAGCCCGACGCGGCGAGCGAGCTCACTTCTTGCGCGGACTGCGCGATCGCCTGCGCCGAGCGCGCGATCTGCTCGATGCCCGCCGCGTTGCCATCGACGACCACCGCGACCTTCTCCGCCGTCGCCGCGACCTGCTCCACCGAGGCCGCGATCTCGGCGAGGCCGGTCGTCGCGGTCGTGGCCGCGTCCTCGAGGTGCCCGGCCAGCTCGGCCACGCCGCGGAACGATCGCGCGAGCTCCTCGGCCGTCGCCGACGTCTCCTCGACCGAGGTCGCCGTGTCGGCGGTGTCGGCCACGACGCGCTCGAGCGCACCGGTGAGCGCGGAGAACCCGGTCGCGAAGGTCGCCACGCGTTCACCGGTCTGCCGCGAGTCCGCCGCGAGCCGCGCCGCGCCGGCCGACATCTGCTCGACGGTCGCGGCGACCTCCTCGATCGTCGCCGCCGTGTCCTCACCGCGCGCCGCGACATCGGCCACGCTCGCGCTGGTCTGCGCGACGGCGGCGACCATGCGCTCCGCCGTCTCGGCGAGCTCGGCGGCGTTGGTCGCGGTCTGCTTGAGCGAGCGCGCCGTCTCCTCGAGTGTCGTCGCGGTGCTGTCGCTGCTCCGCGCGAGCGCGTCGGTCGCCGTGCGCACGCCGGCCACGGAGGCCGCGACCTCCTGCAGCCCGGCTGACGTCGTCTCGAGGCCCTGCTGGATCTGGTTCGCGTTCGACGCCACCCCGGCCTGCGACCGAGCGAGCTCCTCGCCGGCCGTCGCGGTCTCCTCGATGGCCGTGAGGATGACGTCCATGGCGACGCGCGCCTCCTCGGCCGCCGTGGCCTGGGCCGCGCCGCCCTCGACGAGGCGCCCCGCGGCCGTCGCGAGCTTGCCCGCGCGGCCCGCGACCTGACGCAACGACCGGACGACCTGGTCCACGCCGGCGACCTCCGTTGCCGATCCGGTTCCGTTGCCACTTGCGCTATTTGCCATGTGCGAGCTCCTCTCCGATCACGGTCGCCACGTCGACGATCAACAACAGACGCTTGGGTCCGCGCGCGACCGCGGTCACGAACCCGCTGGCCTGGGCCTCGATGAGCTCCGGCGGCTTCTCGAACGTGGCCTTGTCGAGGCTGACGACCTCGCGGGCGCTGTCGACGAGCAGGCCGGCCACGCGTGTCCCGATCTGCACCACGATGACGCGGTGGTCGAGGGCATGGGGGACCTCCGGCAGGCCGAAGCGCTTGCGCAGATCGACGACCGGCACGACGCGGCCGCGCACCTGCACGAGGCCCGCGACGTAGACCGGCGCGCCGGGGACATGCGTGGCGACCTCGAACGATTCGAGGTGCAGCACGAGCGCCGCCGGGATGGCGTAGTCGGCGCTACCGACGCGGAACGTGACGTGGAGCGTGCCCGGCGTGCCCGTCGTGCCCATCAGTTCGGCCTCTCGCGCCCGCTCAGGTCGAGCGCGCCCAGATCGAGGACGAGCGTCGGCCGCCCGGTGCCCAGGTCCGTCGCCCCGGAGATGCCCGGAACGCGGACGAGCGGATCGTCGATCGGCCGCACGACGACCTCGTGCCGGCCGAGCATGCGATCGACGGCGAACGCGACGGGCTCGCCCGCGCGCCGCGTGACGATCGCCTTGCGCGCCCCGTCGCCCGGATCGATGGCGAGCACGGTACCGAGGGACAGCAGCGGGACGGCGTGACCGCGGCAGTCCAGCATGCGCACGGGCACGCGCTCGCCGCGGCGGCGGGGCGGCTCGGTCGCGAGGTCGGCCGGCAGCTCGATGATCTCGTCGACGGCGGCGACAGGCACGACGAACGCCTGCGCGCCGCACTCGAACGCGAAGACCTCGATGACGGAGATCGTGAGCGGCACGCGCAGCGTGAACACGGTGCCGACGCCGGGGGCGGTCACGAGCGCGAGCTCGCCGCCGAGGATCTCGGTCGCGATCCGCTTCACGATGTCCATGCCGAGGCCGCGCCCGCTCGTGCGCGTGGCGATGTCGCGCGTCGAGAAGCCGGGCTGGACGAGCGCGGCGAGCAGGTCGCGGTCGTCCCCGATCGCGTGTCCCGCGCGGCGTGCGATCGCGGCGCGGTCGATCCCGCGGCCGTCGTCCTCGACCGCGAGCTCGACGTGGGTGCCGCCGAGCGCGGCGCAGCGCACGCGGACGGTGCCGGTCCGGGACTTCCCGCGCGCGACGCGCTCCTCGGGGAGCTCGATCGCGTGATCCACCGCGTTGCGCACGAGGTGGACGAGCGCCGGTAGCAGCCGATCGGCGACCGCCTTGTCGAGCTCGGCGTCGCGCGCATCGAGCTCGAGGCGGACCTCCTTCTGAGCGGCGCGCGCGAGGCTCCGCACGAGCAGCGGGAGCGGCTCGAGGACCTCCGCCACGCGCACCATGCGCGCCCGGAGGATCGCGCGGCGCAGGTCGCGGAGCTGGCGGCCCTGGAGGGCCGCGATCTCGCGCAGCTTGCGGACATCGTGGCCGGCGGCGGCGTGGGCGGCGAGCTCGCGGTCGAGCCGGAACCGGGAGACGATCAGCAGCGAGAGCTGCTCCTGCAGGTCGTCGAGCCGGGCGAGCTCGACGCGGACGAGCGAGCGGCCGAGCGTCACCGGCGCGTCATCCTCCAGCTCGGGGATGTCGGCGAGGAGCGGCTCGGCGGAGGCGGCGGCGGGCGCCGGGCCGGCGACCACCCCGGGCAACCGGAGCTCGACGACGCGCTCGAGGCTCGTGGCCGCCGCATCGGCGATCACGGCCGCCGCGGCGTCGCTGACGAGCAAGATGTCGAACGCGAGTCCCGCCGGCGGCCCCGGCGTCGCGCGCGGCAGGACCTTCAGGATGTCGCCGAGCGCGCCGAGCGCCGCGCGGACCGTCGCGATCGTGATCCCGCGCGCCGCGAGCTCCTCGCCGGGCGCGAACGTGACGGTCCAGGCGTGCCCGCCGTCCTGGAGCGCCGCGCCGAGCTGCTGGCGTTCGCCGGCGCCGAGCTTCGCGTCCCACGCCGCGACGATCGGGGCGGGCGGCGACGGCCCGCGCTCGTCGCCGGCCAGGGCCGCCGCGATGGCCTCGAGCAAGGCGGGAGGAACAGCGGCCGGCCCGCGATGCTCGGCCACCGCGCGCACCCGCTCCCCGATCGCCGCGACGCCCTGCAAGCAGACATCGACGGCCGCGCGCCGGAGCGAACCACCCGCACGGTCCGCCGTCCGGACAAGCGACTCGAGCACGTGCGCGATCTCGACGATCGGCTCGACGCCGATCATCCCCGCGAGGCCCTTCAGCGTGTGTAGCGCGCGAAACAGGTCGCGGACCGCGCGGGGACGCGACGCGCCCGCCGCGTTGGCGGTTTCGATCTCCAGGAGCAAGCTATTCGCCGACCCGACGAGCTCGTCGGCTTCCGCCACGAACGCGCCGACGAATTCTTGCAGATCGACGCGATCACTCACGTCGCGGCGCGCTCGACGGGCAGCAGCCGGCGCACTTCTGCGATGATCTGCGCGGGCGCGAACGGCTTGGGCAAGAAGCCCGACGCGCCGGCCGCGAGGACGCGCGCCTTGCTCTCGTCGTCACCGCGGGTCGTCACGATCAGGATGGGCAGCGCGCGCATGCGGTCCTGCGACCGCACGAACTCCACGACCTCGATCCCGCCGACATCGGGCATGTTGAGGTCGAGCACCACGAGATCGAACCCGGCGAGCGCGAGTCGCTCGATGGCCTCGAGGCCGGTGCCCGCGAACTCGAAGGTGACCGCGCCGAGCGGGCGGAGGCAGGCGGCCACCATGTCGCGCATCAGCTTGCTGTCGTCGACGATCAGGAGGCGCTTCATGAGCGGGGTCCTAGACCGGCCATACTCGTAACGTAGCACGGGGATGCGCCGCCACGTCCGCGCACCCGCCGCTACATCATCCCGAGGAGGTCGTCGGCCCAGAGGACGGACTCACGCCACGCCGCGAACACGGCCCCCGCGGAGAGGCCCGTCGCTTCCACGCGCGCGAAGTCGCCGCGCTCGTGACCGCGCGCCGCCGCGACGATGCCGGCCGCCGGGCTCGCCGATGCACCGAGCGCGTCGCGGATGAGCGCGGTCAGCGGCAGCTGCGCGAGGAGCTCGTCGAGCGGGCGATCGAGCATCGCGTCGAGGAGCGAGAGCAAGCCGGCGGTGAACAGCTGGTCCGGGGGCAGCCCCGCCCGCCGGGCGAGGACCTCGCACATGCGCGCGCGGACGAGCGCCTGCCGCGCGAGCTCGAGCGGCTTGTCGTCGAAGCCGGCGAGCATGATCAGGACGACGAGCGCCGCGACCTGCTGCGTCCCGATGCGCGAGATGGCCTGCCCGACCGTGCCGCTGGCCGCGCCGCGCGAGAGGGCCGCCGAGCTCGCCAGCTTGAGCAGCCGCACGGCGAGCCCGACCTCGGCGGCGGCGAGGCGCTCGACGCCACGCAGGTCGACGCGCGGATCGTAGAGCTTCGCGAGGAGCTGCATCAGCGTGGCGCGGTTGTGCGGCAAGCGCTGCGTCTTGCCGACGACCGGCAGCTCGAGGAAGTGGCCCTGGAACAGCTCGAAGCCGAGGCCGAACAGCATGTCCTGCTCCTCGCGCGTGGAGATCTTTTCGGCGAGGAGCGTGCGGCAGATCGGCCGGAGCGCCGCGTACTGCGCGCGGATGTCGTCGGCGGACACGTTCAACACGTCGACCTTGATGACGTCGGCGAGGGGGACGAGCGCACGCGTCTCGGCGGTGAGGATGAAGTCGTCGAGGGCGATGCGGAAGCCGCGCTGGCGAAAGCCGCGCAGCGCGTCGATGAGGGCCGGCGTGACGGGCACGTCCTCGAGGACCTCGATCACGGTGCGCTCGGGCGGCAGCGGCAGCGGCAGCGCCCCGACGAGGAACGACGCCGGCAGGTTCACCCAGACCGGCACCGCGCCGACGAGCTGGTCGAGGCCGTGCTCGAGGTACGCGTTGACCATCGTCGCCGCGGTCGCCGCGTTGGCGTCGACGAAGCGGGCGCGGTTCTCCTCGCTGTTGCGGTAGAGGAGCTCGTAGCCGACGACGCGCAGCTCGCGATCGAAGATCGCCTGCCGGCCGACGAACGCGTGGAGAGGCTCGGCCACGCCTCACCGTCCTGCCGCGGGCCTCGATAGTCAAGGCATGGTGCCCCGCGTCGCCTGCGCGAGCCACAGGACGGCCCGGAGCGGGATGACGGGGCCGGGCCGACCAGCCGTCGCGACGGCGAACGCCGCGGCCAGCGCGTCCGGCGCGAGGCGGGCGCAGTCGTAGCTCGTGGCGAGCACCTGGAGCACCTGGGCGCGCGTGCCACCGAGGTCTGCCTCGAAGCGTTCGAAGCGGACCGCGCCGAACCCGTGCGGCCCGAACGCGGCGACCCAGCCGTCCTCCCGCGACGCGCGGCGATCACCGAGGGCGAGCGGCGGCAAGGCGGCGCGGGCGGTCCGGGTCGCGGCGAGCCAGCGCTCGTAGACGCCGTCCTCATCGCCCGCGACCGGTCCGCCGCCGACCACGGCGAGGAGCAACCCACCGGGCGCGAGGACGCGCGCGAGCTCCGAACCAACGCCGTCCAGGTCCGTCACGAGCATGAGCGCGAGGTGACAGGTGACGGCGTCGAACGCGCGGGCGGCGAAGGGCAGCGCGCCCGCCCTGCCCTGCACCGCGGTGACGCCCCGGGCGCGGGCGGCGCGAACCTCGCCCGCCGACACGTCGAGGCCCACCGCGCGAGGCCCGAGCGCCGCCAGGAGCTCGCCGTCACCGCACGCGAGGTCGAGCACGCGCCGCGCCGTGGCGGGGACGGCCGCCGCGAGCCGGGCGTAGCTGCCGCCGCGCGCGAAGGCCCGCGCCGTCACGCCCGGGCCCGCATCGTGGAACGCGCGGACGAACGCCTCGCCGTCGGACACGCCTCACGTTACCCTGCGCGGCCATGTCCGCGGGCTTCGCCATGGTCGTGCTCGCCGCTGCCTCGTGGGGCACGTGGAGCCTGTTCCTGCGCCCCGCGCACATGCCGGTGTCCGTGAGCACGGCCGTCATCTTCGCCGTGATGGCGATCGCGTCCATCCCGATGGCCCTCCGCGAGCCGCGCGGCCGCTGGGACCGCACGACGTGGCTGCTGATCGCGGCGAACGCCGCCGCCGATGGCATCAACTGCGCGACGTTCTTCGGCGCCATCGCGCGCACGACGGTCGCCATCGCGGTCCTCACGCATTACGTGACGCCCGTGCTGGTGGCGCTCCTCGCGCCGCGGATCGACCGCGTGGCCTCGCCGGGCGCCAAGCCCGCCGCGCTGGTCGCGCTCGCCGGGCTCGTCATCGTGCTCGAGCCCTGGCGCGCGCCCGCCGACGGCGCGCTGGTCGGCGCCGCGCTCGGGCTGACGTCGGCGGGCTGCTACGCCGCGAACGTGTTCCTCGTGCGGCGGCTGGCCGTGCGCATCGGCGGCGCCCGCGCGCTCGCGCTGCACGCCGCGATGGTCGCCGTGGTCGCCCTGCCCCTCGCCGGGCCGCACATCGCCGAGCTGACGACGCTGGCGCTCTCGTACCTCGTGGCCGGCGGCGTCCTCATCGGCGCGCTGGCGGGCGTGCTCTTCGCGCGCGGCCTCGTGCAAGTCGGGAGCGCGCGCGCCGCCGTGCTCACGTTCGCCGAGCCGATCGTCGCCGTCACGGTGGGTGCGCTGGTGTGGGACGAGCCGCTCCGGCCGCTGGCCGCGGTCGGCGGTGCGCTCATCCTCGGCGCGGGCATCCACGTGGCGCAGAAGGCGCGCTAAGGTCGAGGCCATGCCGCTGCCGCACGTCACGATCGCGATGCCCGCGTTCAACGAGGAGAAGTACATCGAGGCGTGCATCGCGAGCGTCCAGGCGCAGGACTACCCGGCCGATCACATCGAGATCCTGATCGCCGATGGCCGCTCGACCGACGCCACGCGCGACATCCTCGCGCGGCTCACGGCGGCGGACCGGCGCATCCAGATGATCGACAACCCGGCGCGCCTCCAGGCCGCCGGCCTCGGCCTGCTCGTGAAGGCGGCGACGGGCGACGTCATCGTGCGCATGGACGTCCACTGCGAGTACGCGCCCGACTACGTGCGGCGCTGCGTCGACACGCTCGAGCGGACGGGCGCGGACAACGTCGGCGGGGCCCAGCGGCCGCGCGCGAAGACGTTCTTCCAGCGCGCCGTGTGCGCGGCGCTCGGCAGCCCGCTCGGCGTCGGCGGCGCGAAGTACCGGTCGGCGGACGCGGAGGGCTTCGTCGACACCGTGTTCCTCGGCGCGTTCCGCCGGCGCGTGTTCGAGACGATCGGGCTGTGGGACCCCGGCGCGATCACGAACGAGGACGCCGAGCTGAACCAGCGCATCCTCGAGAGCGGCGGCCAGATCTATCTGTCGCGCGACATCGTGGTGCACTACTTCCCGCGCGCGTCGTACAAGGCCCTCGCCACGCAGTACTTCCGCTACGGCCGCGGCCGGGCGCGCACGCTGCTCAAGCTCGGGCGCTTCCCGACGCTGCGCCCGATGCTGCCGTTCGCGCTGGTCGTCAGCGGGGTCGCGCTGATCGCGTTGCCGCCGCTCTGGCCGATCGCGCCCGCCGCCGCGGCCGCGTACGCCCTCGCGACGGGCGCCGAGGCCGTTCGCGTCGGCGGCAAGCTCGGCCCCCTCGCCATCCCGACGGTCTGGGGCATCTTCCCGGTGCTCCATGTCTCGCACGGCGCGGGCTTCGCGGCCGGCCTCTGGCAGTACCTGCGCCAGCCCGACTGGCCCGACGAGCCCGAGCTGGTGCCGCCGGCGCGCAGGTCGCACCTGCGCGCGGTCTAGCCACCCTCTCTCCCGGAAGGACGAATCCCGGTTCATCCGCGCTCGCGCACCGTCAGTCGCGCGGAACGCGGGCCTTGCCCGCCTCGTCGATGGTGATCAGCTCGCGCAGCTGGGCCAGGCGGACGCCGCGCTGGACGCGATCGGTGACCTGGTCGGTGAGG
>JANXOM010000298.1 GCA_025353585.1 Deltaproteobacteria bacterium
GCCGGCCGCGCCCGTGGTCGCCGTCGCGCACGCGCCGGCGCCGACGCCGGCGCCCGCCGCGCCCGTGCATCACCACGCCGCGCCCGCGCCGCTCGTCCCCGCGCCCGCCGCGCCCGCGGCCCCGACGAAGGCGCCGGTCAAGGCTCCCTCGAAGGCCGCCGCCGGTAGCGGCGTGCTCATGGTGTCGTCGAAGCCGCCGTGCGACATCGTGATCGACGGCCGCCCGACGGGCCTCACCACGCCCCAGCGCGCCATCGCGCTGCCGGCCGGGTCGCACCGCGTGACGCTCGTCAACGCGTCCGAGAACCTGACCAAGACCGTGAACGTCACGATCACCGCGGACCAGCCGACCAAGCTGATCCAGAATCTCCTGAAGTAGCTAGTTCACGTTGAGGTGACACGCCGTCGCCGCCGGCGGCGTGCACAGCGAGTCGGAGCCGCACGTGACCGGCGAGCCGTCCTGCATGGGACAGCTCGTCGCGTCGCCCGGCGTGCAGCCGCCCATCGTGCAGATCTGCAGGCCGCTGGACACGGTCCGGCACGCGGTGTCCGCGCAGTCGTGCTCCGTCTCGCACGGGTCGTAGATCGTGCGCGCGCAGAAGACGGTCGCGTCGGGACCGATCGGCGCGCTGCCCTTGCAGGCGACGAGCGAGCCGAGGAACGCGGCGAGCAACAGCGGGGCGGAGCGCATGAGCGCAGCGTACCCCGAGAATCGCCAGCTCAGGGCGTACAGGCGTTCGCCGCCGACGGCTTGCAGATGCCCTTGTTATTGCACTCCTGCATGACGCCATCGAGCAGCGGGCAATCGGCCATCACGGTGCACGTCTTCGTGCACACGGTGAAGCCCGAGCCCATGAACAACTTGCACAGCGGCGCCGCGGTCGGGCAGTCGGACGAAGTCGTCACGTCCGTGCACGGGTCGTACGCCGAGCCGGTGCACGTGTTGCTGCCGCCGCTGCCCGTGTCCGGCGTGCGCGCCGCGTCGGGATCCGTCGTCGAGCCGCCGCCGCAAGCCAGACCGCTACCGCTCGCGGCGAGGGCGAAGCCAGCGAACGCGAGGGGAAAGATACGCATGTCGCCGATGGTAGGGCAGCCTGCCACGCGCAGAGGTTACAGCCGTGTGACCGTCGCGCACGCGCCGCCGGCTGTAGTACGGTCGCGGCTCGCAAAGGGAGGCCGCGCGTGGCTCACATCGAACAGTTCAAGGGGTGGGCGGAGACGATCCGTCAGGACGTCGATGCCCTCAAGGCCGTCATCGAGTCTGACCGGGCCGACGAGCACAGCCGCAAGCTCGCCGGTGGCGCGCTGAGCTACCTCGTCAGCCGGATGGATCTCATCCCCGACTGGAACGAAGGCATCGGCGTCATCGACGACATCATGGTCCTGCGCGTCGTCGCACAGCTGACGAACGGCCACTCGCGTGGCGCGCTGCCCGCCGCGGCCGAGGTCGCCCTCGATCGCATGGCGAACGAGGCGGACAAGATCGCCGCGTTCCTCGGCAGCGCCCTCTACGACAAGCTCAAGTCGTACTGCAGCAAGCTCGAGGATCAAGTTGTTCGCGGGCGCACGCCGGGCCAGGTCATCGAGGACGCGGCGCAGCGCACGCAGCTCTACGCCGAGCTCGAGGACGAGATCGTGCGCACCGTGCCGATCGTCATCGCCGACCCCGCCGACGCCGAGCTGCGGCTCAAGGCGTACCTCACGCACAAGCTCCAGTGATGCGCGCCTCGCTCGCCGCCGCCGCGCTCATCCTGGCTGTCGCCGCGCCGCGCGCGGCCCACGCCGACGACACCTTCGAGCAGAAGGCCGACGGCGCGCAGATCGTGCGCGACCTCGGCGAGCTCGCGTGGACGCTGACCGCCGCGTGCGATCACGGCACCGATACCGAGCAGCGCCAGTGCCGCCACGTGCGCGACGCGCGCGCGGCCGGGCTCGCCGGCGCCACGCTGCTCGTCGATGCGGAGCCCGAGGCGCTCCACGTCGGCGCGTGGAACGCGACCAAGAAGTCCATCGCGCTGACGCTGACCGCCTGCGTCCTCTGCGAGGGAGTCAAGGTCGAGGACAAGACGCTCTACGTCGTGGCCGGCAACGCGCCGCGCGTCGAGGGCGGCCGCGTGAAGGCGACCGTGCTCCAGGACGGCGCGCGCCCGTTCTCCGACGAGGCGGCCGCGAAGGCGTGGCTCAAGTCGCTGCGCCGGCTCCGCGTGCAGCTGCTCGTGAAGGTGCCCGAGAAGGCGAAGTGGAAGATCGATGGCAAGGAGGGCGTGCTGTTCGACGTCGTCGGCTACCGCGTCGTCACGCCATGCGATGGCGGCATCGTGCTGGCGAGCCCCCCCGCGGCCACGCTCGATCCGGACAAGGCCCGCTGCCGCGCCGCGACGGCCGAGCCCGCGGACTTGCCCGCCGGCAACGGCCCGGACGCGCTAACCCAGTCGATGGTCCAGGCCGCGATGAAGCCCGTGGTCGACGCCGCGGATACCTGCTTCGAGCGCTACGGCGTCGCGGGCACGGCGAAGCTCATGATCACGATCGCGAGCGACGGCACGGTCATCGACTCGCAGCAGGTCGGCGAGTTCCAGGACACGCCGACCGGCAAGTGCATCGACAAGGCGATGGCGAAGGTCTCGTTCCCGCGGACCAAGAAGGGGCGCCAGACGATCGGTTATCCGATCGTGCTCCAGTGACGGCGGCGATCGCGCAGCTCCTCGCGCACCTCTGGCGCGACTACACCTCGCTGACGCCGCAGGCGACCCGCATCCACGCGCTCCTCGGCGCGCGTGGCGAGACCGTGCGCAACGATCACGTCGCCCTGCGCACGTTCGACGTGCTCGGCCTCGCGTCCCTCGCCGCGCCGTTCGAGGCGCTCGGCTGGCAGGCGCGCGACCGCTACCGGTTCGCCGACAAGCACCTACACGCGCGCTACTGGCAGCCGCCCGATCCGGCGCTGCCCAAGCTGTTCGTCAGCGAGCTCTGCGTGGACGAGTTCCCCGCCGACGCGCGCATGCGCATCGCAGCGCTCCTCGCCCAGCTGCCGGCCGACTTCGCGCCGACGCCGTGGGCCGGCCGCCCGTGGCGCGTCACGCGCGCGGACTACGAGGCGCTCCTCGAGGTCAGCGAGTACGCGGCGTGGATGGCGGCGTTCGGGTTCCACGTGAACCACTTCACGGTCGACGCGGGCGCGCTGACCACGTTCGCGGGCCTGCCCGAGCTGAACGCGTTCCTCGTCGCGAACGGCTTCGTGATGAACGAGGCGGGCGGGGTGATCAAGGGCAGCCCGGCCGAGGGCCTCGAGCAATCGGCCACGCGCGCGGACGCGATCGACGTCGCGCTCGCCGACGTGACCGTGCGGATCCCGAGCGTCTACTACGAGTTCGCGCGCCGGTACGACGGCTTCGAGGGCTTCGTCCCTGCGTCGGCGGACAAGATCTTCGAGAGCACCGACGCGCGGCGCTGATCAGCGGGCTAGCCGAGGCTGCCGAAGTAGTCGTTGAGCTCGAGCAGGATGTCGACGTCGACCCCGACGAACTGGATCCCCATTCCATCGTCCAGATCGCCCGCGGTGCGGACCCAGCGGACCACGCCGGGCAGCGAGAACACCTGATCGGTGGTCGGCAAGGCGATCTCCACCGTGAGCGGCACGCCGACCGCCTCGGGCGTCGCGGACGTGATGAACGCGCCTCCCACGCCAATGTCGCGCGTCTCGGCCACGATCCATGGCGCCTGAATGGCCCCGCCGACGCCGGCGCGATACCGAACCGACATCACGCGCCCCGGGCGCGCCTTGCCCCGGAAGTGTTGCCGCCGCTCGTGTCGTGCACCGTCCATCCCGCGATGGATCTTAGCGGATCTTCACGCGAGTTAGGCCTTTACCCGCCGGGGCCCGATCGGTAGGTTCGCCGCCGATCGTGAAGGTTCACCTGATCGGCATTGGTGGGACGGGGATGGGCGCAGTCGCAGGACTGCTCGCCGGCGCGGGCCATGACGTCCGCGGCTCGGACGCAGCGGTGTACCCGCCGATGAGCGAGCAGCTCGCCGCGCTTGGCGTTCCCGTGATGATGCCGTACGCGGCCGCGAACCTCGACTGGGCGCCGGACTGCGTCGTCGTGGGTAACGTGCACGGGCGAGACCACGCCGAGGTCATCGCGGCCCAGGCGCGCGGTATCGCGCTGACGTCGTTCCCCGCGATCCTGGGCGAGCAGCTGCTCGGCGACAAGCACTCGATCGTGGTCACCGGCACGCACGGCAAGACCACCACGACCTCGCTGGTCGAGCACATCCTCGCCGAGGCCGGTCGCGATCCGTCGCTGTTCGTGGGCGGCGTCCCGGTCGCGCTCGGGCAGGGCTACCGCAGCGGCAAGGGGCCCGACTTCGTCATCGAGGGCGACGAGTACGACACCGCGTTCTTCGACAAGGGCAGCAAGTTCCTCCACTACAAGCCGCAGACGGTGATCCTCACGTCGGTCGAGCTCGACCACGTCGACATCTTTCCGTCGTTCGACGCGGTGCGCGACACGTTCAAGAAGATGGTCGCGCTGATCCCCGAGGACGGCCTGCTCGTCGTGTACGCCGAGTCGCCGGACGCGGTCGCCGTGGCGATGACGGCGAAGTGCAAGGTCGAGCGCTACTGCATCGTCGATCCCATCGGCGCCGCCGAGCTCCACGCGAGCGGCGATAGGCCGCGCCGCCCACACGACACCGAGACGGCGATGTTCGCGGACATCACGTGGTGGGCGCAGAACCTCGAGGTCGGGAAGTCGGGTCGCGTCGCGTTCGACGTGTTCTACAAGGGCGATCGCTTCGAGCGGTTCGAGACGCTCCTCGTCGGGCGGCACAACGTCGGCAACGCGCTCGCCGCGATCGCCGTCTGCCACGCGCGCGGCGTCAGCGTGCAGGACATCCAGCGCGGGATGTCGAGCTTCGCGGGCGTGCGGCGGCGGCAGGAGCTGCGCGGCATCGCCGGCGGCGTCACCGTGCTCGACGACTACGCGCACCACCCGACGGCCGTGCGCGAGACGCTCAAGGCGCTGCGCAAGCGGTACCCGAAGCGCCGGCTCATCGCCGTCTACGAGCCGCGCTCCGCGACGAGCCGCCGCAAGACGTTCCAGGGCGAGTTCGCCGACGCCTTCGCGTACGCCGACGAGGTGATCGTCGGCAAGATGTACGACTCGAGCAAGATCCCCGCGGCGGATCGGTTCGACCCCGAGAAGCTCGCGCTCGATCTTCACCGCGGGGGCACGAAGGCGAGCTACGTCGGCGAGGTGGACGCGATCGTCAAGGTGCTCGCGGAGAGCGCCGCCCCGGGGGACGTCGTGGTCGCGCTGTCATCGGGCAGCTTCGACGGGCTCCACGACAAGCTCCTGACCGCGATCGGCGATGCGATGCGCCCGGCCCACCGGGCGGACATGCCAGCCGTGCGCGCCGTGCTCGAGGCGGTCGGCCTCGCGGAGCCCGCGCGCGACGAGCAGTTTCCCGCGTTCTTCGTGCTGACGAACGAGACCGGCATCTGCGGCACGGTCTCGCTGGAGGTGCTCGGCGATGACGCGATCCTGCGCGCCCTCGCCGTGAACCCCGAGTTCCGCGGCGCCGGCTACGGCTGGATGCTCGCCGACATGGCCGTCGCGCAGGCGCGCTGGCGCGGCGTGCGGCGCATCTACCTGCTCACGGAGACGGCGAGTGACTTCTTCGCCGCCAAGTTCGGGTTCCGCGTCGTCGATCGCACCACGGTCGGCAAGCTCGTGTTCGGCAGCGACACGTTCTCCCAGCCGACGGCGGCGGGGCTCGTCGCGATGCGCCTGGACCTCTGATGGCCGCCTCGAGGCAGCTGCTGGTCGCGGCAGAGCACGCGGCGCGGGCCGCGACCGAATTGCTCCGCGGCGTCCGCCCCGCGGAGATCCGCGACAAGGGCAACCCCCGCGATCTCGTCACCGAGTGGGACGTGCGCGCCGAGGAGTGCATCCGCGCCGCGCTCGCCGAGACCACGCCCGGCGTGCCGGTGCTCGGCGAAGAAGGCGGGCAGGGGAGCGAGACCTCGGCGGCCGGGCTGCGCTGGATCGTCGATCCGATCGACGGCACGGTGAACTTCACCCACGGCCTCCCGCTGTGGGCGGTGTCCATCGCATGCGAGCAGAACGGCGTCCTCGTCGCGGGCGTCGTGTCCGCGCCGGCGCTCGGCTGGTGGTTCGCGGCGGGGCTCGGCCTCGGCGCGCATGACGAGCACGGCGTGCCGCTGCGCGTCTCGGCGCAGCCGCGGCTCGACCGCGCGATGCTCTCGAGCGGCTTCCCGTACGACCGCGCCACGAACTCGGACAACAACTTCGCCGCGTGGGAGCACCTCCAGCGGACGGCGGGTGCGTGCCGGCGGCTCGGCGCGGCGTCGCTCGATCTTTGCCTGGTCGCCCGCGGCTGGCTCGACGGATACTGGGAGCGCCGCCTCAAGCCCTGGGACATCGCGGCGGGCGCGCTGGTCGTCGCCGAGGCCGGCGGTACCGTGACCGACACACGCGGCGGGGCCTTCGACCCGCACGCGGGAGAGGTCGTGGCGACGAACGGTGCTATCCATGAGGAGCTGGTGACGGAGCTCGCCCGCGTGCCAGGCCGCAGCAGCCAGACGGAGATCACATGAAGCTCGTCAGTGGGATCGCAGCGCTGTCGATCGTGGTGGGAGCAGCGGTGGCCGGCGCGCAGCCGGCGCAGCCGGCCCCGGCGGCCCCGGCGGGCAAGAAGGCGCCCGTGCCCACGGGCAAGACGCCCGCGCCAAAGAAGGGCCCGGCCCCCGCCGACCCGTACGGCGAGCCCGCGCCCGCCGATCCGTACGCCACACCGCCGCCGACCGCGCCGCCGAAGCTGCCGCTGCCGCCGCCGGTCGCGCCCGTCCGGCCCGCCGCGCCCGTCGCGCCCGTCGGGCCGCCGCCGCCGACCAAGCCGAACGCGCCCGTCGATCCGTACGCCGCGCCGCCGATCCCGCCGCGCGTCGGTCTGGCCGACACCACCGCCGTGCAGGGCCTCCTCGCGGTCGAACACCTCGACGGCTGGCTGCTCTTCGATCGCGACGGCGAGAACCCGATCGCCGAGCGCCTCGTCGCGCCCGATGGGCACCCGCAGCGCGCGTGGTTCTACATGATCCCGGCGCGCGGCGAGCCCGTCGCGCTCGTGCACGCCGCCGAGGCGCGCAACTTCGAGCACCTCGTCGGCAAGAAGCTCACGTACCAGGGCTATCGCGACTTCGACAAGCAGTTCAAGTTGCTGCTCAAGGGCGTCAAGTCGATCGCCGTCGAGTACTCGCCGAAGGCCGCCGTCCCCGCCGTGTCGCGCGTCGACGCCGGCACGATGGAGGTCATCCGCGGCGCGGGCGTGCAGGTCCGCTCGTCGGACACGCTCGTGCAGTTCACGAAGGCGATCTGGGGCGACCCGGGTCGTACCGCGCACTACGTCGCCGTCCACCACCTGGTCGAGCTCCGCAAGGAGGCGCTCGCGTTCGTGGCCAAGCGGCTCGTCAGCGGCCAGCCGGTCAGCGAGTACGAGGTCCAGCAGGTCATCACGCACGGCATGCTGATGCGCGGGCTCGTCGGGCCGCCGCCGGTCGTCGCGGCGGGCGTCAACACGGCGGATCCGTACTACGTGCCGACCGCGGTCAAGACGGCGCCGATCGGCAAGGGCGACCTGATCGTCATCTCGCTCGCCGCCAAGCTCGACAAGCCCGAGGGCATCTACGCCGCGCAGACGTGGGTCGCCATCGCGGACTCGGTCGTGCCAGACCGCGTCGCGCGCGCGTTCGAGACCGCGACGCTGGCGCGCGACCAGGCCGTGGCGCTGATCGCCGAGCGCGCGCACAAGAAGCGACCGCTGACCGGCGCGGAGGTCGACGACGCCACGCGCCTGCTCATCAAGAAGGCGGGCCTCGCCGACGCCGTGCAGCACCGCACCGGCCACTCCATCGACAACGACTTCCAGGGCGGCGGTGCAGATCTGGATGACTTCGAGGTCAAGGACTCGCGCGTGCTGACGCCCGGCACCGGGTTCACGGTCGGGCCGGGGCTCTACGTCGTCGGGACGTTCGGCGTGCGCACGGAGGTCTCGGTGTACCTCGCGCCGAGTGGCCCCGAGGTCACGACGCCGGCGCAGGATTTCATCGAGCCGCTGCTGAAATAGCGCGCGCGGACGAACGAGTGCTCACGGCGCTGATCCTCGCGGGCGGGAAGGCGACGCGCATGGGCGGCGTGGCGAAGCACGAGCTCGTCGTGAACGGCCAATCGATCCTGGCCCGGCAGCGCGCCGTCCTCGCGCCGCGGGTCGCGGAGATCATCGTGTCGGTCGCACAAGCCGTGCCGGGGCTGCGGACGGTGCAGGATGCGCCGGCGCTCGCCGGAGCCGGTCCGCTGGCGGGCATCGCGGCGGGGCTCGCGGCGGCGCGGACCCCGTGGCTGCTCGTGGTGGCTGGTGACATGCCGGACCTGCACGGGGGCCTCGTCGATCTGCTGCTCGCGCGCGCGACCGGCGAGGCGCGGGATGCCGTGGCGCTGCGGATCGCGGACCGACCGCAGCCCCTGCTGTGCGCGCTGCGCGTGGCTCCCGCGGCGACCGCCCTGGCGGCAATGCTCGCGGCCGGCGACCACAAGGCCTCGCGCCTGCTCACCGACCAGGGCCTGCGCGTCTCGTGGATCGACGAAGCCACCGCGCGCGCGGTCGACCCCGACCTGCGCGGCCTGCGCAACATCAACGCGCCCGCCGACCTCTGACCCGGGGACGCTGTCAATTTTGTCAACTCCAGGTTCTCGTCAGTCTCGAGCAATTTCCGCTAGTTGATCGGGGTCGCTGTCACGTTTGTCAACTCTGGCTCCGAGCCCGCGGTTGTCCGGTATCCGGACAATGTTGATGCTCGTGCTGGCACCGTTACTAGAGTTGACAAACTTGACAGCGTCCCCAGGTAAGTAGGCGCTACTGCTCGCATTTGTGCGAAAGCAAGAGTTGACAAACATGACAGCGTCCCCGGGTTAGGGGACGAGCCGGGCCGCGGGCAGGCTCGGCG
>JANXOM010000332.1 GCA_025353585.1 Deltaproteobacteria bacterium
CGCGTTAGAATGGCGCCGTGCCGAACCCGCAACCGGGGACGATCCTTGGCGCGTATCGCGTCGAGGGGACGATCGGGTCGGGCTCGATGGGCGACGTGTTCAAGGCCATCGACACCGGGCTGAACCGCCGCGTCGCGATCAAGATCCTCTCCGAGAAGCACAAGGACTCGCAGGAGCTGCGCGCCCGGTTCATCCGCGAGGGCCGCGCCGTGGCCGCGATCAGCCACCCGAACGTGGTCCAGGTCTTCGCGACGGGGAGCTTCGACGACCGTCCGTACATCGCGATGGAGCTCCTCGACGGCACCGACCTCGGCTCCATCATCGAGAAGCAGGGTCCGCTCGACAACGCCAGCGCGGCCCACGTGATGCTCGACTCCGCGCAGGGCCTCGCGGCCGCCGCGAAGGCCGGCCTCATCCACCGCGACGTCAAGCCGTCGAACCTCGTACGCCTCACCGACGGCCGCGTGAAGGTCACCGACTTTGGCCTCGCGAAGCCCGTCGATCCGGGCGGCGAGCCCGCCCTCACCGCGATGGGTGTCGTCGTGGGCACGCCGGATTACATCGCGCCCGAGCAGGCCCGCGGCGAGAA
The DNA here is from genome assembly GCA_025353585.1 of Deltaproteobacteria bacterium. Classification (GTDB taxonomy): domain Bacteria; phylum Myxococcota_A; class Polyangia; order Haliangiales; family Haliangiaceae; genus JABFXX01. The sequence goes on from JANXOM010000332.1 coordinate 590, forward strand.
GATCGACGAGCACGTCGACATCTACGCCCTCGGCGGCACGCTCTACTTCCTGCTCACGGGCGTCCCGCCGTTCCGCACGGGCAAGCCGGCCGAGGACAAGTACCTCAAGGTCGTCGCGCGCCACCTGCGCAACCCGCCGCCCGACGCCGCCGTCACCCGCCCCGCCGCCGACCGCGAGCTCGCCGACCTCGCGCGCCAGATGATGGCGAAGAAGGTGCCGGAGCGCCCGGGCTACCCCGCCCTCATCCAGCAGCTGACCGGCATCATGCAGCGCCTCGATCCGGGCGCGGTCCCCGAGCTGATCGTCGCCGCGCGGGATCGGTCGCGGCCGAACACGGCCCCGAACCTGCGCCCCGAGGGCGTCGGTGCCTCGCTCGACGACTCCGTCACGATCAGCCAGGGCTCGATGCCGCCGGTGCGCGCCATCCCCGGCTGGGTCATCGCGTTCTCGGTCCTGTGCGCCGGCGTGTTCGCGGCGGGCCTCGTCGTGTACCTGCGCCGCAGCGAGGCCGCCACCGCGCCGCCCCTGGTCGGGCCCGGCGTGACCACCCGGGCCGACGCGGGCGTCGCCACGCCGTCGTCCGATGCGCCCGGCCCGTTGCGCGACGCGGGCCGCGGCTCCGCCGCCAAGCCCGGCGACCCCGGCTCGGCCGCGCCCCCGCCCGACGCCGCCGCGGCGGACCCCGCCCTGGCGCCGCCGACTGGCATGCTGCTCGTCAAGCACGGGGACGGCAGCCCGTGGCTCTTTGTCGACGCCGAGCCCGTCTCGGCCGCGACCTACCACCTCGTCTTTACGAAGCACGACCAGGCCGGCAACCCGGACGCGCCCGTCACCGACGTCAGCTACGACGAGGCGCGCTCGTTCGCCCGCACGCGCGGCGGTCGGCTCCTCCGCAGCGACGAGTGGGACGCGGCCGCGGTCACGGCCGGCTTCGTCGTGCGCGACGGCATCTTCGAGTGGGTCGAGTCCTTCGATACGAAGAAGACCGTCCGCCAGCACGGCAAGACCCTGACCCGCGCCGATGTCGCGCAGAAGGACATCACGTTCCGGATTGCGAAAGACCTCGCGCCGTAGCGCCCGGTCTATAGTCCGCGCATGTCGTCGTCGGACGTGGATCGCCTGGTCGAGCTCATCACGCAGCGAGTGCAGGAGCGCCTCGGAGGCCAGGGCAACGCCGCGGCCCGGCTCGCCCTCGCCCCCCGCGATCGCGGCGACTGCACCGATGACGCCGCGCCCGGCGAGGACTGCGGCAGCTGCGGCGCGTGCGTCGTGCGGCGCCCGTGGTCGGTCCGCGCCGCCGAGGGCGCCGGGGCGATGCGCGTGGGCGCCACGCTCGGCATCGGCGCCGTGCCCGCCGACCTCGCGCGCATGATCGACCACACGCTCCTCAAGCCCGAGGCCACGCGCGACGAGGTCGTCAAGCTCTGCGAGGAGGCGCGCAAGCACCACTTCGCCAGCGTCTGCGTCAACACCACCTGGGCCGGCGTCGCCAAGGCGATGCTCGCCGGCAGCGACGTGCTCGTCTGCTGCGTCGTCGGCTTCCCCCTCGGCGCGATGTCGCCGTCGGCGAAGGCCTACGAGGCGCGCGAGGCCGTGCGCCAGGGCGCGCGCGAGATCGACATGGTCATCAACATCGGCGCGCTCAAGTCCCGCGACTACGAGACGGTGTTCGAGGATATCTGCCGCGTGGTCAAGGCCTCCGCGCCCGCCGGCGTGAAGGTCATCCTCGAGACGAGCGCGCTCACGGACGACGAGAAGATCGTCGGCTCGACGCTCTCGAAGCTCGCCGGCGCGGCGTTCGTCAAGACGTCGACCGGCTTTGGCAAGGGCGGCGCGACCGTCGAGGACGTGCAGCTCATGCGGCGCATCGTGGGGAGCGAGCTCGGCGTCAAGGCGAGCGGCGGTGTCCGGACCGCGGACGACGCGCTCAAGATGGCGATGGCCGGCGCGAACCGGCTCGGCGCGAGCGCGAGCGTCGCGATCGTGAGCGGCACCGCCGACGGCAAGTCGAAGGGCTACTAGCCGATGCTGCCGGTCCAGCTCATCCGCAAGAAGCGCGACGGCGGCGAGCTCGCGGACAGCGAGCTGCGCGCGTTCGTGGCCGGCGTCACCGACGGCTCGATCCCCGACTACCAGGTCGCGGCGATGCTGATGGCGATCTACTTCAACGGCATGGCGGACGGCGAGCTCGCGAGCTGGGCCGACGCGATGACGCGCTCGGGCGACGTGCTCGATCTCTCCGGCATCGCGCGGCCGAAGATCGACAAGCACTCGACCGGCGGCGTCGGCGACAAGATCTCGATTCCGCTCGCGCCCGCCGTCGCCGCGTGCGGCATCGCGGTGCCGATGGTGTCGGGCCGCGGCCTCGGCCACACCGGCGGCACGCTCGACAAGCTCGAGAGCATCCCCGGCTTCCGCGTGGACCTGTCGACGGACCGCTTCATCGAGCTCGTCGACAAGCTCGGCGTCTGCCTCATCGGCCAGACCGACCGCGTCGCGCCGGCGGACAAGCGGCTGTACGCGCTGCGCGACGTGACGGCGACGGTGGAGTCGCTGCCGCTGATCGCGTCGTCGATCATGTCGAAGAAGCTCGCCGAGGGCATCGACGGCCTCGTGCTCGACTGCAAGGTTGGCCGCGGCGCGTTCATGAAGACGATCGAGCGCGCGCGCGAGCTGTGCGGCCTCATGCGCACGATCGCCCGCGGCGCCGGCAAGACGATGACCTGCGTGCTGACGGACATGAACGCCCCGATCGGACGCACGATCGGCAACGCCCTCGAGATCCGCGAGTCGATCGAGATCCTGCGCGGCGGTGGCCCCGCCGACACGCGCGAGCTGGTCTACGCGCTCGGGGCCGAGATGCTCGTCCTCGGCGGGGCGGCGGCCGACGCCGACGCTGGCCGCGCGAAGATCAAGGCCGTGCTCGGGGACGGCAGCGCGCTCGAGGTCTTCCGCAAGGTCGTCGAGGCCCAGGGGGGGAACCCCGCCGTGTGCGACTCGCCCGCCACCGTCCTGCCCAGGGCGGCCACGCGCGACGAGCTGACGCTGCCGGCCGGGCGCATCGCCGCGATCGACAGCGAGGCCCTCGGTATCGCGGCGTTGATCATGGGCGCCGGCCGGCGGACGAAGGAAGACAAGATCGACCCGAGCGCGGGGCTCGTCGTCGACGCGTACCTCGGCGAGATCGTCGAGCGGGGCGCGGCGCCCCAGATCTGGATCCACCACAGCCTCCCGCCCGGAGATGGCAGGCTCGCCGAGGCGCGTGCGATGATCGCGGCCGCCTTCGTGATCGATCAAGACCTCACCGCGCCCCCGCCGTCCGCGTCTCGCATCCTCGAGGTGATCCGGTGAGCGAGCCGCTCGAGCTCCACCAGCGCATCGAGCGGGCGGCCGCCGCCGTGCGCGAGCGCATGCAGGGCGCCGCCCCGACGCTCGGGCTCATCCTCGGCAGCGGCCTCGGCGGCTATGCCGACGGGCTCGCGAACGCCTCCGCGATCGACTACGCGGACATCCCGGAGTTCCCGCGCTCGCATGTCGTCGGCCACCGCGGCCGGCTCGTCATCGGCGACCGCGCGGGCGTGCGCTGCGTCGCGATGCAGGGCCGCGTGCACATGTACGAGGGCCACAGCGCGCAGACCGTGTCGTTCCCCGCGCGCGTGATGATCGCGCTCGGCGCGAAGATCTTGATCATCACGAACGCGGCCGGCGGCCTCAACGCGAGCTGGGAGCCCGGGACGCTGATGATCATCCGCGACCACATCGACCTGCTCCGTGACCACGCGCTCCGCGGCCCGAACGACGACCGGGTCGGCCCCCGCTTCCCCGACATGACGGCGGCGTACGACCCACCGCTGCGCGAGCTCGCCCGCGCGACGGCGGCGAAGCTCGGCGTCGCCGTGCAGGAAGGCGTGTACGTCGCGATGCCCGGGCCCTGCTACGAGACGCCGGCCGAGGTGCGCATGCTCCAGGGCCTCGGCGCGGACGCCACCGGGATGTCGACGGTGCCCGAGGTCGTGGTCGCGCGGCACATGGGCGCGCGCGTGCTCGGCATCTCGTGCATCACGAACAAGGCGGCCGGGCTCAGCGCCGGCCACCTGTCGCACGCCGAGGTCACCGAGACGGCGAACCGCGTCCGCGGCTCGTTCGAGGGCCTGCTCGACGGGATCCTGGGCCAGCTGGGGCACGCGTGAGCGACCCTGTCGACCCGAACGCGGACCTGGTGGCGTGCGCGATCAAGGTGCGCGCGAACGCGTACGCGCCATACTCGAAGTTCAGGGTCGGCGCCGCGGTGCGGATGGATGGCCAGGTCTTCGAAGGCGTGAACGTCGAGAACGCCTCGTATCCGCTATGCGTTTGCGCCGAGCGCAACGCGATCGCCGAGGCGGTCGGGTCCGGAGCGCGCCTGCTCACGGCCGTCGCCGTGTGCACCGACGCGTCGCCACCGAGCTCGCCATGCGGTGGCTGCCGGCAGGTCCTCGCCGAGTTCGCACACCCGTCCGGGGTCAGGGTCATCGCGGTCAACCCACGAGGAGAGCGCCGCGAGTGGGAGCTCGCCGAGCTCCTGCCGGACAGCTTCGACGGGCGCGAGCTGCCCGAGAAGGCATGACGCAGGAGATCGTGTTTCGCGGCGCGACGATCCTCACGATCGACGCGCAGCAGCGGGTCCTCGCGGGCGACGTCGCCTGCATCGACGGCGCGATCGTGCATGTCGGCGGCACGTACACGCCGCAGACGCGCGACTACGACGTCGTCGATTGCCGCGACTGCGTCGTCATGCCGGGCCTCGTCCAGGCGCACGTCCACACGTGCCAGACGCTCGCGCGCGGCCGCGCCGACGACATGGAGCTGATGGACTGGCTGCGCAAGGTCGTGTGGCCATACGAGGCCGGCCTCGACGCGGCCGCCACGCGGGCGAGCGCCGAGCTCGCGTGCGCGGAGCTGCTCCTCGGCGGGACGACCGCGATCCTCGACATGGGCACGGTCCACCACACCGACGAGATCTTCGCCGGCGCGCGCGCGAGCGGCATCCGCGCGACGATCGGCAAGTGCATGATGGACGGCGACGACCCGCAGATCCCCGCCGGGCTGCGCGAGAGCACGGCCGCCTCGCTCGCCGAGTCGGCGCGCCTCATCGACACGTGGCACGGCCACGCCGGCAACCGCCTGCGCTACGCGTACGCGCCCCGCTTCGTGCCGAGCTGCACCGACGAGCTCCTGCGCGAGGTCGGGGTGCAGGCGCGCGCACGCGGCGTCGGCATCCACACGCACGCGAGCGAGAACACGGGCGAGATCGCGCTCGTCCGCGCACGCTTCGGCGGCAAGGACAACATCGTCGTCCTCGACGAGCTCGGGCTCCTCGGCCCCCACACGTGCGTCGCGCACTGCATCCACCTCTCGCAGGCGGAGCGCGAGCTCCTCGCGGCGCGTGGCGCGCACGTGTGCACGTGCCCGTCCTCGAACCTCAAGCTCGCGAGCGGCATCTGCGGCGTGCCCGAGCTGATCGCGGCGGGCGTGCAGGTCGCGATCGGCGCCGACGGCGCGCCGTGCAACAACAACCTCGACGGCTTCGCCGAGCTTCGCCTCACCGCGCTCCTCCACAAGCCAGGGCGCGGTCCGCGCACGCTGCCGGCGGCCGAGGTCGTGCGCATGGCCACGCTCGGCGGCGCCGCCGCGCTCGGCATCGCGGACCACACGGGCTCCCTCGAGGTCGGCAAGCGCGGCGACGTCATTGCCGTGGATCTCGGCGCGCTGCACACCGTACCGGCCGCCGCCCCGTGGTCGCAGATCGCCTACGCCGCGAAGGCGTGCGACGTGAAGCACGTGGCCGTGGACGGCGCGCTCGTGGTGCGCGACCGCGCGCTCCTGACGCTCGAGGTCGAGCGTGTCCGCGCCGCGGCCCGGGCTGCCGCCGCCCGCCTGTTCACGTGATCTCGAGGGCCGCCACGATCCGGCCCTGCTCGCTGATCTGGATCGGCAGCGGCGAGATCGCGTTGGGGCCGGCGTGCCGGAACGCGTCCCCCATGGCCCAGGTGAACGCGCACGCGTGGGCCGGCGCCGCGGAGCACGCCTCGAGCGGCGTCGCGTAGAGCTGACCCCGCGCGGGCGCGCACACGACGAGGCCGCGCTGAGCGCCGAGCAACGCGGCCGCCGCGCACAGGAACGCGGGGTGCAGGATCTTCTCCGCCGCGAAGTAGTCGTCGTTGCAGACCGCGACTTTCGGCATCAGCATGCGCCACGTCGCCGGCCGCTCGCGCAGGTTGTAGAACGCGGCGGCCAGCATCTGCTCCACGCACGCGCCGAGCGCCTCGAGGCGCTCCTCGCGCAGGAACACCTTGCGAAACGGGCCGGCGCCCGGCACGCCGACGACGTGCGCCGGCGCGACCAGCGGGACCGCGAGCCGCAGACCGCGGATGAGCGGCGTGAAGAGCTGGCGCGGGGCGCGCTCCCAGCTCGCGGGCATGAGAAGGGGGTAGACCGGCCACTGCTCGCCGGCATCGTCGAACGCGTATTGCATCGTCATCGCCATGGGGCCGCGTATCGGCCATGGCGCGCGCGGGTTGCGCCGCCTCGCAACGACGCGAAAGCAATCGGCATCTGCCGCACTTCGCGATCCGGGCTATCCTGCGAGGACCGCGATGCTGCTCACACGAGACGAGATGACGTTCCCGTTCGGCAAGGCCCGGCTCGACCCCGTCCGCGACAAGGATCTCCTCGAGTGGATGATGAACCAGTTCCTCTACGGCGAGATCACCGGGATCCAGGTCGGGCACTGGCTCTACGACGCGCCTGATTACGAGGCGGCGAAGTTCCTCGCGCGGCAGGCGCTCGAGGAGATGCAGCACGTCGACAACTTCCTGCGCATCATGACGATGCTCGAGTGCAAGCCGGCCAAGGCCCACTGGGCGGTGCGCTTCCTGTCGACCGGCATGATGGGCGGCAGCTGGGCCGAGCACGTCACCCTCGAGATGGCCCAGGGCGAGGGCTTCGTGCTGCTGGCGCTCTACGCGCTGATCGACACGCTTCCGGCTTCCTCGGAGGCCGGGGCAGCGGGCACGCCGGCTGCGGCGGGCGCGGCCATCCGCG
>JANXOM010000335.1 GCA_025353585.1 Deltaproteobacteria bacterium
CAGTGCCCGCAGTTCGCGTGCAGGTAGCCGAGCGCCGCTTTCTCCGCCGCGGTGCCCGGCAGCTTGTAGTGCGGGGACGTCGCCCCGGGCGGATTCACCGTCAGGAGGCCCTTCGTGATCACGTCGTCGAGATCGAGCAACCCGTTCGACGTCTGCTTGAAGTCGAGCGAGATCGCGCCGAAGCCGAGCGCGCGCGAGGGCTTGAGGTTCTCGTGGCAGCTCTTGCACTGCTGCCGCGACGGGATGTCATGCGTGGTGCCGTTCGCGTTCTGGACGCCCGCGGGGACGGGCATGTTCATGTCCTGCGCGTCGTTCCACGCGTACGAGACGTAGAACCACGCGCTCGGCGCGTTGTCGTCGGCGAGGAGCTTCGTCATGTAGCGCGTCTCGATGCGCGTGCCGTCCTCGTCCGTGAACTCCTTCCAGAACTGCGTGCCCACCGGAAAGACCCAGTGGTCCATGTCGCTCGAGTCGATCTGTGTGCCCATCGGGAGCCTGAACCAGCGACGCTTCGACGCGCCGTCCGCGAACAGCGTGAACTGCGGCGCGTACTCGTTCACGTCATCTGCGATCGTGGTGCAGTGCGGGTCCGAGCACAGGCCGGTGTCCTGCACCGTCGCGGGCCCGAGGTTCGCGTCGGGGGGAGCGGCGGCGTCGGAGCCGATGGCGTCCGAGCCATGGTTCGCGTCGACGTGCGCGCGTGCGTCCGGGACGCCGAGGTTATCGCCGCACCCGAGCGCGGCGAGAGCGGAGGCAGTGGCAGCAGCGGCGGCGAGCCAGGCGAAGCGCATATGCCGGCAGCTTACCAGCTGCGCAGGATCATCGCGCGTGGAACGCGGAATCAAGGAGCTTCACGACGCGGTCCTTGGCCCGCGCGAGGTCGTCGTCGGCGACATGGCAGCCGCCGGCGCCGGGGTGACCGCCGCCCCCGAGCTGCATGCACACCCGGCCGACGTCGATCCGCTCGCTGCGCGATCGCATGGACACGCGCACGCCGCCGCCCTTCGCCGTCGTGAGCAGGACGCCGATCTGGACGCCGTCGACGTTGCGCGCCCAGTTCACCATGCCCTCGATGTCCTCCCACGACGCGCGGGCCCCCTCGACCATGGCGGTCGTGACGGACAGCACGCCGACGCGCCCCGCGCAGTGGAGCTCGAGGGTCGAGAGCACCGAGCCGAGGAGCCGCAGCTTGCCCGGGCTCGGGCGCTCCTCGAGGCTGCCCGCCACCTGCGCCGGCACGACGCCCGCGCGCACCATCTCCGACGCGACGTGCAGGACCTCGGCGTTCGTGTTCGCGTGGCGAAAGCCGCCCGTGTCGCTGATCAGGGAGACGTAGATCGGGACCGCGGCCTCGCTGGTGAGCTCCCAGCGCTCGGCCTGCGCGATGCGGAAGACGAGCACGCCGACAGCGGCGGCGGTCGGGTCCCAGACCGCCACGTCGCCGAACGGGTGCCCGCTCGCGTGGTGATCCAGCGTGATGAGCGTACCGCGCACCTCGGGCGGCGGCAGGGCGTCCCCGATCAGCGAGATGTCGGCGCAGTCCACGACGATCGTGCAGTCGAAGCGCTCGTCGAAGGAGATCGTGTGCACCGTGGTGTCGAGCAGCGGCAGCCACTTGTAGCGGCGCGCGATCGGATCGAGGGAGTAGATGACGGCGGTCTTGCCCTGGCCGCGCAGGAGCGAGGCGAGCGCGGCCATCGAGCCGCTGCCGTCGCCGTCCGGCCGCCGGTGGCTCGTCAACAGGACGCGCTTGGCTTTGCGGAGGTGCTCGCAGGCCAGGAGCAGCGCGTCGTCGACGTTCACGGTCTGGACGCGCTCGGTCTGGCGGCGCGGCGCGTCCAGGTTCACGCTTCGTCCTCGGCGGGGGCCGGCTTGGGCACCGGCACGCCGGCGAGCACGGGCGCGGGCCGCGGCTCGGGCTCGCGACCCGCCGCGCGCGCGCGATCCTCGTCTTCCTTGACGATCGCGGCGAGCTGGGCGCCGACGTCGATCGACTTGTCGCGCACGAACCGCAGCTCGGGCGGGCGCTGCAGCGTCAGCTTGCGACCGACGGGGCCGCGCAGGAAGCCCGCGGCCTTCACGAGGCCGGCGACGGCGGCGTTCGCGCTCGCGTCGCTGCCGACGACCGAGATGTAGACGTTCGCCACGCTCATGTCGACGTTGACCTCGACGCGCGTCAGCGTCAGGAGGGTCGCGTCGCGCACGCGTGGGTCGCGGACCTCGGCGGCGATGAGCTCGGTCAGCGCCTCGCGAAGCGCGTGCTCGACGCGGGCCTTGCGCTGCGCATTCATGGCCGACAACCTACCTGCCCGCTCCGGCGCTGCCAAGCATGGGATAGCCTGGGCCTCATGAAGCGCGCACTCTCATGGGTACTGGTAGGGGCCGCCGTGGTCGGCTGCCAGCCGCACGTCGACACGCAGGACTTCGAGTCCCGGATCCGCAAGCGGATCGCCGAGCTGGGCCTGCCGCCGGGCAAGGTGACCTGCCCGAAGGAGGTCGAGGTCCACCCGGGCGCCATGTTCACCTGCTCGATCGAGATCGCGGCCAAGCCCTACGACCTCGACGTCACCATCGTCGACCTGAAGGGCTCGGGCGACGCCGAGATCAACCTCACGACGCAGTGGCGCGGCGGGAGCGCGATCGTCGGCACGAAGCTCGCGCCCGTGCTCGAGGCCGCCATGACCAAGACGCTCGGCATCCCGGTGAAGGTCGACTGCGGCGCGCCCCTGCGGTTCATCGACCCGAAGCACCAGGTTCGCTGCGATCTGACGGCCGGCGCCTCGAAATACGGCCTCCTGACGACCTTCGACGCGAAGGACGACCCCACGGACTGGAAGCTCGATCCCCCCGCCCTGCTCAAGAGCAAGCTGGAGGAGATCCTGACGCCGTCGGTGCGCGAAAAGACCGTCCCGGACGCGTCCGTGACGTGCGGCAGCGAGCCGATGATCGCGCGCCCCGCCGACGGGATCGTGCATTGCGCGATCGCCGCAGGCGGGAAGACCGGCAAGATCGCCGTGACCGTGGACGAGGCGCTCGACGTCAAGCGCTGGGACGTCGAGTAGCCCCGCCCTTAGAGCTTCGCCGCTTCTTCGACGACCTCGTAGGCCTCGATGATGTCGCCGACCTTGATCTCGTTCCAGCCGGCGATCATCACACCGCACTCGTAGTCCTTCGTCACCTCGGACACGTCGTCCTTGAAGCGGCGGAGCGAGCCGATCCGACCCTCGTAGACCTGGACCGACTCCCGGACGACGCGCAGGAGCGCCTTCCGGTTGATCTTGCCGTCGAGCACCATGCAGCCCGCGACCGTGCCCATCTTGGGGATGGAGAACGTATCGCGAACCTCGAGCTTGCCCATCGCCACGTCGCGCTTGATGGGCGCGAGGAGGCCCGCCATCGCGGCCTTCACGTCGTCGAGCGCGTCGTAGATGATGTCGTAGAGGCGGATCTCCACGCCTTCCTGCTCGGCGAGCTTGCTGCTCTTGCCGGCCGGCCGCACGTGGAAGCCGACGATGATCGCGCCGCCCGCCTTCGCGAGGTTGACGTCGCTCTCCGTGATGCCGCCGACGCCCGCGGCGATGACGACGACCCGGACCTTCTCGGTCGACTGCTTCGTGAGGGCCGCCTTGAGCGCCTCGGCCGAGCCCTGGACGTCCGACTTGAGGACGATCTTGAGCTCCTTCGAGGCGTCCGCCGAGTTCCGCTCCATGCGGCTCTCGAGCGACATCTTCACCGTCGAGGCGAGCTCCCGCTTGCGGAACTGCTGCCGGCGGTGCTCCACGACCTGCTTCGCGATCTTGTCGTCTTCGGCGACGTTGATCTGGTCGCCGGCCTCGGGCACGCCGTCGAGGCCGAGGACCTCCACGGGCGTCGAGGGACCGGCTTCTTTGATCGAGTTGCCGCGATCGTCGAGCATCGCGCGAACCTTGCCGAAGATGCGGCCGGCGACGAGGATGTCGCCCGTACGCAGCGTGCCTTCCTGCACGAGGACGGTCGCCATCGGGCCGCGGTTGCGGTCGAGGCGAGCCTCGATCACGAGCCCGGCGGCCGGCTTGTCCGGGCTCGCGGTGAGCTCGAGCACCTCGGCCGTGACCGCGATCGACTCGAGCAGCTTGTCGATGCCCTCGCCCTTGAGCGCGGAGACATTGACGTAGATCGTCTCACCTCCCCACTCTTCCGGGATGAGGCCGTGATCCGCGAGCTGCTGGCGCACGCGCTCGGGAGCGGCGTCCGGCAGGTCGATCTTGTTCACCGCGACGATGATGCGGACGCCCGCGTCCTTCGCGTGCGAGAGCGCCTCGACGGTCTGCGGCATGACGCCGTCGTTCGCCGCGACGACCAGGACGACGATGTCCGTGGCCTGCGCGCCGCGTGCGCGCATCTCGGTGAAGGCCTCGTGGCCTGGGGTATCGAGGAACACGACGTCGCCGTGGCCCGGGACCGCGACCTTGTAGGCCGCGACGTGCTGCGTGATGCCGCCGGACTCGCCGGCCGCGACGCGCGCCTTGCGGATCGAGTCGAGGAGCGACGTCTTGCCGTGATCGACGTGACCCATGACGGTCACGACGGGCGAGCGTGTCGACACGGGACCGGAGTCCTCGGACGCCTCCGCGAACACGTCGTCTTCCTTGAAGGCGACGTTCTGCACCTCGTACGCGAACTCGTTCGCGAGGAGCTGCGCGGTATCGAAGTCGATCGAGGCGTTGATGTTCACGCCCGACATGCCCATGCCCCAGAGCTTCTTGAGCACGTCCGGCGCCTTGACGCCCATGCCGCGGGCGAGGTCACCGATGATGATGGTGTCCTCGATGCGAATGACGCGCTTGTGCTCGGCCGGCGTGGTCAGCAGCGTCTGCTTGCCCTTCTTGCCGAGGGGCAGCTTCTTCTTGCCGAACTCGCCGCCCTGACCGGGGCGACCACCCTGGCCCGGACGGCCGGGGCCGCCGAAGCCGGGACGACCACCGGGGCCGCGCGGGCCGCCGCGCTGCTGCTGCTGCGCGAAGCGGCCGCGGATCGGGTTGACCGGGAGCGCGCCGGGGGCAGGACGACCCGCGATCGGCGTGCGCTCGGTGATCTTGATGCGCGGCGGCAACGCGATGACGGAGCCGACGGCCGGGCGCGACGGATCGCGCGGCGGCGGGGGCGGCGGCGCGTCGACGGGCTCGGCACTCGCGTCGGGCGCCGCGCTCGCCGGCTTGACCGGCTGGTCCGTGGTGCGCGCACGGGCGCGCTCGAGCTCGAGCTCGAAGCGGCTGCGCGCGGTCCCGGCGATCTCCTCGACCGTGCGCGGCCCCTGCGGGACCGACGGCGTGGTCGGAGGTGGCCGCGTCGGCGTGATGCGCGGCGGGAGCTCGCTCGACGTGCGCGGCGGCGGCGCCTGCTCGACGACGGGGCCGCGGGCGTGCATCGCATCGTTCCGGTCGTTCCGGTCGTTCCGGTCGCGGTCGTTCTGGCTCTGGCTGCTGCCACCACCGCGGACCGTTTGCGGGCCCGTGATGATGACGCGGGAGCGCGTCGAGGGCAGCGAGCTCGGAGCGGCGCCACCCTGCGCCGTCATGGACGCGGCGGGCTCGGCCGCTACCGGCGGGGGCACGAACGCCGGGCGCGGCGGCGGAGCCGGCTCGGGATCGGGCGCGCGCGGCGCGGTCTCGACCTGGATCGGCGCGCTGACCGGCGGCGTCGCGCGGACGGGCTCGCTGCCGTTGGTCTCGGCGTGGCGCGGCGCCTCTTCACGCGCGGCGGGCGGAGGCGGCGTCGGGCGAGCGTCCTCGCGCGGCGCGGGGCGAGCCTCGCGGGCCTCGACGGCAGGCGTCGGGGCCGCTTCGCGCGGCGCAGGTTTGGCCTGGACCTCTTCATGCGGCGCGGGGCGCGGGGCCTCGCTCGGCGGGGCCTTAGCGGCGACCGGCGTCGGCGCGGGGGCCGGAGCCTCCTCGACGACGCGGCGGCGCACGACCGGCGGCGGGGCCGGAACGACCGCGGGACGCGACTCGACCGCCCGCGGCTCGGGGCGCGCAGGCGCCTCGCCGGGGCCGTCGCCACTCGAGCGGCGGCGCAAGACGGCGCCTCCGGTGGAGAGCTTCTGCGTCTGTTGCGGCTGGGCGACCGCTTGCTTCTCCTTCTCGAGCGAGCGCTTGATGCGCGACACGTCGTCCGCGTCCAGCGAGGACATGTGGTTGTTAACCTCGAGACCCAACGCCCGGATCTTCGCGATCAGGTCCTTGTTCGGGATCCCGATCTCTTTAGCAATCTCATAGACGCGCATCTTCGCTCCGCAGGTCCTTCGCGTTGATCCGAGGGGCCATATCTACAGCTTCCTCGCCGGGTTGGCCAGCCGCGAAATCCGCGCGCCGATCACTCCGCCTCGCAATGTCGTCACTCGCTGACAAGTTCACAGACAACAACTCTCCACACCGCTCGCGGAGAGCAGCGACAACGGTCGCGAGCTCGCCGTTCGTGACTTGATGTCGCAGGCTCCTCGCGAGCCCGCCCCGCCCCGGTCCACCCAGCCTGTCCACGCACGCCGCGCGCGCGTGGATCCAGCCGCCGCGCCCGGGCGTGGTGCCCGCGCGGTCGACGACGAGGAGTCCGTTCACAAGCGCAAGACGCACGAGGGCGGCCCGGGTCCCGATGGCCCGGCAGCTCACGCACGTCCTCTGGGGATCGGTCAGGACGAAGCCTCCGAGAGCCAGCTGATCGCGCGCTGCCGGAGCCGCGCGAGATCACCCATATCGATCCCGGTCGACGTCGCGACCTGCTCGATCGGCGTCTTGATGAGGTCCTCGGGGGAGTGGATGTTCGCCGAGTGGAGGACGCCGAGCACGTCCTCGTCCACGCCGTCGAGCTCCATGAGCTGCTGGTCACCCGAGAGGCTCGTGCGGCGAGCCGCCTCGAGCTTCGCCGTGTCGTGGCGCTTGCCACCGCTGGCGATGTACGCCTTCGCGGCGTCGAGCACGCGGCGCGCGCCCTCGGCCCCGCCGACGCCGGGGAGCCCCGCGAGCTCCTCGATGTGGGCGCGCGAGAGCTCGGAGACCGAGCGCCAGCCGAGCTTGAACAGGTTCTCGGCCACGGCGGGATCGAAGCCCTCGGCGCCGACGGCGGCCGCGATCTGCTCCTTCGCGCGGCGCTCGAGCTCGTAGATCTTCGACTCGCTGTGAATGTCGATGCGCCAGCCCGTGAGCTGCGACGCCAGGCGAACGTTCTGGCCCTTCTTGCCGATCGCCAGCGACAGCTTGTCGTCCGGCACGATCAGCTCCATGCGGTGGCCCTCGGCGTCGATGATGACGCGGGAGACCTCGGCGGGGGCGATGGCGTTGCAGACGAAGCGCGCCGGGTCGTCATCGTACGGGACGATGTCGATCTTCTCGCCGCGCAGCTCCTGCACGACGGCCTGGACGCGCGAGCCCTTCATGCCGACGCACGCGCCGACGGGGTCGACGTCGCGGTCGCGGGAGGACACGGCGATCTTCGCGCGGGCGCCCGGCTCGCGGGCCGAGCTCTCGATGCGGACGATCTTCTCGTAGATCTCGGGCACTTCCTGCTCGAACAGCTTCTCGAGGACGCCCTTGTGCGTGCGCGAGAGGATGACCTGCGGGCCGCGCGCGTTGCGGTCGATGTCGAGGCAGTAGGCCTTGATCGTGTCGCCGACGCGGTAGCTCTCCCGCGGGACCTGCTCGCGCATCGGGAGGACGGCCTCGGCCTTGCCGATATCCACGACGAGCGCGCCGCGCTCGAAGCGCCGCACGACGCCGGAGATCAGCTCGCCCTTCCGATCCTTGAACTCGTTGAAGACGTTGTCGCGCTCGGCCTCGCGGACGCGCTGGTAGATGACCTGCTTGGCCGTCTGCGCGGCGATGCGGCCGAACTTCTTGTGCGCGGCCTTGAGGTCGATGAGCGTGCCGAACTTCTCGTCCTGCTCGGCGGCGCGGTCGGCCTCTTCGGCGCGATAGAACACCTGGAAGAGGAGCTCGTCACCGAGCTCGGCCTCGAGGCCCGCCTTGTGGGCCTCCGAGACGGTGATCTCGCGGCCCTCGATGGCGTCGTCTTCCTCGACGACGTTCACGATGAGGAACAGGTCCACGCCGCCGGACTCGGCGTTGAACTTGGCTTCCATCTCGCGGTTCATGCCGAACGTGCGCTTGGCGGCGGTGAGGATCGCCTGCTCCAACGCCGAGACCAGCACGGCCTTGTCGATGTTTTTGTCCCGGCCGACTTGCTCGAGGACCATGTCGAGTTTGGCTTCCATCGCTCTATCCTTGGTCTTTCTGCGTCTTCGGTTCGTTGCTGTTACGGCGCTTGGACGGGCGGTGGCCCGGCTTGACCGGCTTCGGCGGCTTCTCACCGACCCCGCTCTTGCCCTTCATGACGGCATCCCAGTCGGGCACGAGCTTGGCGGTGTCGACGTCGGCGATGGCAAGCTCGTAGGGCTGGCCGTCGCACTCGATCGTGAAGTGAGTCGCGGTGGCGCCGCGCAGGACGCCACGGAAGTTGCGGCGCTCGCCGATCGGCGTCGGGACGGGCGCATGGAGCGTCACGCGCGCATCGCTGCCGATGAAGTACTGGAAGTGCGACGCGGTCCGGAGCGGGCGGTCGATGCCCGGCGACGTGACCTCGAGGCTGTACGCCTGGGGGATCGGGTCCTCGACGTCGATGACGGCCGACAGCTCGCGCGACATGTTCTCGCAGTCGTGCATGTCGATCTGGTCTTCGCCGACCTCGGCGCGCTGCTCGAGCGAGAGGTCGAGGTTCAGCGGCAGGCCGATCGCGATCCGGAGCACCCAGCCGCCCTGCTCGAGCAGGAAGCGCAGGTCCACGAGCTCGAAGCCGGCGGCAACGCACGCCGGCTCGACGATCTGGATGAGCTTTTGCTGGAGGGGGGAGCGGGACATGGGACTTGGTCGGCGTGCAGTTGTCGTGGGGGCAGGTCGCGACGACGTCGGGGCAAAAAAAGAGGCGGCCGTAAGGCCACCTCACCGCAACGCAGGGAAGAGCTGGCGGTTGGGTACCACCTGCGTGCGCCGAGGGCAAGGGCAATCCACCTACAGCAGGGCCCCTGCGGCGACCGGGGCACTCGTGCTAACCAAGCGTATGTCGTGGCAACTCCGGGTCGGCGCCGTCCAGATGCGCGCGACCATCGATCTGACGAAGAACCTCGCGACCTGCGGCGCGCTGACCGCCCAGGCCGTCGCCGAGGGGGCAAACCTGGTCGTGCTGCCCGAGAATTTTTCGTTCCTGGGCCGCGGCGAGGGTGATCGGCTCGGGATCGCCGAGACGTTCGAGCACAAGACGGGGCCGGTCATGACGGCGCTCCGGGATCTCGCGACGAAGCACGGCGTGTGGATCATCGGCGGCGGGACGCCCGAGATCGTCCCGGGTGACGCGAAGCGCGCCTACAACACGGCGGTCGTCGTGGACCCGAGCGGCAACCTCGCCGCCCGCTACCGCAAGATTCATCTCTTCGACGTCGATATACCGCCCGCGACGCCAGCGTCCGCCGGCGCGCTGGAGCCTCGGAGCGGGGCCCAGCTGCGCGAGTCCGACGGGACGGCGCCTGGGGACGAGCTGGTGGTGGTGGATATCGCGGGCGCGCCGGTGGGCGTGTCGATCTGCTACGACATTCGCTTCCCCGAGCTCTACCGGGCGCTGGTGAAGGACCTCGGCGCCGAGGTGCTGCTCGTCCCGGCCGCGTTCACGGCGCACACGGGCGCCGCGCACTGGCACTTGCTGCTCCGCGCCCGCGCGGTCGAGGACCAGGCCTGGGTCGTGGCGCCGGCGCAGTGGGGCCAGCACAACGAGAAGCGCGAGAGCTACGGGCACGCGCTGGTCGTGGATCCCTGGGGGACGATCGTCGCCGAAAAGGCGAGCGGCGATGGCGTCGTGATGGCGACGCTCGACGGCGAGCAGGTCGCCAGGCGCCGCGCCCAGATGCCGTGCCTCGAGCACGCCGTGCTGCACCGTTCGTCGCGCTAAGCCTCGCGAAGCGCGAGGCAACGTGCTGGACGCTGCAGGTACGCGCCGCGGGCGCGTGGCGCGCACGCCGAACCCCCGTGGGCGTCGCTGTCCTCGATCGACTCTCCGGAGCGGCGGATCCCCGCGGACGGGGCTGGCGATGAACGCGCTACTCGGCCGCGGAGCCGGCGCGCGCGCTGTCGATCTGCTGCTTCATCTGCTCGTCGGTCATGCCGGGCTTGAGGTGCACGAGCTCGCCGTTGCTGCCGACGGCGGCCGGGGCCGCGTGTGGGGGCGGCGCGGCCGACCCGGTGTCGAAGCCGGTGACGAACGCCGAGATGCCCTGCGAGCAGGGCTTCTGCATCACGAGCACGAGGACGAGCGTCGAGACGAGCATCGCGATGCGGATGATCTCTCGCCCCGACAGGCGCAGCCCGCGCGCGTACGGGATCTTCGGGATGGCGTCGAGGTCCGCCTTCGCCTGCGCGGCCGCAGCAGCATCGGTCTCGTCGGGCGCGCTCACGACGGTGTCCTTACCACGAGGACAGCGCGGCGGTGGGCCGGTTGCAACTCACACGACTTCGAGGTCGGACAGCTCGAGCTCGGTCGACTGCCGACCTTGCCAGCTCGAGATGACCGGCACGAACGCGAGGTCCACGCGCATGCCGACCTCGACCGGCCGCTCGCCGAGCCGAAAGCCGATGCACCCGCGCGACGTGGCCGAGCCGTCGTCGACGGTGAGCTTGAGGTGCGCGCCGTCGCCGACCCGCCGGACGGCGGTGACCCGGGCGCCGCGCGTGACGAGCACGGGCGCGATGTTCTGCTGGCCAAAGGGGCCGAGGCCCGCGAGCTCCTGCGCGAGCCGCTCGTCCACCTCGGCGAGGCGCACCTCCGCGTCGACCTCGCGCACCGTGGACACGGGACCCGAGCCGGCCGCGAGCCGCGAGCACGTGCCGCCGAGCGCCTCGGCGAGCGCCTCGACGTTCGCGCGGTCGAGGGTGAAGCCCGCGGCCGCCGCGTGCCCGCCGTAGCGGGTCATGTGCCCCGCCGACGCGTGGAGCGCCTCGTACAGGTTCACGCCGCCGGTGGTGCGCGCCGACCCGCGCCCCACGCCGCTGACCGGATCGATCCCGATGACGAACGCGGGGCGCTGGTAGAGGTCGACGAGCTTCGCGGCGACGATGCCGACGACGCCGGGCGCCCAGCCCTCCCCCGCCACGACGATCGCCGCGCCCGGGTCACGATCCCCCAGCTGGGCGAGCGCCTCCGCGAGCACGCGCTCCTGGATCGCTCGCCGCTCCTGGTTCGCGTCCTCGAGGGCCTGCGCGTGGACGGCGGCCTCCTCGGCGCCGGCGAGCAGGAGGTGCAGCGACGGCATGGCCGCGCCGAGGCGACCGGGCGCGTTGATCCGCGGCGCCAGCTTCCACGCGACGCAGCGCGCGTCCACCTCGCGGTCGAGGCCGACGCCGGCCGCCGCGAGGAGCGCCGCGACCCCGGGTCGCGTGCGGGCGTGCAGGCGCTTCATGCCGAGGGACGTGAGGATCCGATTCTCGGCCGCGAGCGGCACGAGGTCGGCGATGGTGCCGAGCGCGACGAGATCGAGCAGGTCGCGCACGTCCGGCTCGGGGCGCGCGCCCGGCTTGCGGAAGTAGCCGCGATCGCGGAGCTCGGTTCGCACGGACGCCGCGACGTAGAACGCGAGCCCGACCGACGCCATCCCGCGGAACGGGAACGACGAGTCCGCGCGGAACGGGTTCACGAGCACCTTCGCCGGGTGCTCGCGGCCCGCAGCCGGCACGGTGTGGTGGTCGATGACGACGACCTCGATACCCGCGGCCGCCGCGGCGTACAGCGCGTCGAGGTCGCTCGTGCCGCAGTCGCCGGTGATGACGAGGGAGCACCCGCGCGCCGAGAAGTCCGCCGCCGCCATCGCCGTGAAGCCGTACCCGGCCTCGCGCGCGGCGACCGCCGGCTCGACGCTCGCCCCGCACGCGCGCAGGAACGACGTCAGGAGCGCGGCCGTGGTGACGCCGTCGACATCGTAGTCGCCGAACACGCCAATCCGCTCGCGGCGCTCGACGGCGTCCGCGATCCGCCCGACCGCATCCGGCATGCCCGCGAGCCCGGCCGGGGGCCGCAGCGCCGCGAGCCGCGGATCGATGAAGCCCTGCGCCTCCGTCGGCGTGGTCACGCCGCGGGCGACGAGACACCTCGCGGTGGCGGGCTTGACCCGCAGCGCGGCACCCAGGCGGGCGACCAGCGCGTCGTCGAGGGCTCGCAGGCGAACTTGCACGCCCGCACCCTACGCTTCCGGTCTGACAACTCCGCGTGTCTCCACGCGATCCCGGGATCGGGGACGCCAGCGCGCTCGAGCGAGCGGTTACTCCTCGGCGGTCTGCGCGAGCTGCGGCGCCGGACGGCGCTTGGCGGTGCCGGGGCCCGAGTACCACTTCTTCGAGATCCACATGAAGAGCGGCGCGGCGAGGAAGATGGACGAGTACGTGCCGACGATGACGCCGATGTTCATCGCGAAGGCGAAGTTCTTCACGAGGCCGGTGCCGAAGATGTTCATGATGAGCGTCGTCGCGAACACCGTCGACGACGTGAGGATCGTGCGGACGAGCATCTCGTTGATGGAGATGTCGACGATGCGCTCGATCTTCTTGTCCTTCAGCTTCGCCTGGTTCTCGCGGATGCGGTCGAAGACGATCACCGTGTCGTTGACCGAGTACCCCATCACCGTCAGCAGGCCGGCCACGCTCGTGAGCGAGACGTCGGTCCAGGTGATGGCGAACACGCCGATGACCATGATCGCGTCGTGGATCGTCGCGAACGCGGCGCCGGGCGCGTACCGGATATCGAACCGGAACGCGAGGTACAGCATGATGAGGAAGATCGCGTAGATGATCGACTTGGCCGCGTCATCGCGCAGCTTGTCGCCGGCCTTCGCGCCGACGCCGTAGCTGTTGTAGGCCGTCGACTTCACGCCGAGCGCCTGGTCGAGCACGTTCGAGAACTGGCGATCGAGGCCCCACATCGAGAACACCTGCGTGAACTCCTGGGTGCCCTCGTCGGCGTGCGCGTACTGCGTCTGCTCGTCGGCGCTCCACGGCTTGAGGTCGAGGCCGGCTGTCTTGAACACCTCGACGGCCTCGTCATGCGAGATCGCCTTCTTGCTGCGGACGAACAGGTGGTCGCCGGACCACGTCGCCTTGTCGATGTCGCGGTCCTTGAACTTCGCGTTGAAGCCCTCGGTGGCCGCCTTCTCGCTCTCCGGCTTGAGCGCCGAGAAGCGCGGCGAGCGGACCATCAGGCCCGGGACCTCGACGCCCTTGTCGTCCTTCCAGCCGTTGTCGGAGATCTCGACGCCGTCCTCGCCCGCCTTGGCCAGCGCCTCGCGGACCTTGCCCGCATCGACGGGCACGTAGTGCCCCGGCGTGTCCTGGAAGTAATAGATGAGCTCGGTGCCGCCCTTGAAGTCGATCGTCCAGTTCATGTACGTGCCGCGGACGGCGTTGTTCACGAACAACGAGCCGATCGCGACCGCCATGAGGATGATCGACACGATCATCCAGGAGCGGAACTTCGAGACGAAGTTGAAGTTGTTCCCGGGGGGGAGCAGGTAGCGGAACTTGTGGTGGTCGCTCATGTGGTTCGCCTTGCTGCTCAGATCGAGATCGTGGCCAGCTGGCCCTTCTTCCTGGCGACCGTCCAGTCGAAGAAGATGCGCGTGACCCAGATGTTGGTGGTGAGCGTGGTGAAGACGCCGACGAGGAGCATCACGGCGAAGCCCTTGATCGGACCGGAGCCGTACTGCAGGAGGACCCAGCCCGCGGCCGCGGTCGTCAGCTGACCGTCGAGGATCGCGCTGAAGGCGCGCGAGAAGCCGAGGTCGATGGCGCCGCGCACGCTCTTGCCGAGCAAGAGCTCGTCTCGAATGCGCTCGTAGATGAGGATGTTGCCGTCCACCTCCATGCCGATCGACAGCACGATGGCCGCGATGCCGGGGAGCGTCAGCGTCGCGCCGAAGATGGCCATGACGGCGAGCGTCATGATGATGTGGAACACCACCGCGAAGACCGCGATCCAGCCGGACCAGCGATAGATGCCGACCATGATGATGACGACGAGCAAGATGCCGATCGCGAACGACAGCTTCGTCTTCTGGATCGAATCGGCGCCCAGGGTCGCGCCGAGCTTGCTCGACGACTCCTCGTGGAGCGGCGCCGGCAACGAGCCCGTCTTGAGCACGTTGATGAGCTCGTCGCGCTCGCGCTCGGCGACCGACGCCTCCGAGCTGCCCATGGTGATCGACGCGCGGCCACCGGTGATGGCCTGGTTGATGAGCGGCGCGCTCTTCACCTTGTCATCGAGGATCGTCGCGAGCTTCATGCCCACGATCTCCGTGGTGATGTCGCCGAACACGCGGCCGCCGTAGCGGTTGAAGTCGATGAGGACGACCGGGCGGTTCGTCTGCGGGTCGATGTTGCCGTACGCGTTCGAGACGCCGGTGCCGGTGAGGCGGACGGCGCGCTCGAGGTAGTACGTGCGCCAGAACTTGCGCTGGTCCTTCGCGCCGAGCTGCGGCTCGTTGAGCTCGAAGCCGAGCTGGTGGTCGTCCGGGATCTTGAAGCTCGGATCGCTCTGCACGAGACCGGCGCGGATGACCGTGCCGTTCTTCGCCACGACGCCGTTGATGTAGCGCTCGATGACGTGGCGGCCGGTGACCGAGCACTGCGTCTTGCCGTTGGTGATCACCGAGTCGCGACGGAGGCAGCCGACGAGCTTGGCCTCCTCCACCGGGATGGACTCGTCGCGGTCGTACGCGAAGAGGTAATAATCCCGGTGCTGGGTGCCGCTCTGCTCCGGCTTCCAGCCGTCCGTCTCCGCCTTGATCTCGTCCGCGAGCGCGGCCGGGTCGGTCGCGACGCCCTTCTTGCCGCTGCCGACCTTGCCGTAGAGCGACTTCATGTACGGCGAGCCGTTGTGGTCCGCGGAGCCCGTGGTGCAGCCCTTCGGGTCCGGCTGGCCGCAGTCGTCGACGACCTTGAACTCGAGCTTCGCCGTGCGCGCGATGATGTCCTTGGTCTCGGCGATGACCGGGTCGTCCGGATCGCCCGGGAGCTCGACGATGATGTCGTCACCCTTCTCGACGACGCTCGGATCAGCGACGCCCTTCTCGTTGATGCGGTCGCGGATCGTGGTGACCGCGTTCGCGAGCGCGGACTTCTTCACCGTGTCGGCGAAGTTCTGCGAGACCTTGAAGCAGATGGCGTTCGCGCCGTCGGCGGGCGTGCAGTCGCGCGAGGTCAGCTCGTCCTTGCCGTAGTCGGTCGTGAGCTGGTTCTCGATCTCCGCGCGCTTGCTCGGGTCGTCGGGGACGACGGAGAGCGCGCCGAGCGGGACGGCCGGCGTCTTGACGACCGCCTTGAAGCCCTTCTCGGTGAGGCGCGCCTCGAAGTCGCGCTTCAGCTCGGTCGCCTTATCATCGACGGCCTTGTCCAGGTCGATCGTGTAGACGATGTGCATGCCGC
The DNA here is from genome assembly GCA_025353585.1 of Deltaproteobacteria bacterium. GTDB lineage: Bacteria > Myxococcota_A > Polyangia > Haliangiales > Haliangiaceae > JABFXX01. Next base: position 15,480 of record JANXOM010000335.1, read on the forward strand.
CCTGGAGGTCGAGCCCCAGGATGATCTGCTTGCTGAAGAGGCCGTTGAACCACGAGGGCAACGCGCTCTTCCCGACGACGCTCGACGCCAGGGTGGCGGTACAAAACACGAGCACGCCCAGCAGGGCGATAAACCGCCACTTGAGACTACGATCCATTTCTCTCTCCTAGCGCCTGCGACCTGAACCGAGCGTGAAGGCTACGCGGCCTTCGCAGCGGACTCGGGAACTTTGCCTTCCCACTTGCCCTCGAGGTACGCGCGCGGAATCCGCATGCGGACCTTCTCCTGCACTTCGAGGACGACGATGCCGTCATCCGTCACGCCGGTGATCTTGCCGATCACCCCGCCGCGCGTGATGACCTCGTCCCCCTTGCCGAGCTTCGCCAGCATCGCGGCGTGCTCCTTTTGCTTTTTCGCCTGCGGACGAATGAGGATGAAGTAGAAGATGCCGAACATCACCAGCATCATCAGAATCGGGCTTGCTGCGTCCATTTGGGTCGTCTCGACTTTCGGCTGATTTCTCAGCTCTGGCCGGGGGTTGGGTACCACCAGCAACCCGAGCGGTCAAGCGGTGGAAATGAATGGGGCTAGTGCCGGGTGCCGTCGGCGAGGATCCGGTCGCGGATCGCGCGGACGTGGCGGGCGTAGAACGTGAGGTTGTGCAGGGTTGCGAGCCGGGCGTAGAGGATCTCTTTGGCCTGGTAGAGGTGCCGCAGGTACGCGCGGGAGTGGGTGCGGCAGGTGGCGCAGGGGCACGTGGGGTCGACCGGCCCGAGATCGGTCCGGTTCGCGGCGTTGGGGATGTTGACCCGCCCGGCGGCCGTGAAGAGGTAGCCGTTGCGCGCGTTGCGGGTCGGCATGACGCAGTCGAACATGTCGATGCCGGCCGCGATGCCGCGCGACAGGTCGGCCGGCGTGCCGACGCCCATCAGGTAGCGCGGGCGATCCGGCGGCAGCGTGTGCGCGACCTCGTCGAGCACGCGGTAGGTCTCCTGGATGTCCTCGCCGACGGCGAGGCCGCCGAGCGCGTGGCCGTCCCAGTCCATGGGCACGATCTCGGCCGCGTGGCGGAGGCGGCGGGCCGTGTCGATGCCGCCCTGGACGATGCCGAAGCGCGCCTGCCCCACCCCGAGCGGCGACTCGCGGCAACGCCTCGCCCAGGCGGTGGTCCGGCGCAGCGCCACCTCTTGCGCCGCGGCGTCCGCGTCGCCCGGCGGGCACTGGTCGAAGTTCATGACGATGTCCGAGCCGAGGATGCGCTGGATGTTCATCGACACCTCGGGCGTCAGCCGGTGCTTGCTGCCGTCGATGTGCGAGCGGAACGTGACGCCGTCGTCGTCGATTTCATTGATCCCGGCGAGCGAGAACACCTGGAAGCCGCCGCTGTCGGTGAGGATCGGGCGGTCCCAGGCGGCGAACTTGTGGAGGCCGCCGACGAGCTCCATGACCTCGAGGCCCGGGCGCAGGTACAGGTGGTACGTGTTGCCGAGGATGATCTTCGCGTCGAGCGGCTCGGCGCGGAGCTCGTCGGCCGTCATCGCCTTGACCGTGCCGGCGGTGCCCACCGGCATGAACACCGGCGTCGGGATGTCGCCGCGCGGGGTGTGGAGGACGCCGGCGCGCGCGTGGCCGAGGGTGGCGAGCAGCTCGAACGAGAAGCCGGGCGTGGGGAGCTCGGTGATCACGACGCGGTCCGGTGCACGAGCATCGCGTCGCCGTAGCTGTAGAAGCGATAGCGCGCGGCGACGGCGTGCTCGTAGGCGGCGCGGACGCGGGCGGTGCCGCCGAACGCGCTAACGAGCATCAGCAGCGTCGACTCCGGCAGGTGAAAGTTCGTCACGAGGTGCGTGGCGGTGCGGAACGTGTGGCCGGAGCCGGGATAGATGAAGAGGTCGGTCGAGGACGCCGCGGGATCGAGCGCGTGGGCCTCGAGGGCGCGCAGGGTCGTCGTGCCGATCGCGACGACGGGGCGGCCCGACGCGACGAGCTCGGTGGTGCGCGCGGGCACGCTGAACCGCTCGCGATGCATGATGTGCGCGCGCACGTCCGTCTCGCGGATCGGCTCGAAGGTCCCCCAGCCGACGTGGAGGGTGACGGTGGCGAGCGTGGCGCCGCGCGCGGTGAGGCGGGCGAGGATCTCCGGCGTGGCGTGGAGGCCGGCCGTGGGCGCGGCGACGGCGCCGGGGACCTGGGCGAACATCGTCTGGTAGCGCTCGCGATCATCGGGGCGATCGCCCTCGGGGCGCGCGATGTAGCGCGGCAGCGGGATCTGGCCGTGCGCGTCGAGGAACGCCAGGCCGTCGCCGGGGACGGCGATGACGAGGGAGCCGTCGGAGGCGCGCTCGACAAGGATCGGCAGCGGGCCGCCGGCGGTGCGGACGACCTGGCCGGCGCGCAGCGGGCGACGGGCGCGGGCGAGGCAACGCCACGCGGTGTGGCCCGGCGGCGGCTCGGCGGCCGGCTCGGGCTCGAGAAAGAGGAGCTCGACGATGCCGCCCGTCTCCTTGTTGCCGAGGACGCGCGCGGGGATGACGCGGGTGTCGTTCGCGACGATGACGGCGTCGGGCGGCAGGAGCTCGACGATGTCGGGGAACTGGTGATCCGTCGGGGGGCCGTCGGGCCGCACGTGGAGGAGGCGCGAGGCGTCGCGCGTGGCGGCGGGGTGCTGCGCGATCAGCTCGGGCGGCAGGTCGAAGGCATAGTCAGCCGGCGCGAACACGCGCGCACGCTACACCGCGTGACCGCGTGTGACCAGGCGGGCACCGGCGCAGGCGATCGGCTAGATTCTCGCGATGCTCGCCCGTGCCTCGCTCGTCGCTGCGCTCCTGCTGGCCGCCCCGGCGCTGGCCGCCGCGGCGCCGCTGGCCACGCTCGCCGCGGATGTCGATGGCGATGGCGCGCCCGAGGCGCTCGCGCTCGGCGGCGATGGCGTGCTGCACGTCGGCGCGGCGACGGTGGCGCTCGGCGTGACGCCGATAAAGGCGACGCTGGGCGTCGGGCCGGTGCGCGGCAAGGCCGCGATCGTGGCGCGCGTGACGACGGCAACGGGCGACGAGGCGATCGTGCTCCTGCGGGCCGCGGCGTGGCAGGTCGCGTGGCGCGGCGCGGTCGGCGGCGTCGGGCTCGACGCGGAGTACCAGATCGAGGTCGCCGCCCTGCCCGCCGGTGTCGTGCGCTACCAGACGCGGTTCGACGTGCAGCGCTGCGACGGCAAGCCCGCGCGGCTGTTCGCGGAGGACTTCGACGGCGCGAAGTTCGTGCGCGCCGCGAGCGCGCCGGTCGAGCTGGCGACGGGGGCGGGCGCGGTGCCGGCGAAGCTCGACAGCGCCGCGCCGGTCGCGAAGCCGCAGCTGTACCAGGCGCGGGCGGCGTCGACGCACGCGGGCGCGGCGGACGCGGGTGCGCTCGCGATCCCGAGCGAGCTCGACGACGGTGACGTGGCCACGGCGTGGCGCGCGGACGGGACGGCCGTCGGTCAGTTCTTCACGTTCAAGCCCCGCGGCGAGGCGAAGGCGCGGCAGCTGCGCGTGGTGGCGGGGGACCACGGGTCGAAGGCGAAGCTCGCCGCGGCGAACCGGCCGCGCGAGCTGGCGATCGTGAGCGAGCACGGCGCGTGGCGCGTGGAGCTGCCCGATGCGGCGCGCGGTGCGCTCGGCGCGGCGTACGTGGTGGACCTGCCCGAGCCGGTCTCCGGCTGCGTCAGCGTGGTCATCGCGAGCGTCTACGGCAGCGGCCCGACGACGGCGCTCGCCGAGCTCGAGGTCTACGCCGACGGCGAGCGCGCGGGCGGCGGATTTCCCGATCTGGCGCACGGGGTCGCGGTCGACGGGACCGGCGCGCGCTCGAGCGGGCAGCAGCTGGCGCGCGGCGGCGCGGCGGCGGTCGCGGCGATCGAGGCCGAGCTCGGCCGGACGCAGGACGTGGGCGCGCGGCGGCGGCTCGTGCGCGTGCTGGTGACGGTGCGCGATCCGGCGGCCGCGCCGGTGCTCGCCCGCGTGGCGACGTCGGGCTGGGTCGAGGGCGGCGAGCTCGTCGCGGTGGCGGAGGCGCTCGGCGCGCTACACCAGGCGCGCGAGCTGCGCGAGCTCGCCGGCAAGTCGGACCTCGCCCTCGACGTGCGCGTGGCGGCGGCGTCCGCGCTCGATCCGGGTGCGCCCGACGGGCTCGGGGCGCTGGTCGAGCTCGCGGGCACCGGGCCGCGCGAGCTGCGGCACGCGGTGATCGAGCGGCTCCAGGCGGCGCCGGCGAGCGCGCTCGTGGCGGCGGCGCAGGCAGCGACGGTGCCGGCGGCCGGTGGAGATCTGTGGCGAGCGGCGACGCGGGCGGCGCGGGCGCATCCCGAGGTCCGGCCGGCGACGCTCGCGGCGATGGTGGTCGCGCTGCCAGCGGCGCCCGAGTACGAGCGGCGCTACCGGCTGGTCGATGGCGTGGCCGCCCTCGGCGACGCGCCGGCGCTCGCCCAGCTCACGTCGTGGCTCGGCGGCCTGCACGCGGATGCGGAGACGGCGGCGCTGCGGCAGGTGGCCGCGCGCGCGCTCGGGAAGTCGCCGCGGCCCGAGGCCCTCGACCTCGTGCTCGCGCTCGCGCGCGACAAGGACGCCGGCGTGCGGCTGGCCGCGCTCGGCGCGCTGATGCAGGCGTCCGACGACGCGACGGGCGCGGCCGGGCCGTGGCACGCCGCAGCGGGGGCGGACGGCGTCGACCGGGTGATCGGCGAGCTCCTCGCGCGCGACCGCTGGGAAGATGTCCGCGTGCGCGCGGCGCAGGCGCTCGGCGGCCGGTGCGGCCGTCCGGGGCCCGCGGGGATGCTGACGACGGCGGTCGGCGGTGATCCCGCGGTCGGCGTCCGCGCCGAGGCGCTCGTGGCGCTCGTGCAATGCCAGGCGACGGGCGTCGCGGCGCTGCTCGCGCACACGTGGGATGACGCGAAGGCGCCGCTCGTCCTGCGCACGCGCGCGGTAGCGCTGGCGATCGTGCTCGGCGATCGCGCGCTCGGCGCGAAGCTGACCGCCGAGCTCGCCACGTGGCGCGCGCAGGCGATCGAGAGCGCGCCGGCCCTCGCGCTCGCGGTCCAGGCCGCGAACGCCATCGGCCGCCTCGGCGGGCCCGGCGCAAACGCCGCGCTCGTAGACGCGCTCGACGACGCCGCGTTCCCCGAGATCGTGGGCGCCGCCGCGACCGGCCTCGGCTCGCTCGGCCCCGCCTGCTCGCCCGCCGCCAAGGCCAAGCTCGGCCTCCTCGCCCGCAGCGACGACCTGCAGGTCGCCACGCCCGCCCGCGGCGCCGAGCGCGCGTGCGGCGCCCCGCTGAAGAAGTAAGCGCGAGCGAGGACGAATTGCCAAGCCGCCAGGAGCGACTCGGCGGTCAATCCCCGCTCGAACTAATCGAGCGCGGCCAGCGCGTCTTTGAGCTTCGCGTTGCCGGGCTCGATCTCCAGGCCGCGCTGGAACATCGACTTGGCCTTGGGCGCCTGGCCGAGCTCGACCAGGATGCGGCCGAGGGCCCAGTAGACCTCGCCCTTCGTGATGCCGGCGTCGGGCTCGATGTTCTGCAGCACCAGCGACTGGTAGATCTTGCGCGCTTTCTCCCAGTCCGCCGTCGCGAAGTAGAGCCGGCCAAGGCCGGTCATCGTCGCCACGTCCGTGGGGTTCACGCGCAGCGCCTCCTCGTACGCCGCCTGCGCCGCCGCCGAGTCGCCGCGCGCCTCGAGGATGCCGCCCTGCCGCTGGCGGTAGCGCGCCACGTCCTTCATCCGCCGCGCCGACTTCGCCTCCTCGGCGAGCTTGTCGTAGATCGGCGCCGCCTCGTCGAGCCTCCCCGTCGCGAAGTACAGATCCGCGAGCGGGCCGAGCACGCGCACGTCGGTCGGCGCGTCGGCGGCTGCCTTCGCGAGCGCGGCCAGCGCCGCCTCGTTGCTCCCCGCCTTGCGCTCGAGGTCCGCGAGCTCGACGAACAGCGCCACGCGCGCCGGCGTCGCCGTCTCGACCGCCGCGCGGCGCTGCAGCATGTCCGCGAGCAGCGCGCCGTCGCGCCGGTCGCGCGCGATCGCCTCGAGCGCGCCGATGGCCGCCGCGTGCGCCGGGTCGTGGCGGAGCGCCTGCTGGTAGTGCTGCACGGCGGTGTCGACGTCGCCGTCGCCCTCGCGTGCCACTTCGCCGAGGCGGAAGAACAGGTCCGCCGCGTCGCGGCCCGTCGGCTTCAGCGCCAGCGCCTGCTCGAGCGTCGCCTTGCACTTCGTCCAGTCGCCCGCGCGCTCGTAGATCTTCGAGAGCCGCGTGAGCGCCGCCACCGAGCCCGGCTCGCGCGCGAGGATCTTCTCGAGGATCTCGCCCGCCGCGTCCGGATCGTCGAGCTTGGCTTCCCACACGTCCGCCGCGCGCGCGAGGGCCGCGATCTCCGCCGGGCCGTCCGACATCGTCGCGTACAGCTCGGCTCGCCGCTCGAGCAGCTCGACGAGATCGTGCCACCGCTCCGCGCCACCGAGCAGGCGCTCGAGCTCCGCGTAGCCCGGCGCGAACGCGTTGTCGACATCGAGCGCGGCGAACCAGCTCGCGATCGCATCGTCGAGCGAGTCGCGCTTCGTCTCCGCCACGCGCGCCATCTCCGCGTGGATCGCGACCTTCTCGCCGCTCGTGCGCGCGAGCGCGAGGCGCCGCGTCTGCAGATCGGACACGGCCATCCAGTCGCCGGCGCGCCCGTGCGCGGCCTCGAGCGCGAGGAGGCCCGGCCCGTCCTCGGGATCCAGATCGAGCACGGCCTGCCACGCAGCGACCGCGCGCGGGCTGTCGCCCTCGAGCTGCGCGATCTCGACGCGCAGCGCATTCTCGTCGGTCGCCGACGCCGCCACGCGCGCCGCCTTGCCGAGGATGTCGATCAGCGCATCCCGCGCGTCGCCCGGCCCGCGCGCGAGCGTGCGGTAGATCCGCGCGAGCTCGCCGAGCGCATCGTGGTCCGCGTCGTCGGAGTCCGCGACCTCACGCCAGGCCGCGATCGCGCCCGCCGTGTCACCGGCGCGCTCCGACAGCTGCGCCACCTCGGCGAACGCCGCGCGTCGATCGCCCACGTCCGCCGCCACGCGTCCGCGATGGCGCAGCGCCTCGGCGAGCGCCGCGTGATCGCCGCGCTGCCGCAGGATCTCGATCAGCGGATCGAGCGCGGTCAGCTCGTCCGGATCGATCGCGAGCGCCGCGCGGTACGCCGCCGCCGCGTCCTCGAGCTTGCCGAGCCGGTCGCGCTGCACGCGGCCGACGAACGTGTAGAGCGCGACCTTCACGCCGGGCGAGAGGTCCGCGCTGCCGCTGGTGATCGCCGAGACGCGCGTCGCGACCTCGGGCCACTGGCCGAGCCGCTCGGCGAGCCGATCGACCTCGGCGAGCGCCTGCTGCGAGCTCGGATCCGCGGCGAGCCAGCGCAGCGCGGCGTCGAGGGCGCGGTTGCGATCGCCCAGGCGATGCTCCGCCAGCTCGGCGAGCCGCGACAGCAGGCTCGCCTGATCGATCGGGTCCGTGATGATCGTGAGCCGCGCCTCGATGACGGTCGCGAGCCGCGAGGCATCGCCGTCCTGCTCGAACAGCGGCTCGAGGATGTCGACGATGTCGGCGCGGTGCTCCGGCGCGGACTGCAGCAGCCGCTCGAGGGCCGCGCGAGAGACCGCGTGCGTCGGCACGAGCGAGAGCACCTCGCGGTACGCGGCGACGGCGGCGCGCACGTCGCGGAGCGTCGTCTCCTGCAGGTCGCCGAGGCGATAGAGGTAGTCCGCGGTCTGGGCGTCGTCCTCGGCGGCATCCGCCTGGCGACGCAGCACGTCGGCGAGCTCGGCGGGGCGATCCGAGCGCGCGAGCACGCGCTCGAGCGCCGTCAGGGCGGAGCGCGGCTCGGGTCCATGCGTGGCGCGCTCGAACGCGCTGGCCGCGCGGGGCAGATCGTTGAGTCGGTCCTCGGCGACCGCGCCGAGGCGCATCGCGAACACCTGGTCGACGTCCGCGGGCAGCGGCTGCGCGGTCGGCGCGAGACGCGCATCGAGGATCCCCGCGAGCTCGGACCAGAGGCTCTGGCCGTCAGCGATCCGCTGCAGCGGCGCGAGCAGATCCACGTCGTCCGGCTCGGCGGCGAGCGCGCGGGCCCACACGGCGAACGCGGCCGCCGGCTGCTGCGCGAGGTTCTCGTGGACCTCGGCGAGCGCCGTCCAGTCCGCGCGCCGGGCGACCGGATCCTGCCCGACGCCCGCGGCGAGGCGCCGCTCGTACACGCGGATGAGGCCGGCCGCGTCGCGGTCGGTGCGATAGAGGCGCTCGAGGACCGGCGCCACGGCGCGGACCTGCTCGTCGCTCGCCCCGGCGGCCATCAGCTGCTCGAGGGCCGCGCGCGCCGGCGCGTGACCGGGGAGCACCTGCAGCACGGCGCCGTACCGCGGGATCGCGGCGTCCGGATCGCGCAGCTCCGTCTCGACGAGGTGCGCGGCGCGATACGCGAGGTCCGCGCGATCGCGGGCCGTGATGGCGAGCAGCGCGCGCCGGTCGACGACCTCGAGGAGATCCGCGAACATCTTCTCCTTGCCGTAGATCCGGTCGAGCTCCGCGAGCGCCGCCGCGTCGCCCGCGTCGTCGTCGAGGACCGCGACCAGGTGCGCGATCGCCTGGTAGATGTCGGAGAGCTCGCGCTCGTAGACCAGGGCGGCCGCGTGGCGAAGCTGCTGGCGCCCGGCGATGTCGCCGGTCAGCTCGATCTTGCGCTCGAGCGTCTCGACGAGGTCGCGCGGCGTGCCGCCGCTGTCGGGGGAGCGGTACAGGCGCTCGAGCGCGTCGAGCGCGGCGAGGTCGGTGTCGTCCACGCCGAGCACGTTCCTGTAGGCCGCGATCGCGCGCGGCTTGTCGTCGAGGACCTCCTCGTACAGCGCCGCCACGCGGTGGAGCAGCACGAGCCGCACGCTCGCGTCGTCGGAGAGCTCCGCCCGCCGCTCCACGACAGTGACGAGCTCGGCCACGCGCCCCGACACGGCGAGCAGGCGATCGAGCGCGGCGAGGGCCACGACGTCGTCGGGCCGCGCCTCTTCGACCTTGCGCCAGGCGGCGATCGCGCGGGCGCCATCGCCGCGCCGCGTCTCGTGAATCTCGGCCGCGCGCGCCCACAGGCCCGCCGCCAGATCGCTGTTCGGCGCCGTCGGAGCGCCGCCCTCGAGCGCGTAGACGGCCTCGTCCCACGCGTCGAGCCGGCCGCTCAGCGAGAGGAGCTTCGTCAGGCTCTCGTCGTCGGTGACGTCGATGCGCCACGCGCGCGCGAGCGCCGTCAGCGCCAGGTCGAGCGCCCCGCCCCGCCGCTCGTGCAGCTCGGCGATCTCGTGCAGCACGAGCACCTGGTCGACCGGATCGCGGACGTACGCGAGCTTCGCGTCGAGGATGACGACGAGCTTCTGCCACCAGTCCTGCTCGCGGTACACCGGCTCGAGGAGCTCGGCGATGCGCTCGCGATGCGCCTCGTGCACCACGAGTCGCTCGAGGGCCGCGACCGCGCGCTCCCACAACCGCCGCTCGGCGATGACGTGCTCGTACTGGTCGAGCGCGGCCGGGATGTCGGCGAGCTGCGTCTCGAGCAGCTCGGCGAGCCGCAGGCGCAGGTCCGCCGTGTCCGTCGGATCCTGGGCGCGAGCGAGGCGCGACTCGAACAGATCGACGAGGTCGTGCCACTGCGAGCGCGCGCGGTAGAGGCGCTCCAGCTCGCTGACCGCCTCGCGATATGCGACGACATCGCTGTCCTCGGTCGCGACCACGACCTCGCGCCACGCGTCGATCGCCCGCGGGAGATCGTCGAGGCCGCGCTCCAGCAGGCGCGCGCGCTTGACGAGCGCGTCGCGGCGCAGCTCGTCGTCGGCCCGGGCGATGACGTCCTCGTACACGGCGACGAGTTCGCTCCACTTCTGGGCGCGCCCGAGGAGCTCCTCGAGGCGGCGGACGAGCTCGCGCTCGTCGAGGAACGCGATGACGCCGCTCGCATCCGAGCGGATCTCCGTCGGCTCGATCGCGAGGGCGCGCCGGTACGCGAGGTACGCGTGGTCGGTGTCGCCGAGGCGGCGGTCGTAGATGGCGGCGGCCGCGATCGCGACCTCGCGGATCTCGGGCGAGTCGCCCGGCTGCTCGTCGAGGTACATCTGGTACGTCTGCGCGACGAAGCCCCAGTTGTCGACGATCGACGCCAGCCGCTGCAGCTGGTCGCGCACGTTCGGATCGGCGGGCGCCTCGCGGAACACGCGCGCGAACCAGTGGCTCGCGTGCTCGAAGTCCTCGAGCTGCTCTTCGTAGAGCCGGGCCACGAAGCGCGTCAGGCGCAGCCGCTCGCGCGGCTCGCTGGCGGCCTCGAGCTTGGCCTCGTACACGCGGATGAGGTCGGTCCAGCGGTGCTGACCGACATAGATCGGCTCGAGGACCTCGGCCGCCGCGGCGCGGACGTCGGGATCGCCGAGGTAGCGCTCGAGGGCCGCGAGCGCCTCGGGGTTCCGCGCGTCGCCGGACAGCGCCGCGGAGTAGTTGTCGATTGCGCTCTCGACGTCGCGCATCTGCGTCTCGTGGATCGCGCCGAGCTGCACGCGCAGCCCGACGGCCTCGTCGTTCGAGGTGGCGAAGCCGAGGCGGCGCTCGTACAGGTCGACGACGTCCGGCCAGCGGCCCTGGGTGCGGTACAGCGGCTCGAGCGCGTCGACGGCATCGCGACGCTCGGGCGCGACCGCGAGGACCTGCTCCCACGTGGCGATGGCGTCGTCGGTGCGACCGAGCTTCGCGTACAGCCCCGCGGCCTCGACGAGCGCGGCCACGCGGTCATCGACATCGCCGCTCGCGAGCTCGGCCTGGCGCAGCAGCACCTCGACGAGGCGCGCGTCGTCGGTCGTCTCGCGGTAGATGCTCTCGAGGGCGGCGAGCGCGCGGCCGTCGTCGGGCTGCGCGTCGAGGACCTTCTGGTAGTAGTCGCGGGCGAGCGCCAGGTCGCGACGGATGGCGCGCGCGAGGTCCGCGACGTCGAGGTAGAGGCGGCGCTGGATCTCGGCGTCGAGCACGTGCGGCGCCACGTCGCGATAGGCGTCGATCAGATCGCCCTCGCGCCCGAGGTCGCCGGCGAGGCGCTCGGTCTCGGAGACGGCGTGCGCGAGCTCGGGCTCGCTGGCGGCCACGCGCAGCGCGCGCAGCTGGGCGTCGAACGCGCCTGCGATGTCACCGAGGCGGTGCTCGCGGAGGCGCACGACCTCGGCGAGGGCGCGCAGCTTCGCGCTCGGATCGTCGGTCCACTCGGCGAGGCGGGCGTGGAGCCCGGCGAGGCGCTCGTCCTGGCCGGTGAGATCGTAGTGCGGGTGCAGGAGATCGGCGGCCATCGCGCGCAGATCGAGGTCGTCGAGCGCGGCCTCGCGCGCCGCGAGCGCGGCGGTGGCCGCGGGATCGCCGGCAGGCGCGTTCTGCAGCACGCTCGCCCAGCGCTCGAGCGCGTCCACGGGCCGGCCGAGCGGCCCGGCGAGGAGGCGCGCGATCTCGACCTCGAGCGCGAGGGCACCCTCGCGCTCAGCGCCGCCGGATGGCGGTGCGGTTCGATCGAGCGCGAGGGCACCCTCGCGCTGAGCGCCGCCGAATGGCGGTGCGGTGCGATCGCCGGCGAGGTGCTCGGCGGGCGCGGGCGCGGCGGCGAGCTGGCGCTCGAGGATGTCGAGCAGGTCGGCGTGGCGACCGCCTTCGCGGTAGAGGCGCGCGAGCTCGCCGAGCGCGTGGGCGCCGTGGAGGCTGCGCCCCTGGCGGTCGCCGAGATCGAGGATCTCGAGGTAAGCCGCGATCGCCTCCTCCGGCTCCTCGAGCATGACCTCGTGGACCTCGGCGATGCGGCCGAGGAGCGCCTTCGGATCGTCGGCGGCGAGCACGGGCACGGAGCCGCGCGCGACCTGGATATCGAGGGCCGGCGGGGCCGTGGCGACGATCGCCTCGACCTTGCGGCGCAGGATATCGATCAGATCGCGCCAGCGCTCGGTGGCCTGGTAGAGCCGCTCGAGGGCGTGCAGCGCCCCGGCGTCGGCCGGCTGGTCGGCGAGGACGTCGCGCCACGTCGTGATCGCCGCGGCGCGGTCGGCGAGCTTGTCTTCCTCGAGGACGGCGACGCGCGCGAGCAACGTGCGGCGCTGCGACGGATCCTCGGCCCACTCGGCCTGCTTGCGCATCACGGCGCGGAGCTCGGGCCAGGCGCGGGCCTCCTCGTAGAGGCGGGCGAGCGCGGAGCCGGCGCGGCGGATCGTCGACGGGTTCGTCGGATCGGCCTCGAGGAGCCGCTGGTACGCCGCGATCGCGCGCGGGGCATCGCCGGTCTGCGTGTCGTAGTAGAGCGCGAGGTCGCCGAGCAGGGCCGTGCGCGTGACGATATCGGTGGCCGGCGTGGCCGCGGCGGCGGCCTCGATCGCGACGATGGCCTCCGGCCAGCGCGACAGCCACGGCGCGAGCCGCGAGAGCTCCACGCGCGCGCGCTCGTGGGTCGGGTCGAGCGTCAGCACCTCGATCCACGCTTCGAACGCGTGCCCGGCCCCGCCGAGCTCGACCTCCTCGATCGAGGCGACGCGCGCGAGCAACTCGACGGCCTCGGGCCCGCTGACGAGCGTGCGCTGGACGCGCAGCACGCCGACGAGGTCCTTCCACAGCTTGTCATGTTCGTAGAGCGGCTCGAGGAGGCGCGCGATGCGCATCGCCGTGTCGGACGACGCCGACCCTCCGGTGAGCGGAGCCGCGCTCTCGGGCGAGGATCCCGTGCGAGCCGGCGCGGTTGTCGTCAGCAGCTCCTCGAGGAGCTCGCGCGCATCGGCGTGGCTCCGCGCCCGCCCGATGACCTCCTCGAGCAGATCGACGGCGCGGGACTTGTCGCCGAGCCGATGCGCGAACAGCTCGCCGCGGCGATAGCCGAGCTCGGTCTGCGCGGCCGCGGCTGGCGTGTGGTCGATCTGGCGCGCGAGCAGCTCCTCGAGCTCGGCCCACTTGCCGGTCGCCGTGTAGAGGCGGTCGAGGGCTAGGTACGACGGCACGTAGCCCGGCTCGAGCTCGAGCACGCGGCGGTGCGCGGCGCTCGCGCGGCCCGCGTCCCCGAGCAGATCCTCCTCGAGGATCGCGATCTCGAGCAGCACGGCGCGACGGACCCCGTCGTCGACCGTGACGGCGGCGCGCCGCTCGAGCAGCGCGCGCAGATCCTCGAAGCGCTCCTCGGCGCGATAGCCGGCCGTGAGCGCGTCGAACGCGTCGGCGGCGTCGGGCTCGACCTCGAGCACCACGAGCCACGCCCGCTCGGCGGCGGCGCGGTCCGCGAGCCGCTCCCCCGACACGCGCGCGAGCTCGGTGGCGACGGCGCGGACCGTGCCGGGCGCCGCGTGACCCGCGCGCAGGCTGGCGAGCGCGGCGGCGAGCTGTTTGGCCCATTCGCCGTCGCGGCCGAGCTGGCCGGCGAGCACGCCGAGCGCGCTGCGAACGTCCGCGTCCGACGGATCGGCGACGAGCACGCGCAGGCCGGCCTCCCACGCCGCGGCGGGATCGCCGAGGTCGGTGTGATAGAGGCGCATGAGCTGGCGATCCAGCTCGGTGCGATCGGCGGGTGACGCGTCGGCCGCGCCGCGCAGCACCTCGAGCGCGCGGGCCTGGTCGGCGACCAGCTTGCCCGCCTCGAGGTGAGGGAGCAGCAGGCGCGCGGCGGCCACGCGCTCGACCCCGCCAATCGGCTCCTTCGCCGTCGGGTCGATCGTCTTCGGGGCGCCGCCGCCGCGCCGCTCCGGCAGCACCAGCTTCGTCAGCGCGGCGATGGCCGTCGGCCGCACGTGGCCGCCGGCGGTCGGGATCGCGAGCGCATCGCGATAGAAGACGAGCGCGCGCGCGGGCCGCTCGAGGCTGCCCTCTTCGAGCTTGCCGACGCGCATGAGCAGATCGAACCGCGCCTGGCCGCCGTTGCCGCCGCCGGGCTCCGATGCCAGGGGCGTCTGTGCGAGCTCCTGCACGAGCACGTCGGACAACGACTCCCAGTCGCCGCGCGCCTCCTCGATCCGCGCCACGGCCCGCAGCGCGCGCAGGTTCCCCGGCCCCGCGCCCAGCGCCTCGTGATACGCCGCCGCCGCGCCATCGAGGTCGGCGAGCTTCTGCTCCTGCAGCGCGGCGATCTCGAGCAGCAGCGAGGCCCGCCCGGTGGCGTCAGTCTCGCGGGCCGCGCGCCGGCGGTACGACGCGAGCAGCTCCGGCCAGTCCGTCAGCTGCGCGGCGAGATCCTCGAGCGCGGCCTCGGCATCTTCATCGTCCGGCGCGAGCAGGAGCACGCGGCGGTGGTAGTCGCGGGCGCGCTCGAGATCGCCGAGGCGCTTGTTCGCGATCCGAGCGAGCTCGCGCAAGAGGCGCAGCTGGCCGTCGCGCGAGACCTCCGGCGGGCGTGCCCCACCCGGGAGGTGCCCCTCGAACGTCGCGATCACCTCGCGCCACTGATCCGGCTCGCCGGCGAGGCGCAGGATCTCGGAGAACAGCTCGTCGCTCTCCGGCGCGAGATCGAACGCGCGCACGGTCCACAGGAACGCGAGGTTGCGCGAGCTGAGGCGCTGCTCGCAGAGCTGACGGATCTGCGCGATCTTCTCGAGGCGCGACGCGGTGTCCGGCGCGGCCTGGAGGCCGATCTCGAGCACCGCGATGAGCCGCGCCCACTTCTCCTGCCTGGCGTAGATCGGCGCGAGGGCCGTGGCCGCGCCGACGTGCTGCGGGTCGACCGCGAGCACGCGCTCCCACACCTGACGCGCGCGCTCGAGCGCCGGCGCCGCCGCGGCATCCTTCGCCGCGTCCGCGCGCTTCTGCGCCAGCTGGGCCGCGCGCTCCACGAGCGGGATGCGGGAGCCGCGCGCCTCGATGCGGTCGGCGATGCCGAGGAGCGCCTCGACGAGCTCGTCTTCCTGGCCGAGCTTGGCGTAGAGCCGCTCGAGGCCCGCGAAGTCGCCCGCCGTCGCGTAGAGCTCGCGCAGCGTGCGCAGCGCCTTCGCGTGATTCGGCTCCAGGTCGAGGATCTGCTGCCACGCCGCGGCCGCTTGCTGCGGCGCCATCACGCGGTCGGCGTAGATCGCGCCGAGCTTCTCGAGCAGCGTGACCGCCTCCTTGCTCGTGCCCGCCCCGGCGACCTGGCGCTCGAGGATCTCGGCGAGGGCGAGGTAGCGCTTCTCGCGCTCGTACAACGCGGCGAGCGCAGCGAGGGTCTCACCGACCGGCTCGCGGCCGGCCTCCGCGAGCACCACGTTGTGGATCTCGATCGCGAGCTTCGTGTCGCCGAGGCGCTCGGCCGCGAGCCGCGCCATCTCGCCCTGCTTCGCGCGGCGCTCGGCCTCGGGGAGCACGGCGGCCTCGCGCGCGAGCACGTCGACGAGCTGCCGCCACTGCCGCCGGCGCGTGTAGATGTCCTTGAGGCGGGTGAGCGCGTCCGGATCGCCCGGCGCGAGCTCGAGGATGCGCTCGAGCGGCTTGATGGCGTTCGCGAAGTTGCCGAAGCGATCGGCCCACAGATCCGCGATCTCGCGGAGCAGCGCCACGCGATCGGCGTCCGCCACGCCGGCGGCCTCGGACTTGCGCGCGAGGAGGGCGATCACGTCGTTCCAGCGACCGAGCGCGCGGTACTTGCCGGCGAGCTCGTCCGTGGCCCGCCGATTGTCCGGGTCGAGCTTGAGGATCGCGTTGTAGGTGTTGATCACCATCACGTCGAGCCGCAGCCGATCGCGATAGATCTCGACGACGTCGAACATGCGCGTGACGCGGCCGGCGACGTCCGCCTCCGGCACGCGCTCGATCTCGTCCTTCATGAGATCGAGGAGCGCGTTCCACTTCTCGGTCTTGCGATAGAGCCGCGCGAGCGCGCTGCGGGCGTCCTGCGAGCTCGGGTCGGCGCGCAGGTGCTGCTTCCACGCTTCGATCGCCTTCTCGGGGTTCTGCTGCGTCTCGGACAGCTCGGCGATCTCGCGCGAGATCGGACGCGCGCGCCCCCCGGCCGTGCGCGCCGAGTCGGCGGCGGAGGACGGCGCGGCGGGCACCGGGCCACTCTTCTCGACGGACTTGAGCAGCGCGAGGAGCTTCGGCGTCTCGCCCTTGGCCGGGTAGTACTCGCGATAGAAGTCGAGCGCGGCGGCGTGCGCGGGCTCGACCTTGCGGACGCGGCGGAAGTACTCCTCGGCTTGCTCGACATCGCCGACGTGCTTCCACAGCGTCATCGCGATCTGCACGAGCATCCCGAGGTCTTCGCCGCCCGTCTTGTTCGCCTTGAGCGCGGCCTGGTACTGCGCGATCAGCGCGGGCCAGTCGCTCGCGCCGGACGCGACCTCGCTCACCGAGCGCAGCGCCTGCGGCTGGCCGGGGTCGAGCACGAGCACGCGCTGGATCGCGATGTTCGCGCGCGCGGCGTCGCCGAGCTGATCGCGGGCGACGGCGGCGAGGCCGAGGAGCGCGCTGACCTTGTCGGTCGTGGCAGCGGCGGACTCGGCGCGCGCGGCGAGGAGCGCGGCGAGCTCGGGCCAGCGCTGCTGGCGGCGCAGCAAGCGGGCGAGGTGGAACGCGGCCTTGCCATTCTTCGGATCGACGTCGAGCGCCGTGCGCAGGTGCGCCTCGGCCTCGGGCGCGGCCGGCGCGAAGCGAACGAAGGCCTCGGCGGCGGACACGAAGAGCCCGGTCTTGAGGCCGCGATCCGTCGACGCGATCGCCTCGGAGACGAACTTCGCGGCGAACTTCTGCCAGTTGCCCTCGGAGAGCGCGATCTCCGCGTTCGCTTCCTGCGCCATCGTGTCGTCCGGACGCAGGCGCAGGACCTCGCCGAACGCCGCGCGCGCGGCCGCGACGTCGAGCAGATCGCTGTCGAGGATCATGCCCTTCTCGAGCAGCAGATCGACCTGGCGCTCGACGTCGCCCGTGGTCGCGAGCTCGACGTCGAGGAGATGGACGACGGCGTCGGGCCGCCCGCGACTCGCAAGCGTCTTGCGCGCGTTCGCGAACAGCGTCGCGCGCGTATCGGGCGGCGTGTGCCGCGCGGCGGCGACGAGCGCCTCGAGCGCCTGCGCGTCGTCGGGGTCGTGCTCGAGAACGGCAAGAAGCGCGGGCAGTTCGGCCATCAGCAAAATCGATGCTACCGACCGAGGTCACGCGACACAACGCCGGCCCGGAGGTATCGTGGAGCCGCGATGGAACAGGATCCTCGGCACTCGGACAACGTCGCGCGCGGCGACGCACCGGGAGCCACGACCGCGGCGGAATCGTCACGCGCCGACGGGCGCTCGACAGACAACGCGGCGCGCGCGCTGGCGGCCGAGCGCGAGCGCACGTTCACCGGCGGTGGCGATGACAACACCGCCACAGCACCGGCCGCGGTGGCGGCTCCCGCGTCGTCGCTCGTCGCGGCCGCGACCACGCGCATCCGCGCCCTCGAGCGGCCCTCGCCGTTCGGCGTGGGGCAGTTCCCGCCGCTCCCGCTGCCGCCGGGGCGGCCATGACGTCGATCCACCACGGGCGGCTGATCGACCAGATCGTCGCCGCGCCCGACGACATGGAGCCGCGCCGCGCGTACGCCGACTCGGTGCGGGGCGTCGAGCCCGATCGCGCCGCGCTCATCGACCGCCAGCTCGCGGTCCGCGCCGCGTATCGCGCGGGCACGGCGCCGAACGAGCGAGATGTCGCGGCGGCGCGCGACCTCGTGCGCCGGTTCGGGGATCGCTGGTGCGGCCCGATCGCGAGCGCGGTCGACAAGTACGCGTACTGGGGCGGCTTCGTCGAGGAGGTCCGCGTGACGGTGGACAGGCTCGCCGAGGCGGCGGTCGTGCTGCGCGGCTTCGCGCCGGTGCGCATGCTGACGGTGACGAAGCTCCGCGGGCGGATGCCGGAGCTCCTCGCCGAGCCGCTCCTCGCGCAGCTCGTGGTGCTCGACATCGGCGAGAACGGGCTGGTCGATGCCGATCTCGTCGCGCTCGCGGCCTGCCCCGCCCTCGCGAAGCTCGCCGTGATCCGGGTCGCGGGCAACGTCGAGGTCGACTACCCGGGCCTGCGCGCGCTCGCGGGGCTCCCGGGCCTGCGCTTTGTCGACGGGGACGACACGCGCGTCCCGCTCCGTATCCGCACCCAGGACTGGGACGGCGGCGCGGCCGAGGTCAACTACACCGCCGCGCAGGGCACGCTCGAGGCCGAGCTCGGCAAGCTGCCCTGGCTCGAGGCGCTGGAGCGCCCGAGCAACCACGCGCTGTAAATACTCCCGCCTCGGCTGGCGAGGGTCAGTTCGCCGGTGGCGGGGGCGCGACGACCGCCACCACGGGGGCCGCCGGCACGAAGCCCGACTGGGCGTCGAAGCCGGGCAACGCCAGGTTGATCGCGCTCATCTGCTGCGTCGCCGAGGTCACCGAGCTGCTCGCGAAGCGGTCGTTCGGCGCGGGGATCGTCACCCGGTGGCGCTCGTTCTTCGGGTCTTCGGCGTGCTCGACGAGCAGCTGCGCCATCACGCCGACGTCGATGATCGCCCGCTCGAACGGCGTCGTGCGGAAGTCATCCACCAGCGTCCGCGCCGCGCGCACCGTGAGCGCGTTCGTCTTCGCGACGCGCGCGATGAACGCCTCGGCCACCGTCTCGCTGCGCAGCTTCGCGATCAGCTTCTCCTGCAGCGCGAAGGCCGTCTGGAACGTCACCGTCGCCGCCTGCTCCCACGCGTGCGTCGCCTCGACCGCGGCGTCCGGGCCCGCCTTCGACTCGACCGACTTCGGCGAGAGCTGCTGCTGCTTCCATTGCGTGAACAGGGCGTCCGCCGTCTTCGGGTCGCTGCGCTCGAGCTCCGAGCGCTTCGCCATCTCGACCGGGCTCTCCCCGCCCGCCGCGCCCTCGTTCGACGCGGCGATCCGGCCCGCGTTGTTGCGGATCGAGACGCCGATGTTGCGCGAGTCGGACGGCAGCAGCTTCGCCTGCTTGCTCGAGTCTGACTGATCGTCCTCGGTGAGCCGGTTGATCGTCGGGCCCATGCCGGCCGCGCCGAGGATGCGCAGCGATCCGTTGTCGTCGACCGCGCCCATCAGCTCGCCGCTCGTGCCGCGGAGGCCGTTGAGGCGCATGCCCTTCGTGAGCGAGCCGACGCCGCCCTCGCCGTTCGTGTCCTGGCCGATCGACATGATGGCCTTGTCGTAGACGCCCTCCGTGCCGTCGGAGAACCGCGCGTAGAAGCGGCCATCGGTCGTCTGCTGGAGGTCGACGATCGTGCGCGCCGACTGCTCGACGCGCCCGCCGCCGAGGACCTCGGGCGAGTACGCGCCGAGGCCGGGGACGGAGTTGCGACGGTTGTGGCCGTCCTTCAGCGTCTCCTTGACGATGATGTCGCGCATGGTGATGAGCAGCTGGCGACGCTCCTCGACCGGGGTCGTTTCGTCGTGGAGCTTGGTGAACGCCTTGAACTCGGCCGACCCCTCGGGGAACTGGCTCGGCTTCGGGAGCCGCATGCGCCCGGCCCAGTCGCTGTTCGCGCCGCCCTGGTTGGCCTGCTCGAGGTCCCACGCGCCGGACGCGCCGGCGCCGTAGATGAGGACGTTCGGCGTCTTGCCATCGGCGGTCGGCGCGTAGTCGCCGGCGAGCAGCGTGCCGCCGAACTTCACGCGGTGCTTGTCCATCACGTCCGTGAGCGCCTTCTGCTCCTCGGGCGAGAGCTTCGTGATGTCGACCGGCGTGCCGGTCTTCGAATCGATGACCTCGCCGGTGACGGGGTTCACCGAGCGGCCCGCGGTCGCCGGGACGAAGCGCGGATCGCGGAACGTGCCGTCGGCGTTGAAGCCGAGGCGCGTGCGGACGTCGGGCGCGAGCGTCGACGGGTCGACGAGCTTGCCGTCCGGGCCGTAGACCTTGTGCTCGAGCACGTCGACCGCGCACTTGCTCTCGGGGTCGTAGACGCGCGAGGTCTGCGGGCGCCCCTCGGCGTCGACGAGCGCCGGGCCATCGCCCTTCTGGCGCCCGCCGTGGATGCCGAGCCGCTGGCGGACGTCCTCGGGGACCTTGTCCATCGCCACGACGTTGTTGTCCTTGTCGTAGACAACCTCGGGCGTCTTGCTCGCGTCGACCTTGAACCCGCTCTGCTGGTCGACGAACGTCGTCGAGACGCGACCGCGCTCGGCATCGAGGCGCGCGCGCACGTCATCGGGCACGTCCTTGGCCTCGACCTTGACGAACTCCTCCCGGAGGCCCGGGCGGTGGTGGTAGTAGTCGCCCGTGTGCGCGTCGATCGCGTACCCCGACGGATCGGCGATGCGGCGACCGGCGCCGGGCACGCGGGCCGGGCCGGGGCCCGACACGACATCGACGCTGCGCGCGTAGAACGACCGACCGTTCGCCGTGATGCGGTACTTAGAGCCGTCGGGCCAGCCCTGCGTGTCACCCTCGGGACGCGGCTCGATCTTCGAGACGCTCGCGTCGTATGTCGGCATGCCGGCGACGGCCGCGGAGGCCGCGACGGCGTCGCCGAAGTCGCTGGACTTCGTGAAGTCGTGCGGATCCGCCGCGAGATCGCCGGGCTGCACCGCGAGCCCGCGCATCTCGAGCTCGGACTTGTTCTGCCCCATCAGCAGTTCGCCACGGCCGGCCCACGGATCGCCGCCGTGGGAGATCGAGAGCACGGGCGGGACGCCGTTCGCCCCGGCCTCGCCCTTGGCCATCGTCGCGTAGTCGGAGGTCGCGGCCCAACCGCCGCCGACGATGATCCGGTCGAACACCGCGCCGGTGCCATCCGCGCCGAGGGCGGCGTCGATGATCGGCCGCAGCGCCTGGTTGTGCGCCTCGCGCTGCGCGGCGAGCTCGCGACACTTCTCGCGCAGGCGCTCGCGAGCGGCCGCGCGGTCTGCGCGGACACCCTCCATCGCGGGCGCGTCGGCGCGCGCACCGGCGACGAGCTCGCGCAGCTTGCCGGAGTCGGGGCCGCCGAGGACCTCGTCGATCATCGTGAGGCGGCGCGCGGAGGCCTCGGGGCCGGTGACGCGGACCGCGTCCGCCGACATCGGCTTGCCGCCGGGGCCCGCGTGGATCGGGGCAGCCGGCGCGGCCTCGACGAGGCCCATGCCCACGACGAGGTTGTACGCGTCGCGGCGGATCTGATCGGCGCCGGCCTTGTCGCCCTTTGCCACGGCGGCGTCGAGCTGGTGCAGCGTGGTCTTCAGCTGGCCGATCTGATTGTGGTCTTCCGGCGACAGCTCCGTGGACTGCGAGCCCTCGTTGAGCGCGCTGGTCGTATCGGCGCGGCGGCCCGCGGCGGACTCGCTGGCGACGTGCGCGAGCTCGGCGAGCTTGCCGGCGACGGCGCGCTGGACCTGCTCGGGCGTGGCCGTGGAGACCACGCGAATGACCCGGCTGTCACGGCCCGTCTGCTTGACCTCGCAGACCGGCGCGAGCGCGCTGATCTCCTCGGTGGCGACCTCGACAGAGACCAGCAGCGCCTCGCGATCGCCGCGCAGCAGCTGGACGTGGTCGCCGACGCGGATCGCCCCGGCGGGGAGCTCGGAGCCGAGCGCCGCTTCGATCGCGTTGCGCGTGCGCTGCGGATCGGAGGGCGCGCTGTTGCCGCCGAAGCTCTGGCCGAGCGCGGCCGCCTCGAACGGCTTCTTCGGCTCGGCGACCTTCTCGTCGGCCTTCGGAGCGGGCTCGTCGGTCTTCGCGGCCACCGGCGCGGGCGGCACGACCTTCTCGTCGGGCTTCGTGTCGACGACCGGCTTGGCGTCGACGACCGGCTTGGCCGCGACGACGGGCTTGGCGTCGACGACAGGTGCCTCGAGCGAGGTGATGCCCACGCTGCGCGCGGCGGCGTCCTGCAGGGCGTGCGCCTCCGCGGCGAGCGCCTGCAGCTCGATCAGCTTCCGCTGCGCGGTCGGGCCCGCGGCCTCGATCGCCTTCGGTGCCGTCGCGACCTGCGCGCTCGCGGCGAGCACGGCCTCGTGCAGCGCCTCGTGCACCTTCGGATCGGCCTTCGCCGCCTTCGCGGCGTCGAGCCGCAGCTTCAGCTCGGCCCGCATGATCCCCATGGTCGACGTCCCGCTCGACGCCGTGTCGATCGCGTGCCCGAGCTCGCTCGAGACCTGGTTCACCCGGCTGATGAGCTCCATCGCTGCGTCGCGCTGGGGGGAGTCCGGCTTGACGGACGCGAGCGCGCGCGCGGCCTCGGTGACGAGCGCCTGCCGCTGCGGCCAGAGCACCGAGAGCTGCTCGCGGTGGCCGGCCGACGCCTCGATCACGGGCGCCATCGAGTTGATCAATTGCTCCGCGCGCTCGACCTCGACGCCGCGCTGCACGGGCGTGTCGAACGACGCGACCGGCGCGTGCACGAGCTTGCTGCCCGGCGTCTTGTCGGGGCCGCTCTCCGCGCGCGTCTTGAACTCCTCGAACGACGTCGCCTGGCGGCAGTACTCGGCGAACGCGCCGCGCTGGTCGGCCGCGACCTCCTTCCCCGTGGCCGCCTCGTAGCGCGCCACGCCTTTGGTCACCATGTCGCTGCGCACCTGCGTGAACTCGGCGATCGACATCACCGTCGAGCCCTCGCCGCGCATCGCGAGATCGGCGTACAGCTTCTGCTCGTGCGCGTTGAGCTTGCCGCCGTTGAAGGCGAGCTCGCGCGCGCCGCCGCGGAAGCGCATGACCGCGTTCGCGTCGGACATGTGCAGGTTCGTCGCCGACATCTTCATCATCTCGATGGCGCTCGAGGCGAACTTGCCCGCGATGGCCTCGAGCTTCTGGCCCTCCGCGCGATACGTGCGCTCGTCGAGCACGATCTCGGCGCCGCCCATGATCACGCCCTCGCCGACGCCATGGACCATCGTGTTGCCCACGAGCCGCGCGCGATCGGCGAGGCCCGGGCGCGTGCCCGTCTCGGCGTGCTGCAGCGACTCCTCTTCCTGCACGGCCGCGGACTCGCGCTTCGAGAGCTTGTCCTCGAGCGCCTCGTTGACGCCGTCCTCGGCGTCGTCCATGCCGGCGGGCTCCTTGCCGGTCCCCTTGCTGTACAGCTTGCCGGCGCCGTAGCTCACCGTGTGCGTCATGGCCGCGAGGATCGCGGCGTGCATCATCTCCGTCGGGATCTCCTGCGCCCGCGCGCGCGCCGCCGCGCCACCGCGCCGCCAACCCTCGTTCCAGCCGTCGATCCACATCGCGGGATCGAACGCGGCCATGCCCGTCTCGAACACGCCCTGCATGCCGTTCTGCAGCGTCTGCTCGACGACGGTCTTGCCGAGGCCCTGCAGGAAGGTCGGGTTCTGCGCGACGGCCGTGACGATCGCGCCCTGCTCCGCCGCCGAGGTCGCGTTGAAGAGGCCGCTCGCCATCTTGCCGGCGTAGAACGTCGTGCCCGCCGTGACGGCGCCCATGACGGTGTCGCGCGCGATGTTCTGGAGACCTTCCTTGCCGAAGTCGAAGTCGGTGCCCTGCACGGCCTTCTTCGTGGCGTTCGCGCCCGTCGACGCCGCGCCGGCGGTCAGCGCGCCGAGGAGGATCACCGCGACGGGACCGGTGGCCGTGCCGGCGGTGAGGACGGTGACGACCGCGGTGATGATGAGCGTGACGACGGTGGCGGCGATGTTCGCGACCGCGGCCTTCGCGGCGCGGAACTCGCTGTCGCTCTGGTTGAAGCGCTCCCGGGCGGCCGTGATGCGCGCCTGCTCGTCGGCGCCGATCTCGCCGTACTGCGTCGCCGCCTCCGGCCCGGTCGCCAGCATCGACTCGGTCGCGGTGCGGCGGTAGTCGCCCATCGCGTTGTCTTCCGCGAGGGCCTGACCGCCGGCCGTGAGGCGGTCCATGTTGTAGTTGGAGTTGTCGCCGCGGGCGACCTGGTAGCGCTCCTCGTCGGCGGCGAGCGTGCTGCGTACGTTGCGGAGGCGGCTGTCGGTGACGAGCGCCTTCGCCTCGGGATCCTTCGCGCCGAGCGACGCCGCGATCTTGGCCGAGTCGAGGCTCGGGATCCGATCGCGGATGATCTGGCGCCACTCGAGCCAATCCTTGTTGTCGCGGGTGGCGGACTCGCTGTCCTTCGTCGCGTGCGTGTCGCCGAAGTAGCCGCCGGAGCCGCCGAGGAGCTGGTCCTCGAACAGGCGGCTCGTATCGATCGCGAAGCCCTTGAGGCTGACCATGGCCTCCCACTCCGGCGTGCCGACCTTGGGCGTGCGCGGCGCGGCGGCGGTCCCGGGGCCACCGGCGGCGGCGCGCGCGGCGATCCACTGGTCGAACACCTGCTTCATCGAAGGCGTGCCGCTCGCCGACACGTTCATGACCGTCGTCCACTCGCGGATGAGCTCGTCGTCGGACGCCTTCTTCAGCGTCTCCTTGATGCGGTCGTTGTCGTTCTTGATGACGCCGACCGAGGCGTTCAGCACGTCGTCGGACGGATCCTCCTCGTGGCGGATCGCCTTCTCGATGACCTTGTTCTGCGCGAGAGCGTCGATCTGCGACTTCAGGTGCGTCTGCGCGTCCGTGTGCTGCTGCGCGCCCCAGCCCGATGTCGCCGCCGTGATCTCCGGCGCCACCGCGGCCCAGATCTCGCCGCGCATCTTCGCGTCGAACGCGGTCTCGGCCGCGCCCGGGTCGGGCGCCTTGGTCTCGGGCGTCGTCGGGGCGGCGGCCGTCGGCGCGGTCGCCGTCGGGGTCGCGGCCACCGCGGGCTGCGCGCCCGGGGCCGTCGCCGGGGCGGCCGCGAGCGGAGCCTCCGCCGTCGGCGCGTCGCCGCCCTCGGGCTTCTCGCCCTCGCTCGGCTTGAGCTTCATCTGATAGATGGCCGTGCTCGCTTGCAGCAGCATCGCCCAGCTGCGGCTCGCGCCCGCGCGCAGCTGGTTGACGGCGCTGAACTTGAGGAACGCCACGCGATCGACCTGGTCGTGCGTGTAGACGCCCTTGGCGGGGTCCGCCTCGCGCCCGACCTGGAGGCCCGTCGCGGCCGCCGCGCCGGCGGCGTCGAACGACATCATCTGGCGCGCCATCGCCAGCTTGTCCGGATAGTTCTCGAGCGCCGTCTGGATCTGCGCCTGGAGCCGTGGGTCCGCCTGGAGCCGCTTGTACTCCGACGGCGAGAGCTTCGAGAGCGCCTGGATGACGTCGTTCTGCTCGACGAAGATCTCCGTCGAGTCCTGCCGGAACGTGCGCGACGCGCGCTCGAGCGTGCCGTAGGCGTCGTCGTTCTCGCCCTTGCTGCCGTCCTCGTCCGAGGACAGCGTGATCATCGCGTCGCGCCAGCAGGTCTCGCTCTGGATCGCGAGGTGGAGCTGGTTGATGTACTCGGCGTTGCCGCGGAGCCGCTTGCGCTCCTCCGGCGTCATCTTCTTGATGTCGGCGAGGATCCGCTCCTCGTCCTCGGTCATGTCGCCCTCGGTGAGCGCCGAGGCGGCGTTGTTCTGCTCGCCCGCGTTCGCGAGCAGGCCCTCGCGGTCGGACTTCTCCACGCCCGACAGCTCGTCCTGGAGAATCGCGCGCACCGACGCGTTCTCCGAGATCGACTGGAACTCCGCCTTGAGGCGCTGCTCGATGACCTTCTTCTGCGTCTCGGTCGCGGGCTTGTCGCCGCAGACCTCTTGCGTGATCGCGAGGCGCCGCTGCTTGGCGTAGGCGCGGATGTCCGTCGACATCCCCTTCTCGTCGGTCCCGGAGAACGAGCCGATGAAGCCGTGCGCACCGTGGGCACGCGACTCGAGACGGTCGAACATGTCCCCCTCGCCCGAGAGGCCCTTGTAGATCCGGTTCCACTCGTACGAGTCGTCTCCGAACGCGCGCAGCTTGCCCATGACGTCGTTATTCGCGAGCACGGCGCGGCGCTCCTCCGGCGTCGCCTCCTCGATCGTCGCGTAGACGTCGTCCATGTTGTTCGCCTTGACCGACGCGGTCAGGCGGCTCTCGATCGACAGGCGACCCTTCTTCGAGATCTCGAGCGCGGCCTCGGTCTCGGCCTCCTCGCCGTGGATGTTGAGGCGCCGGCTGTCCTTGCCGTCCGCGCCCGCGCCGCCCGCGCCGACCGCGAAGTCCGCGCTGCCGGCCTTCACCTGCGCGAGGTGCTGATCGATGTAGAACTGCAGATCGATCCCGCCCGACTTGCGGCGGAACGCGATGTGGATGAGGCGCTGCTCCTCCTGCGAGTGCCCGTCGACGAGGTGGCGGATGAACTGGATCTGGCCGTTGCCGTGGAGCCGGTCCCACAGCTCGGTGGCGACGCTCTCCGCCTTCGCGACCGTGAAGTCGGGCGCGACGAGCGTGCGGTTCGCCTCCGTGATCTCGAGCGCATCGCTCGCGGGCGGCGGCGGCAGCGTGGCCTTCAGGTCATCGGCGGTGACGCCGAACAGCTCGCCGATCTTCGTGGCCGGGCGCTCGGCGGTGGCCATCGCCTTCGCGACCTCGACGGCGTGCCGCGTCGGATCGATGCCGTGCTCGCGCTTGTAGAACGACCGAAAGTCGAGCGGCTGGCCCTCGCCGGGGTGCACCGGGCCACCCGGACGCGCGCCCGGGTCGTGCTCGGCGGTCGGCGCGGCGGCGGGGCCGACCTGCACCTGCGGCGGCGCCGCGATCGCCTGCATCTGCATGCCCTTCGCGAGCAGGGCCCCGACGGCGCGCAGGCGGTCGTCGCCGACCATCGGCACGAGCGTCGCGAGGCCGGTGAAGAGCTCCTGGCCGGGCGAGCGGAACGACTCGGCGAGGTGCGCGGCCTCGACCTGCTTGCGCGCGGCGTCCTCGGCGGCGGCGTTGGCGGCGGCGTCCTGCTGCTGCTTGAAGTCCGTGGCCGCGAGCTGGGCGCGCGAGTCGATGTCGCCGCCGCGCATGCCGAGCTCGGCGAAGACGGCCGCGCCCTCGTCGCTGCCGCTGAACTTGGCCTGCATCTTCGACTGCAGCGACGCGCCGCCGATCTGTAGATAGGCGTTCTCGAGCATCTCGATCGGCCACACGCGCGGCAGGCCCGTGCGCGTGCGCAGATCCGCGCAGACCGCGTCGGTGACGACGCTGCGGTACGAGCGCCAGACCGTCGTGACCTTGTCCGCCTTGTAGAACCACTTGCCGAGCGCGTCGTCCATCTCGGCGGCCTTGTCGCGGATCACCTGCGAGAGCACTTGTCCGCCGACGAGCATCTCGCGGAGCGCCTGCGGCAGCGGGACCACGCCCTTGCCGTCGGTGCCCTTGTAGTCGGTCGCCAGCGCGCCCTTGCCGCCGATGGTGCCGACGGCGGCCTGGTCGGTCGCGAAGCCGAGGATGCGCTCGGCCTGGATGAGGTTATCGCCGTCGAGGCCGCGCTGGATCTTGAGGCGAACGTCGCAGCCCGCGCCCTGCACGCGGCGCGCGAGCTCGGGGCCGGGCGCCTCGTGCGCGCGGCGGAGGAGCGCGACCATCTCCGGCTGCGCGTAGCGCGCCTGGAAGTCGAACAAGAGGCCCATGACCGTGCTGTCACTGACGTAGACGTAGGAGTTGAGCTCGGCGGCGAGCTTCTGCTTGTAGGGCTCGTAGAGGTACGCGTCGAGCTGCTGGCGCTCGGCCGGCGTGAGCGCGGGCTCGGGTGTCGCGGACGGGTTCACCTCGGTCTGCTTGGCCGACGAGCCGGCCTCCTGCATCGCGTTGGGATCGACGCCGCACATCCGCAGGAACAGGTCGTACGGCTTGACCGGCACGCCCTGGTACGCAACGCGCGCGTTGCACTTGTCCTGCAGGCGGTGCGTGAAGAGGAGATCGCTGCGCAGCGTGGTGAGGACCGCGGGCGTGCCGCCGAGCTCGATGATCGCGGAGACGGCGGCGTTGCTGTCGCCCACGTCCGCCGCCTCGTGCAGGCGGTCGACCGCGTCGGGCGCCTCGCGGCCCGAGATGATCATCCGCATGATGGTCCGCTGCTGCGGCACCAGCAGCGGCTGATAGAACTGCTGCATCAGCGGCGCGTGCTGCAGCGTCTGCTGGCGCACGCCGTTCTCCGCGAGGTGGACGGCGAGGAAGTCGTGGAAGACCTGGTAGGCGCTCGCGCCGCCGTCGGTCGCGCGCAGATCCGTGAGCTGCTTGAACAGGCGCGCCACGGGATCGAGGCCCGTGATCGCGTCCTCGACCTGCGAGGGCGAGAGGTAGTTGCCGAGGAGCTGGAGCACGCCCTGCCCGGTCGCGTCGCGCCACGCGTAGACCGCGTCCTTCACGCGCGGCTCGGCGGCGGTGAGGGCGGTCGTGAGCTCCGTCATCTGCGCCGGCGTCGCGCGCTGGGCGGCGACCTGCGCGGCCGTCGCGTTGGCCGGGAGGCCCTTGCCCGGCGGGAACAGCTGCTTGATGCGCGCGATCAGCGCCTCGCTCGCCTTTTGCTGGGCGGCGGTGAGCGGCGCGGGCCCGACCAGCGGCGCCGTCTCGGCGGCGCTGTGCGGATCGTGGAGCGCGCGCACGAGGCCATCGAACGTCGACCGGCGCGCCATGTCCGCCGGATCCTGCGCGGCGGCGAGGTTCGCCTGGATGTACGCGACGAGCGGCGCGGCGAGCGGCGCGGCGCTGTCGGCGTCGTCCTTGCGGAGGTACGTCTTGCCGTCCTCGGTCGTGAGCGCGAGGAGACGCAGGATATCCAGCGCCGCGCGGTCGAGGTCGCCGTTGTGCGTGACGCGGTCGACGGCGAGGCGGAGCTGCTGGAACGCGTCCCTGTCCGTGGTCGCCGCGCGGATCACCTCGGAGACGGCGGCGATGCAGAGCTGGTTCGCGCCCGCCTCGATGAGGTAGGCCTGCGCGTCGGCCGCGCCCTTGACGTTGGCGACGGCGAGCTTGAACGCGGCGCGCCGGAGCTCGGGCAGCGGCGGGACGGCGAGGTTCACGGTGGGCGCGGTGGTCAGCGCCTCGGGCGGTAGCATCGTGCCGAGCGCGGCCCGCCATGGCGGCGGCACAGCTTGCGCGGCGCGCTGCCGGCGCGTCCCGCTCGCGGCGGCGGCGGCCTGGTCGTTGGAGACGGGCGAGACGGGCGCACCGGTGGTGACGGTCGACGCATCGGGCGTCGGCTGTGGTGCGATCTGTGGCTGCGGAACGACCGTATTCGCCATGGGACCCCGGGCCTGAAAGAGCCAGAAAACGAGAAGAGCGTAGCTCGTCGTGATACGGCGCTACGACCCAGAATCCCCCCAAGATCTCACACAGGTGCGAGCTTGGCCCACACGATGACGTCGAGGGGCTCGTGCGGGCCCAGCTCGAGCTCGAGGGCCTGCAGGACGTCGCTGGCGAGGGCGCCCGCGAGCGCGCCGAGCTGGCGGGGGATCTTCGCCGCCTCGGATGGGTCGAGGGTCGTGCCCTGGGCCACGCGCACGGCGTGATCCCAGGCGGTCTCGGGATACGCGAGGCCGAGGACCTGCGACACCGCCCCCGCGGCCGTGATGGAGGTGGTCAGGGCGAGCTCGGCGCCGTGGAAGCCGGCGTGCAGCTTCTGCCAGAGCGTCCGCTGGGCCTCGGTCACGCCGAGCTGCGCGCCGAGCTGGTCCACGGCCGCCAGGAGGTAGAGCTCGGGCTTGCCGGCCGGGTCGCGGGTCGGATAGCGGACCTCGAGCGACGCGCGGCCATCGACCCAGCGGGTGCGGCCGGAGATCTTGCCGCCGGCGATCGCGCAGAACTGCTCCACGTAGTCCGCCCACGCCGCCCGCGCGGCCGGGGGCGCCAGCTCGGCGACCGCGCCCGCCGCGTCCGATGCCCCGGCGTACGACAGCACGGCGGCCGTGACCGTGTCGCCATCGACGCGCGCACGGAGGCCGCTCGGGGCCGTGCTCGCCGTGATCGTGGACGGATCGCCGCCGAGCGCGGCGAGGCCCGCGGGCGAGAACGGCATCACGACATCGACGCGGCGCCCGTGGGCCGACGCGCCGACGAGGACGTCGCCCTTGCCGCCGCTGGCGGCCACCGCGGCGAGGACCGGGGCCGTGATGCTCTCGCGCAGGTCGAGCGCCAGCGCGAGTCGTGCGAGTCGCGCCGCCACGTCGAGGGGCATCGTCATGGCGGCAGCATACCCGCGGCCAACCACCGGACGCGGTCGCGCACCGCGGCATTCGCGTGGGGGACGAGGAGCTGCGCGATGTCCGCGCGCGCGCCGAGCACGGCAGCGGCGTCGTCGTCGTCGAGGCGCGCGAGCCAGCGCGCCCACGCGGCGGCGGCGGGCTCACCCGGCGTGGCGGGGAGGCGCGGCGCGATCTGCGCGGTGAAGTCGCGCGCGGCGACCGAGGCACCGGCCGCGCGGTCACCGATCACCAGCGCGAGCTCGGCGAGCGGCAAGCTGACCACACCGGCGGCGACGAGCCGACGCACGACGCGGCGGCGGGTGGAGGCGACCTCGTCCCGGGCCCCGAGGACGTGCAGCGCGGCGCACACGGCGGCGGTGCGGCCCATCGCGTGCGCGCCGTCGACGAACCCCAGGTCATCGAGCGCCTCCGCGATCGCGTCCGGCATCCGCGCGTCCGTGACCGCGACGGCGTCCACGACGGCGGCGAGCGCCACCACGCGGGCCGCGAGCGGCGCGTCCGGATCCGCGGCGAGCGCGGCCACGGCGCCGACCTGCCCGATGGCGGAGGCGAGCGCGCGCGCGATCTCCTGCGCATCCGCGCGCGGCTCCCGGCACATCGCAACGGCGTCCACGCGACGACTGTACGCCGCTGTGCGAGACTGCGGGCGCGATGGCCCGGCCGTACCGCAGCGCGCGCGAGCTGCTCGACGACGCCGTCAACCTCGCGTTCGATCTCGCCCAGCGGCAGATCACGGTCTACACCGAGGTCGGCTTCCTCCCGCGGGCGACCGACGAGTTCTCCGGCAGCTACGTCAGCTTCGCCGATGTCCGCGCGCTGCTCGACGGCGGCCGACCGCCCACGCCCGAGGCGCTCGCGCGCGTGGCCGAGCTCGACGCGGCGATCACCTCGGCCGGCGAGCACATCGAGGCGCGCCTCGCCGCCACGCGCGACGCCTGCGATCCGCTGCCGCTCGACGCGCTCTGCCGCCGCCTCGCGCTGACGCCGACCGAGGTCCGCGCGCTCTACGTCGTGCTCGCGATCGAGACGAATCAGCGCATGCGCCAGCTCATGCGCTACCTGGTCAACGACTCGGCGCGCGTGCACCCCGACGTCGGCCTCCTCGAGATGCTCGTTTACCAGGCGCCCGCGCTGCGCGCGCGCTGGGTGCACGAGCTCGCGCCCGACGGCCCGCTGTTTGGCGCGCGCCTGTTCGAGCCCGCCGGCCGCGGCGACGAGCCGTTTCTCCTGCGCAGCGTGCGGCTCGCGCCGCGCGTCATCGAGGCCGCCGTCGGCATCGTGCGCCTCGATCCGGCGATCACGCCGTTCGCGCAGCTCATCGCGCGCCCGCGCCCGCTCGACACGCTCGAGGTCCCGCGCGCCACGAAGGACGAGATCGTGGCGCTGCTCGACGACGCGGTGACGGCGGCGCGCGGCGGCGGGCCGCGGCGG
>JANXOM010000336.1 GCA_025353585.1 Deltaproteobacteria bacterium
CTCGGCACGATGGGCGTCGAGCGCTACAACCTGCGCTTCGTCGGCCAGGCCGCGCACTCCGGCGCCGCGCCGATCCACCTGCGCAAGGACGCGTTCCTCGCCGCGGCCGAGTTCGCGCTCGCGTGCCGGGAGATCAGCATCGCGCACTCCGGCAAGACCCCCCGCACGCGTGTCGTCGCCACGTGCGTCGTGAAGGTCGAGCCGAACTTCGTCACGGCCGTCCCGGGCTCGACCGAGATCTCGATCGACCTGCGCGCACTCGACGCGAAGGTCCTCGCCAAGATGCTCGCGGACGCGAAGCGCGCCGCCGCCCGCGCCGCGAAGAAGCACCTCGTCGAGGTCACCTGGAGCCCGCTCCTCCAGATCTCGCCCCGCCTCTTCGACGAGACCTTGATGAAGCTGGTGCGGACCGCCGTCAAGGAGGTCAGCGGCAGCGCCCCCGAGCTGCCGTCGGGTCCACTCCATGACGCGGCCGAGATGGCGGCGGTCGTCCCGACGGCGATGGTCTTTGCCCAGAGCAGCCCGGGTGTGTCCCACACCCGCATCGAGGACACGCCGATCCCTGCGCTGGACCAATCGATCCGAGCCTTTCTGATCGCGGTGGACCGCACGATCGAGCACCTCGCCCGACATGTGTCGTGACCTTGCTTGCCTTCACGATCGGGGTTGAATTGCCGGCAGGTTGGCGGTCTAGTTGAGGGCCATGGGAGACAACGAGAGCCTCGGCTGGCCGGGCTCGGAAGCCGACCACGATCGGGGCCGCGTGGAAGATGCGCCGTGGGCGCTGACCCTCGCCGCCCTCGGCAAGAGCGGCCGGACCGGACAGATCACCGTACGCACCACCGCGGGCAAGGTGCACGCGATCGCGTTCTCCAAGGGCTCCGTCATCGGCGCGAGCTCGCCCATGGCCGTCGACACCGTCGCGCGCATCGCCACGAGCCTGCGTCTGCCCGCCGCCGCCGTCATGCAGTCCGGCCCGCGGCGCCGCCCGAACGGCGCGGACCCCGAGGTGGAGGCGTACGTCGTCGCCGCGAAGCTGACGCCGGATCAGATCAAGGATCTCAAGCACCGCCTGCTCGTGCAGCGCGCGGCGCGGACCTTCGCCGTCGAGAAGGGCGTGTACACCGTCGAGGATCGCGTCACGATCCCGATCGTCCTCGGCGTCGAGGTCGATGTTCGCGCCGTCGTGTTCGCGGGTGCGCTCCTGCACGTCGAGGGTGGTCGCATGGCCGCCGAGCTCGCCGGCGTGGGCTCGCGCTTCGCCTTCGCCGACGACGCCGCCGCCGACCTCGCGAAGTTCGAGTTCGGCGACACCGAGAAGCCCGTCATCGCCGAGCTGCGGGTCGGCACGAGCGTCCCCGAGGTCGAGGCGCGGCACCGCGAGGTCGACCCGCGGCGCGTGCAGGCCGTGTTCTACGCCCTCGCCACCTGCGGCGCGCTCGTCAAGCTCCCGGCCCGCGAGGGCTCGGCGCTGCGGGGGCTCGCGATGGGCTCCGTGTCGCTGGAGAAGCTCGACACGCCGACGGGCATGAAGTGGATCCGCCTGCCGACGAACGCCGACGCGATCGATCCGGCCGTGCCGACCTTGTTCGAGCACGAGCACGACGAGGACTCCGATCAGCAGGCCGTGCCGATGCTCATCCGCCAGGACGTCGAGGTCTCGGTGCAGGCGGTCGGGCATCACCCGGAGCGGACGCCCACGCGCTCGCTCACGCCGGTCCCGATGCCCATCCCGATGCGGGCCCGCATCTCGGCCGTGCCGCCGCCGCCGCCCGGCGCGCGGGGCACTGCCTCGCCCCCGAGCGCGGCGACCGGTGGACATCGGTCCATGACCGATCCGTTCCTCGAGGCGCGGCCGACCACGCTGCGCCCGAACGCGCTCACCGCCGCCGAGCTGCGCGAGCTCATCGCGTCTCGCAGCGAGGCGATCGAGCACGGCGCCGATCACTTCGCGGTGCTCGGGATCCCGATCGCGTCGGCGCCGGAGGCCGTCCGCGCCGCGTACATCGAGCTCGCCCGCAACCTCCGCAACGAGCGGCTGATCGAGCTGCGCATCCAGGACCAGGAGTTCCTCGCGCGCAGCCTGTCCGCGCAGATCTGCATCGCGTACACGGTCCTCACCGATCCGGTGCGCCGGGTCGGATACATGACCGGCCTCCAGCGCGCCACGCTGCAACCGGCGGCGGACCTGGACTTCGACCGGATCTCGCGGGAGGCGTTCGAGCGCGGCTCTCGCGCGCTTCGGGCCGATGACTTCGACCTCGCTGTCGCCGAGCTGCGCACCGCGTGCGAGCTCGCGCCGAACGACATCCGCTACCTCGCGACGCTCGGCCACGCCGAGTTTTGCGCGGCGGCCGCGACCTCGCGGATCACGCGAGAGCGGTAGCGACCGGCCCGGGAGAGGCCGCGGTCAGCTCCGCGCGCGGATCGAGGCCCCGCGCGGTCAGCGTGCGCACGAGCGCCGGCTCCACGCGGAAGCGCTCGAGCACCGCACGCAGCTCCGTCCGCGCGCGCGCGTCGAAGCGATGGACGCGCTTGCCGAGGATCAACTCGTTCTTCTGCGAGTGCTCCCAGCCGACGAGCTCCGTGACCGTGACCTTGTAGCCGTGCGCGGCGAGCGCGAGGCCGCGGACCACGTTGGTCAGGTGTGAGCCGAGCTCGCGGCGGTGCAGCGGGTGCGCGAACAGCGACGCCACGGCCGCGTCGTCCGGGTGCGCGTCGCCGAGCTGGCGGGCGACCTCGGCCTGGCAACACGGCACCACCGCGACGTGGTCCGCGCCGGACGTGATGGCGAGGGCGAGCGCGTCATCGGTGGCCGTGTCGCACGCGTGCAGCGCCGTCACGACGCTCGGCTTGCGCGGCATGACCGCGTCCGCGATCGCGCTGGCGGAGGTGTGGAAGCGCGCCTGCCCGAACCGCTTCGCGCGCGCGTCCGCCTGCGCGGACAGCTCGGCGCGCGACTCGATCGCGAGCAGGCTGCCGCGCCCGGCGGGACCGAGCACGAGGTCGTACAGGAGAGCGCCGAGGTAGCTCTTGCCGGCGCCGCAGTCGACGACGAGCGGATCCTCGGCCCGCGCGAGCGCGTCCTCGATGCCGGGCCTGAGCAGGCCGACGAGGTGGCGGATCTGCTTGAGCTTCCGGCGCGCGTCGGCGTTGAGCTGCCCATCGCGCGTCAGCAAGTGGAGGTCCTGCAGCATCTCGATCGACATCCCGGCGGGGACGTCGGGGTCTTTGCGCGGATCGACAGGAGCCTTGGGCACGCGGCACCTTAGCAGAGACGTCAGTCAGCGCTGTCCCAGGCCGCCGCCCACCGGGCCTCGACGGCGGCGTTGGTGCTGGTCGGCGTGGGCTCCGTCGGCGGCGTGGCGACGCTGAGGAACGCGGCGAGGATGGTGTGCAGGACGAACAGCATGTCCCCTGCTAATGCGACCGCCGGGCCAGCGCGGAAGCGCAGGCGGCGCGGCTACTTATCGAACCCCGTGGGCCAGGGGACACACCTCCAACACGCAAGGGTTGCGACATGGACCTCTCCTCCGGGCCGCCCGCTCGGCGTCACGGCGCCGGCGGCCCCGCGCGACCAACCCCGCTGCCTGGTCGTTATCGCGCGGCGACCGCCGCCTGGCGCCCGCGGAAGGCCCGCGTCTTCACGGCGGCGACGGAGATGCCCACCTCGCGCGCGATCTCCGTCTCGGTGCGGCCCTCGCCGTACCGCTTCCAGAACACGACCGGATACTTCGCGCCGAGCGCCGCGACCGCCTCTGCGATGTAGCCGAGCTCGTCGCGCGCCATCACCTCGGCCCGCACGTCCGTCGCCGCCGGCTGCCGTTCGATCTCCGGAGCGCCATCCTCGTCGACGGTGCCGCTCGCCGGGATCTCACGCGCCCGGCGCCGCGCCTTGCGCAGGAACATCAACGCGGCCGTCGCCGTGACCCGGTAGAGCCACGTGGAGTACCTGGACTCGCCGCGGAACGAGGCGCGGTAGCGATGAGCGAGCAGTAACGCATCCTGCGTGACGTCCTCGGCATCGGAGTCGTCGCGCACGTACTTCATCGCGACAGACCGGACATAGGCGCGGATGCGGTCGGGGTCGTCGGTGGCCGTCAGGGTCTGCATGGTGTGCCTCCAGCCACCTGACTACGCATCAGCCGCGCCACCTTCGTCCACGCCGAACGACAAACAGTTCCAATGACTTGGATATCCAGCTCCCCCTACGTTCGTCTAACTCCCTGGACACCGTCTAGACGTCTGGACGGATCCGGCTACGATCCTGGAATGGACACGGTCGCTGGCCCGCTGCGTCACGTCCTCGTGGTCGACGCGCACCCGCCGGGCGTCGACCTCGCGCGGGCCGCGCTTGCCGGGATCGACGTCGAGACCGTCCCCACGCCGGCCGCCGCCCTCGAGCGCGTCACCGGCTCCGCCTTCGACGCCGTGCTCTTCGATCCCGCGCTCGGCGATGACGACGACGGCGCGCTCGCGCTCCTGCACCGCCTGCGGTCCGTGGCGCCCGACACCGTGGCCATCATGTGGAGCGACCTCCCCACGGTCGCGTTCGCCGTGCGTGCGATGCGGTCGGGCGCGCTCGACGTCCTGAAGAAGACCGCCGCGCCCGGCGAGATCCGCTCCGTCGTGGAGCGCGCGATCCAGCACGGCGCCCTCGCGCGCGAGGTGCGCCGGCTGCGCGGCGAGGTCGAGAAGGCGCGCGGCCTCGGCGAGGTCATCGGCGATTCGCCGCTGATGCGCCAGCTGCTCGCGATGATCGATCGCGTGGCGGCGAGCGACGCGACCGTGCTCATCGTCGGCGAGAGTGGCACCGGCAAGGAGCTCCTCGCGCGGACGATCCACCGCGTCGGCCCGCGGCAGGACGGCCCGTTCGTGGCGTTCGACTGCTCCGCCCTGACACCGAGCCTCCTCGAGGCCGAGCTGTTCGGGCACGAGAAGGGCGCGTTCACCGGGGCCGCGCGCGCGCGCCGTGGCCTGTTCCGCGAGGCGCACGGCGGCACGATCTTCCTCGACGAGATCGGCGACATCGACGCCGCCGTGCAGAACAAGCTCCTCCGCGTGCTGCAGGAGCGCGAGATCAAGCCGGTCGGCGGCGATCGCCCGGTCGCGATCGACGTGCGCGTCGTGGCCGCCACGAACAAGGATCTCAAGGCGCTCGTGGCGCGGGGCACGTTTCGCGAGGACCTCTACTGGCGGCTCGCGGTCGTGCCGATCCAGGTCCCACCGCTGCGCGAGCGCAAGGAAGACATCCCACAGCTCGCGGCGCACATCCTCGCGCGGCGGCGCGGCGCGGCGAAGAGCTTCGCCGGCAGCGAGGCGCGTTATCCGACGCAGATCACGGCAAAGGCGCTCGCGCGGCTCGCGAGCTACCGGTGGCCGGGAAACATCCGCGAGCTCGAGAACGTGCTGTCGCGCGCCGCGATCCTGTGTGACGGCGAGGTCATCCGATCCCACGACCTCGACATGCTCGGCC
>JANXOM010000118.1 GCA_025353585.1 Deltaproteobacteria bacterium
TGGGCGATGAACATGTTCCGTTCTCCTTCTGCCCCACCCTCCCTGCCTGCCGGGCCGGGGTCGGGGGCTACGCCCGTCCGCCCCGAGACGCGCGAGAATCGTGACGACCGCCGCACCGCCGCCGTCACACGTCGCAGCTCCCCACCGCGCTGCGCGGTGAGGAACTGCGCGGGCGCCGACGATCGACGCGGCCTCGCGTCGGTGGTCCGGCGCCGCCGCCCCAGCTCCGCGGCGATCGCCCGCAGGCGCGCGTCGCTCACGCGGTCGGCGCGATTCTACGCGCGGCCGGGGCGAGGGCGGCCCCCGACCCCGAGCCCGGCCGTCGATTCAAGTCACCACGTACCAGCGCGGCCGCAGCAACCGGCCGCGGCTCGCGGTTCGCGGCTCGCGGCTCGCGGCTCGCGGTTCGCGGCTCGCGGCTCGCGGTTCGCGGCTCGCGGCTCGCGGCTCGCGGCTCGCGGCTCGCGGCTCGCCGTCGCGCCCTACTCCCCCCACACCCCCGCCACCCGCACCATCACCGTCGCGTCCGCGATCCCCTCCCCACCTCGATGCCGCACCGCCAGCTCGATCGCGCCCCACTTGTACGCCTGGTACCGCACGCCCCACCCGCCGAGCCCCTCCACGCCAGCCCCCGCCGCCCCCAGATCCAGCCGCGGCACCCACACCAGATCCCCCATCAGCGTCGTCCGCGGATATTGCGCGACCGTCAGCTCGGCGCCGAACGTCGGCCGCACCGTCGCGCCCAGCCGCGGCTCGCCCACCCGGTCGGCGGCCCGCGCGTCCATGGCGTCCAGGCCCACGTGCAGCCGCAGCCCCCCGAGCGTGCGGCTCGCCACCAGATACAGATCGCTCGCCCGCGCGCCCCGCGCCCCCGCGAACGTCGCGCGCGTCCCCAGCACCACCGCCGGCTGCCCCCGGAACCACGCGTCCTGGCGGACGCCCACCCGAAACCCGGCCCGCCCGAGCGCCACCGCCGAGGGCTTGCCGACCCCGCAGCCGTCGCACGCGCGCAGATCGTGGTCCGCGCCCACATCGACCGCCGCGATCCCGCCGAGCCCGAGCCCGACATCGAACGAGCCGGCGCCGCGATGATCCACGCTCGCCCACCCGACCGCGGTCCCGGACGGCGGCAGCCACGCCGTCGGCGCGGTGACCACGTGGTCGAGAGGCGGCGGCTCGGCCGCGGCCGCACGCGCGACCGCCAGCACCACGAGCCCCGCGATGGCGGCGGCCGTGCGCATTACTTCAGGCTGGTGACCGCGTGGTGCAGCGCCCACGACGTGAAGGTGACCGAGCCGAAGATCTGGGCGTCGAGCAGGTTCGCATCGCCGATGTTCGGCACGCGCACGCCCGACTCGAGGTGCATCCAGTCCGCGACCTCGTACCGCACGCCCCACGACAGCTCGGGCCGCAGGCGGATCGCCGAGCCCGCGTCGCACGCGTAGCAAAACTCCGGGGCCCAGCTGAGGTCGACGAGGATCTCCGACTTCGCGATCGGCATCACCTGGATGCCGCCGAAGGCGCGGACCTGGCCGCCGAGGCCACCGTCGTGGAGGGTCGCGTCCACGCTGCCGCCCACGATCGACGCGTCCCAGAACGCACCGCCCACGTGCACCGCCGCGCGCGCGCCGAGGTGCTTGCTCGCCACCAGCGTCAGCTGCGCGACGCGGGTCTTGAAGTTGTCGCTCGCGCGCTCGAATGACTTGTCGAAGCCGAGCGTGATGCCGGGCTGGCCGCGGAACAGCCGATCCTCGGCGACGCCCATGCGGAATGTCGCGAGCGCGTACGGCTGGATCCGGTGCGTCGCGTCCGTCGCCATCAGCTTCGCGCGCACGTCGTCCGTCGTGGACACTCCGAACTCGGCGACGTCGCCGAGACCGACCCGCGCCGTCGACGACACGCTGCCGCCCGTGTCGATCGAGGTCTTCGAGTACAGCACCGCGGCCGGCAGCAACCAGCCGGTGGGCGACCGCAGGAGCTCGGGCATGTTGATCGCCGGATCCGGCGTGCGCGGGGCGTCGGGGGGCACCGGCGCGACGGCGACCGGCACCGGCATCTGCGCGTCGCGGTGCATGCGCATGCGATCGACGTCCGTCGCCGAGTCCGCATCGGAGCCGGCGCTCGGCGTGGCGCTGCCCGCGGCGGCCGCGGCGGCCCCGACGGCATACGGATCGCCCGGACGCGGCCCGTCCGGCGGCGGCAGAGGTTGCGGCGAGGCCGGCTGCGCATACGCAACCGACGCCGCCAGGGTAGCGGCGAGCGCCGCCGTGGACATCGCGAACCTTGAGCTGCTCCTCATCACGGACTCTCCTTCGAGTGCTTGCGGCGCTCTTCGCAGAACGCCCCGACGGTGCGGCAAGCCACTGCACCCCAGGGCACGAACACCTCGGCACCCAGCCGGATGTCCCACTGCTGCACGACGTCCCGCAGCCCGCTGTCGGGCGACGTGTCGTGCGAATCGATCTGGTAGCCGAGGCTCGCGTCGATCGTGATCTCCGGCAGCAATGCCCAGCGCAGCCCGAAGCGGCCGATCACCGCGTAGCCGATGGTCGGATCCGCCGCGTCGCCGGGCCGCCAGTTGAACTGCGGCGCGAGCGCGACCTCGCCGACGATCCGCGCCTCGCTGTTCATCGCGACCTCGTAGCCGCCGGTCGGCAGCACGAGCACCTTGTCCGTCTCGAACGCGCCGTGCGCGGTGACGCGCGTCGGGTCGCCGGCCAGCTCGAGCTTCGCCGACGAGATCCGCGCGCCGCCGTGCAGCGTCAGCCACGTCGCGTGCGGGATGCGGAGCCGACCGACGAGGTAGAGGTCCGTCACCGTCTCGCGGACCCGCGTGCCGTCGAAGTCCTCGTCGCGCGGGACGCCGAGGCGAAACGCGACGCCGATCGCCGGCACGCCGACGTGCTCGGGGATGGGCAGCTTGAGCTGCACGCCCACGCCCGGCAGCGGCGCGTTCACGCCGGTCACGCTGATCGCCTCGGTGTGGCGATACTCGAGCTGCGCGATGTCGCCGAAGCCGATCGCGAGGACGCCGGCGGACGTGAGCGCGCCCGGCTGCTGCAGCAGGCTGCCGTCGCCGCTGAGCGAGATCATGTACGCGCCGACCACATCGGCCACGGGCATCGAGAACAGGCGCGACGTCTGGAACGGGCCGTGAAACGACTTGCCGGGCGGCGCGTCGGCCGCCATCGCGGGCGCATCGGCATCGCCCCCGCCATCGGCGGCCGGCGCCGGATCCGCCGCGGCGGCGCGCGCGCTGCTCGTCAGGACCGCCAGGAGGAGAGCTCGCCGCACCATGTACCAGCTGTAACGGCGACCCGCGTGAGGGCACCGCGGCCCCGGCGTGAGCTTCGCGTGAACTGGTCGGACCATTCGCCTTCCACCGTGAGGCATGGGGCCGCGCGCGCCACCTGGGAACCCCGGTAACGACGGGGGAAGCCCGGCAAACACGATACGTTAGGTCCGCCGTGGCGACGCCCGCTCCCCTCTCGCGCCCGCGCCGCGCCGCGATCGGCCCGATCTCGTCGGCCGATGACACGCGCGATCACCTGCAGGCGCGCCTGCTCGTCTTCACGCGCCTGATGTTCGGGAGCTTCGCGGTCCTGATCGCGTTCCTGGCGCTCGTCTACTGGATCTATCCGGAGATCAAGCCCGCCAACAATCACTACATCGTGGGCGGCGAGGTCGGCGCGCTCGGCCTCATGGCCGTGATCTGGCGCGGCCTGCTCGCGCGCCGCGACCTGTCACTGCGCATCCTCCACGCGATCGACCTGGCCTACGCCGTTGGCATCGGCTGCGCGTTCGGGGCCAGCGCGCTCCTCGCCCCGGACCTGCGCCCGGCCGCGTGGACGTCGCTTATCTTCGCGTGCCTCGCCGTGTTCACGCGCGCGCTGTTCGTCCCGAGCACCGGCCGCCGCACGGCCGCCGTGTCCGCCCTCGCCTTCTTGCCGCTCGTCGCCGCCGCATATGGCCTCGTCCGGACCACGGACGAGCAGCTGCCGCCGGCCGCGTTCGTCGGCGGTTGCACGCTCGTGTCGACCGTCGTCGTCCTCATCTCCGCGACGGGCTCGCGCATCATCTACGGCCTCCGCAGCCAGGCGCTGCAGCTCGGGCAGTACACCCTCGACCGCATGATCGGCCAGGGCGGCATGGGCGAGGTCTACCGCGCGCACCACGCCCTCCTGCGCCGCGAGACCGCGATCAAGCTCATGCGCCCCGACCGCCCGGGCGTCGACGTCGATCGCTTCGAGCGCGAGGTCACGGCGATGAGCCGGCTCACGCACCCGAACACCGTCGCCGTCTTCGACTACGGCCGCAGCCCCGACGGCGTCTTCTACTACGCGATGGAGTACCTCGGTGACGGCCTCAACCTCGAGCAGCTCGTGCAGCGCCACGGCCCGCTCCCCGCCGGCCGGGTGATCCACATCCTCGCGCAGGTCTGCGGCGCGCTCCACGAGGCGCACGCGGCCGGCATCGTCCACCGCGACATCAAGCCGGCCAACATCATCCTGTGCGAGCGCGGGGCGATGCCCGATGTCGCGAAGGTCGTGGACTTCGGGCTCGCCAAGGAGCTGACGCAGAACACCGGCGACACCAAGCAGATCATCCTCGGCACGCCGGAGTACCTCGCGCCGGAGGCGGCGACGGATCCGACGTCCGCCCGCGGCCCCGCGGATCTCTACGCGCTCGGCGCGGTCGGCTACTTCCTGCTCACCGGCAAGAAGGTCTTCGAGGGCCGCTCCGGCATCGACGCGCTCGTGCAGCACGTGACGGCGACGCCGCGCCCGCCCTCGGAGCTCGTCCCCGTGCCCGCCGACCTCGAGGCGCTGGTGCTCGCGTGCCTCGCGAAGTCCCCCGCCGCGCGCCCCACGGCGGCCGCGCTCCAGCTCGCGTTGCGCGCCCTGCCCCCGTCACCGGGCTGGGACGACGCCGAGGCCGCGCGCTGGTGGCGCGAGGTGCACGCCGCCCCGGACGCGGGCACGTCGATGCCGTCGTTCTCGGCGATCACCGTGGATCTGGAACACCGTCGCTCACCGAGCACGTGAGGTAGTAGCCGCGCCCGGGCGCGACGGCGAGC
>JANXOM010000364.1 GCA_025353585.1 Deltaproteobacteria bacterium
CAGCGCGACGCCGATCGCGACGAGCCCGGCCGCGCCCGGTCCCGCCGGCGCCGGCGCGGTCGCTGCGGCCGCCGTCGGCGCGGGGGTCCCGGCGCCGGCGACCAGGGCCGCGACGCAACCCGCCGTGAAGGCCGGGCCAGACCGTGTCGCGCGCAGGGCCTGCGCAGCCGTCGCGAAGGCGCTCCGCAGCCGGTCGCGCCCGCGCTGCAACCGCTTCCGCGCGGTCGGCTCCGGGATGGCGAGGATCGCGGCGACCTCCGCGAGGGATTGCTCGCCGCGGTAGTACAGCACCACCACCTCGCGGTCCGCCTCGGCGAGGTCACCGAGCGCGCGCGCGAGCTGCTCCTCCGTCTCGTGATCGAGCACCGCGTCGAGCGGCGTGGTCGCGGCGGCGACGTCGATGGCTTCATCCATCGCGACCTCCGTGCGGCGGCGGGCCGTGTTGCGCGCGAGGTTGCGGGCGATGCCGCAGATCCAGCCCGGCAGCACCGGGGCCGGCTCCGTTACAGGGAGCTTCTGCCACGCAAGGAGGAACGCGTCCTGCGCGACCTCCTCGCTGCGCGCGCGGTCCCCGAGCACCGCGTACGCCGCCGCGCACACCGCCCACTGATGGCGGCGCACCAGCGCCTCGAAGTCAGCCGTCGCGGTCATGGGGACAGACACCAGGGACGTGAGCGGATGGTTCCACGCGGCGCTCGCTTGCATCATGCAGGTGAATGTCACGGGCGGCCAAGACGTGACCGGCGTTCGCGAAAATCCTCCAACGCGCCGACCCCACCCCGGGGACGGAGTCAAAGTTGTCAAGCGCGCTCGTGGCTCACCCCGAGGCGCCACGCCCACTTACGTGGGGACGGAGTCAAAGTTGTCAAGCAGTGGGGACGAGTGACCTCAGGCCGTCCCGAGCGTGATTGTCCGAAGGTCGGACAACGGGCGGGCTCGGCTTGCGCTTGACAACTTTGACTCCGTCCCCAGGTAAGGCTGCGAGATCATTCGGGGTCAACTGTCTCCATCCTTGACAACTTTGACTCCGTCCCCGCGCCGCCCGCGCGGCCGCCCCCGCGCGGCTCGAGGCCGAGGCCGCACGGCTCGAGCGCGAGGATGTGGCGCTCGTCGGAGCGCACGTCCGGCGGCGTGGGGGCGAGCGTGATCTGCGTGGCGGTGAGCGTCGGTGCGCAGCTGAGGGTGTCGTGGATGATGTCGGTCGTGACGTCGGACTTGCCGCCGG
This sequence comes from Deltaproteobacteria bacterium, assembly GCA_025353585.1. Lineage (GTDB taxonomy): Bacteria > Myxococcota_A > Polyangia > Haliangiales > Haliangiaceae > JABFXX01. The sequence continues at coordinate 1,226 of JANXOM010000364.1, forward strand.
TGTGGACGTTGAAGCGCGCGGCGAGGAGCGCACGCGCCCAGGACGGATGGCCGGCCTTGTCGACACCGCACACCCGCAGGAACGACTTCTCGGCCCCGTCGAAGCGGCCGATGTTGCACGTGTAGCGAATCGTCCGGCGGTCGCCGGCGGCGCCGACCTCGAGCGAGTCGAAGGGCAGGCCGGCGGGGTGTTCCCGGCGCCGCCGATGGCTGTCTCGGCCGTGCCGGGGAGGCCGCCGGTGTCGACGAGTGCGTGGTACGGGCCGCCCCACGCCTCGGGCTGCACGCGCCGGGCGGCCGCGGTCGAGGCGCTGACGAGGCCAGCGAGGAGGGCGACGAGCGCAGTCGTGGACATGGTGCCGGCGTAACGCCGGGTGAGCTCGGCTGATTACGCGCGCGCATGGTGGAGCGGTGCCCGTGTCCGGGTCGGTGCCGAGCACCGAGGCCCAAAATCGAGCCCGACCCCCGAGCCCCAGCTCCCGGCCTCGAGCCGTCGCCCAGCGCAACGCGCGCCCGCGGCCGCGCATCCCATCTCCCATGACCGCCGCCCCCGCCGCCGCCGCCGCGACCGCCGCCGCCGACAACGCGCTCGTCCGCGACGCGCGCGCGGCCTACTTCGCCGCGAACGGCTTCTCCGATGCGGAGTACAAGAACCGCTGGGCGACCTTCAAGCTCGGCTTCCTGCCGCTGGCCTTCCCGAACACGCCGTCGCGCCAGCGCGCGCTGCCGATGCACGACCTCCACCACGTGGCGACCGGCTACCCGACGACCTTCGTCGGCGAGGCCCAGATCGGCGCGTGGGAGATCGCCGGCGGCTGCGGCGACCACCTCGCGGCGTGGGTGCTGAACGCGATGGGCTTTGGCTACGGCCTCCTGCTCGCGCCCGCCCGCACGTATCGCGCGTTCATCCGCGGGCGCCACAGCGAGACGCTCTACGCCGCCGGCTGGTCCGACGCCCTGCTCGCGCTCCCCGTCCGCGAGCTGCGCGCGCGCCTCCGCCTCGACCGCGCGGCCGCCGCGCCCACCACGCTGCGCGATGTCGCCGCGTTCGCGGGCTGGGTCGCGGTCGTCAGCTCCCCGGTCATCGCGGCGGTGGGCCTGCTCGTGTGGGCGCTCCGGTGACGCGGGCAATCGACTAGTCTTCCGCACATGCCCGTGGCGCTCCAGGAGCTCTCGATCGCGATCAAGCGGCTGCAGCACCGGCACCACCGCACCCTCGACACCGAGCTCGCGCCCCTCGGCATCACGCTCGTGCAGTGGCACACCCTCCGCCACATCGGCGAGAACCCGGGCGCCTCCGCCCACACGCTCGCGCAGCTCACGTTCCAGAGCGACCAGTCGTTCGGCACGCTCGCGAACCGGCTCGTCGAGCGCGCGCTGATCGCACGCGAGCAAGGCGCCGGCCGCGCGATCGCGCATCGCCTGACGCCGGCCGGCAAGAAGCTGTGGCGCTCGGGCAACGCGGTGGTGGACGCCGTCCTCGCCGCGTCGCTCGGCGTGCTGAACGCGACCGAGCGCGAGGTCCTCCACGGCCTCCTCCAACGCCTGTTGCGTGTCTAATCATGTTGATATAAACATACGTACATGACGCAGAACATCGTCGTGTCGTTGCCCGACAGCGTGACCCTCTCGCTCTCCGACCAGGGGACGGGGCGTCCGGTGCTCCTCCTCCACGGCGGGGCCGGGCCGCGCTCGGTCCTGGCGTTCGGCGCCGCGCTCGCCGCCACCGGGGCGCGCGTCCTCATCCCGACGCACCCGGGCTTCATGGGCACGCCGCGGCCCGACTGGTGCGACCGCGTCAGCGACATCGCGCTCGTCTACGCCGACCTCCTCGCGCATCTCGATCTGCGCGACGTGCTGGTCATCGGCAACTCGCTCGGCGGCTGGGTCGCGTCGGAGCTCGCGCTGCGCGAGCCGGCGCGCGTCGGGCGGATCGTGCTCCTGAACGCCGCCGGGATCGAGGTCGAGGGCCACCCGGTCGCGCAGCTCGCGGGCCTGTCGCCGGCGCAGATCGCGGCGCTCGCGTACTGCGAGCCGGCCCGCTTCGCGATCGATCCGTCGACGCTCGGCCCCGAGGCGCTCGCCGCGCTGGCCGCGAACCGCGCCGCGATGGCCGCCTATGCGAACGAGCCGTACATGCACGATCCGAAACTGCGCCGCCGCCTTCGCCGCGTGACGCAGCCGGCGCTCGTCGTGTGGGGGGAGCGCGATCAGGTCGTCGATCTCGCGTACGGACGCGCGTATGCCGACGCGTTCGCCCACGGCACGTTCGCGCCGATGGCCGGCGCGGCGCACTTTCCGCAGCTCGAGCAGCCCGAGCGGTTGCTCGCGCTCGTCTCCGAGCTCATGGCTGCGCCTCCTGCAGCACGAACCGGATCTTGAAGCCGCGGATCCGCACCGGGACCGCGTGGCCATCCTTCTCGCCGGGCGTGAAGCGGCACGCGGTGAGCGCCGCCACCGCGGACTCCGTGAGGCCATTCGAGAGCGCGCCGGTGACGTGAATCTCGCGCGCGCGGCCATCCTCTCCGACGGTGAGGTCCATGATCACGGTGCCCTCCGTGCCGGCGGCGGTCGCCTCGGGGGTGTACTTCCCGAAGCAGCGACCTTGCGGTAGTGGCATCTTCGTCGCCTCGTACGCGCCGATCGGCTCGCCGGCCGGGAGCGGTTTCGGTGTCGCCGCCGCCGACCCGGACGTCGGCGCAGATGGCTGCATCGTGTTGCCCCGCGGGACCGCAGGGCCGGTCCCCGTCTGCGACGACGAGCTCATGTCGGCGCCGAAGACCGTCTCGTCGTGCGAGTCCGTGGCGGCGACCGGGTTCGTCGGCGGCCGCGGATCCGGCGTCGGCGGCGCGGTCGTCGGCGTGGCCGGCGGCGGGGTGGGGGTCCGCGGCGGCGGCACCTGCGGGGGCGGCACCGGCGTCGGCAGAACGGGCTTCGGCGGCTCCGGCACGGGCTCGAGCGGCGGCGGCTCGAGCGGCGGGGGCGCGGCCGCCGGTGGCGGCGTGATGATCTGGATCTCGATCGTGTGCGCCACCACGACGGGCTCCTCATCGGGCAAGAGGTCGAGCCCTCGCTCGATCACGAAGTGCGCGACGAGCGAGATCACCGCGCAGATCGCGAGGCGCATCACGGCGGGGGCACCACGGACGCCGGATCGATCTGGATCGCGAACGACGTGACCTTGAGCGACTGCACGAGGTCGAGCACCCACGCGACGCGCCCGTACGCGACGGCCTTGTCGCCGGCGATCACGACCTGCGTCTTGCTGTCTGCGGCGACCGCCGCTGTGATCGCCGCGCGCAGCGCCTCCGGCGTCGTCGGCTTGTCGTTCAAGAAGATCGCGCCGTCCCGCTGCAACGTGATCGCGAGCGGCGTGGCCTTCATCGTGGTGCTCTTGCTGCCCTGCGGCAGCTCCACCTCGATGACCTGCCGCACGATGAGGTTCGCGGTCAGCATGAAGATGATCAGCAACACCAGCATGATGTCGACCAGCGGCGTGACATTGATCTCCGCGATGATGCCGCGGCGGCGCGTCGTGCCCGCCATCAGGCCTCCGTCGGCGGCGACGCGGGCGCCTTGTCGACGCGCAGGTACGCGAGGATCTCGTGCGCGTACGCCTCGGCCGCCGCCGCCGACGTATCGACGTAGCGGACGAAGGCGTTGTAGGTGGCCACCGCCGGCAGGGCGACGAGCAGACCGACGCCCGTCGCCACGAGCGCCTGCGCGATGCCGGTCATGACCGCCTGCGTGTTCGCCATCGACGAGCCCGAGAGGTCGGAGACCGCGCGAATGATCCCGAGCACCGTGCCGAACAGCCCGATGAAGGGCGCGTTGTTACCGAGCGTGCCGAGGAAGGCGAGCCGCTGCTCGTACCGCGCGCGCTGCTGCTCGACGAGCGCGGCGCGATGCTCCTCGACAGACGCCGGGCCATCGCTCGCGCGCTCGAGGCAGCCGCGGATGACCTCGGCCTCCAGCGAGCGTTCGCCGGCGGCCAAGATTTCGGTCGGGTCTGGAACAATG
>JANXOM010000370.1 GCA_025353585.1 Deltaproteobacteria bacterium
CCCACCTCGGCAGCGCCGCCGAAGGGCGGCGCGGGGCCATCGCCGAGCACGACAGCGATCCCGCCGTCACGACGCCGCACCTGCCGGGCTCGCCAGCCGCGCCGTCGAAAGCGCGCGCCGCGCTGAACCTGCCCGACAAGCCGTGGGCGACCGGGCTCGCGAAGCGCATCGACGCGGCCATCGACCACTTCGAGGACTTCGGTGGCGAGACGCCGATGATCGCGCCGACCGCCGCGGACCTGCGCGCGCTGCTCGGGGAGCCGGATCCCACGAAGCGGCAGAGCGTGGAGGAGCTCGAGCGGCTGCACTTCGAGGCGCGGACGAAAGAGCCGGACGAGCCGGAGATCCTGCAGGTCCGCCGCATCTCGTCGACGACCGAGGTCGATCCCGACGACATCGAGTCCGCGGTCGAGATCGCGCCCCCCGCGCGCCGCCGCACGCTCTCCGTGGGCACGGCGAAGAAGAAGCCCGAGTGATGCGCGGGTTCGCCCTGGCCGCCCTCCTCGCGGCGTGCGCGAGCGCGGGGCCGCCGGCCCCGAAAGGCCCGAGCCCCGTCGTGCGCGCCGACATCGCGAGCGCCGAGGTCGCCGAGCTCGCGCGACACCACGACGTCGCCCGCGCGCAGTACGAGCGCGCGATCGCCGAGGCCACCGACCCGAAGAGCGAGGGCTTCGCGCGCCGCGAGTACGCAAACACGCTCGCGAGCTGGGGCGAGGTCCCGGCCGCGATCGCGCAGCTCGAGCGCGCCGTCCTGGCCACGCCGGCCGATCCGCGCCCGTGGCAGGATCTCGGCGTCCTGCGCAGCACCCGCGACGACGTTCCGGGCGCGCGCGCGGCCCTCGAGCACGCGAAGGCGCTCGTCCCCGACAAGTACCCACCGCGCGTGGCGCTCGCCGCCCTGCTGTGGCACGCCGGCGACCGCGCCGGCGCGCTCGCCGAGTATCGCGGGCTGGCCGCGCTCGAGCTCCCGGACCGCCTCCGCACGAAGGTGCAGTGGGCGATCGAGACCCTCGCGAAGCCCTCGGGCCCCTGACGACGTGCACGGGCGCCGGCCCGGAGGCATACTCCGACGGTGACTCGCCTCCGCGCTGCGCTCGCTCTGCTCTTGCTCGCGGCGGGGCCCGCGCACGCCGGCTTCAACTGGGCGGGCCAGGTCAGCACCGATGCGGAGGGCCTCGCCAGCGACGACGCGAAGAAGCGCCTCGACGCCGTCGCGCTCCTCGCTGCCGACGACATCGCGCTCGCCGAGCCGTACCTCATGAAGACGGTGACGACCGAGGCGGAGGACAAGAACGTCCGGCTCGCCGCGGCGCGCGCGCTCGGCCTCGGCGCGGCCCAGGCCGCCGTGCCGCTGATGACGGACTGGCTCAACGACATCGACGTCAAGACAAAGGCCGTGGCGGCGGAGGTCCTCGGCGACATCGGCGGACCGGCCGCGGCGGCGGCGCTCACGCGCTCGCTCGGCGATCCGGACGCGGCGGTGCGGCAGCAGGCCGTCAAGGCCCTCGGCAAGATCGGGCGGCGCGGCGGCAACGTCGTCATCGCGTTGATCCCGCGGCTCGAGGATGACAAGGCCGACGTCAAGCGCGAGACGATCGACCAGCTCGAGCAGCTCGGCGACCGGCGCGCCGTGATCCCGATCGTCGCGCGCTTCGGCGACACCTCGCCCGACGTGCGCAAGGCAGCGGTGAAGGCGGTCGGCAAGCTGGGCGACGCGTCGGCCGTGCCCGCGCTCGTCCGCATCGCGACGGGGGACTCGAACCTCGAGGTCCGCGCGTTCGCCGTCGGCGCGCTCGGCAACCTCGGGGCCGTCGACGCGCTCGACACGCTCACCGAGCTCCTCAAGGCCGGTGACGCGGGGTTCCGCGACAAGGTCGCGAGCGCGCTCGGCCAGATCGCGGCGACGCCCGGCTCGGGCAAGGCCGGCGAGGACGCGATGCGCACGCTCGTGCAGAACCTCGCCGTCGGCACGCAGTCGACCTCCGCGATGGAGGCGCTGCGGCTCGCGGGGCACGCGGCGGTGCCGGCGCTCGTCGCGCACCTGTCGGGGCGGCTCGCGGGCGATCCGACGAAGGCCGTCACGCTGCTCGCGGAGATCGGCGACCCGCGCGCGACGACGGCGCTCGCCGGCGAGCTCGAGCGCGGCCGCGTGCCGACGCCGCTCGTGCTGCGCGCGCTCGGCGAGACCGGCGATCCGGCGGCGCTCGTCCCCGTGCTCGGCGCGCTCTCGCACAAGGACGCCGCGATCCGCTTCGCGGCGATGGAGGCGTTGCGCCCGCTGCTCGGCACCGACGCGCGCGCCGGCGACGTCCTGATCGAGCACCTCGCCGACGACGACCTCGAGGTCCGGATCCTCGCGACGGAGTATCTCGGCACCCTCGGCGTCGCCGCGGCCACGCCGAAGCTGACGGTGCTCGCCGGGCCCGGCAACCCGCAGCGGCTGCGGCTCGCCGCGATCGACGCGCTCGGCGGCATCGGAGGCGCGACGCGGTCGCCCGACGCGGCGAAGGCGCTCGTCGACGTCCTCCGCGAGGGTCCGGCGGATCTGCACCGCGCGGCGGTGACGGCGCTCGCGTACATCGGCGACCCGACCGCGCTGCCGATGCTGATCACGCTCGCGCGCGCGGATCACGGCCCGACGCGCTACCACTTGCTGCGCGCGATCGGGCGCACGCTCCGCGCGCACCCGGATCCGACGGCGCGACGGCTCCTGCGCGAGCTCGTGGAGGATCCGAACATCCGGGTCGCGCTCGCGGCGATCGGTGGGCTCGCGGCCGCCAACGACCCCGCGGAGGCGCCGGCGTTGCGCGAGCAAGCAGCGCACGCGGCCTCGGATCGGCGGCGCGCGGCGGCGTGGGCGCTCGGCGAGCTCCGCGACGCCGGCGGCGTGGACGTGTTGCTCGCGCAGCTGGGCGGCAAGGACGACCGCGTGATCGGCGACGCGACGTGGGCGCTCGGCGAGATCGCGGCCGGCGCGCCGACCGATCCGCGCGTGCCGGCGCTCGTGGAGCGCTGGCTCTACCTCGGACAGCACGGCGGCTGGGCCAGCGCGATCGACGCCACCGGCGCGCTCGCGCGCGTGCTCTGGGCGTCGCCGCCGGCGGCCCGCGCGCCGCTCGTGGCGGGCGACCGCCGCGCCGAGCTCGGCAAGCTCGCGTTCCACAAGTCGCGGCTCGTGCGGATCAACGCGGCGCTCGCGCTCGCGAGCCTCGGCGCGGCCGGCGACGCCGACGCGCAGAAGACGCTCGGCCAGCTCGTACACGACGACGGCAGCCCGCGCGTGCGCGCCGCCGCGCTGACGGGCCTCCTGCGCGGTCCGGCCAGCGACGCGCTCGTCGCGGCGCAGAGGTCGGCCGCGGCGGACGTCGACCCGCTGGTGAAGACGATCGTGAAGGTCGCGCCGATGGCGCCGCGCACCGAGTGGCGCAGCTTCTACATCGTCGATCCGACCGCCGACGACGCGCTCGTCCGCCAGGAGCCCTACTTCCTGCACACCGCCGATGGCCTCGTCTGGGCCAGCTACACCGACGCGCGCGGCGAGCTCACCAGCGAGCACGTGCCGCCGGGCGACGACGTCCCGCAGCCGCAGTCGCGCGAAGACGAGTACTGACTCACGCTCGACCGCCAAGGACGCCGAGGACGCCAAGGACGCCAAGGACGCCAAGGACGCCGAGGACGCCAAGGACGCCGAGCCGGAGCCAAGGGCCGAGGTCGAGGCGCTTCGCTCTCAGCGTCCAACCTTGGCTCTAGCTTGGCGGCCTGGCGGTCAATCCCCGCTCGACTGATCAGGCGGCGCGCTTGATGCCGTAGTCGCGCGAGGCCATGGGCGCCAGCTGCTGCTCGAGCACGCGACGGGCGCGGAAGAGCCGCGACATCACCGTGCCGATCGGGACCTCGAGCGCGTCGGCGATGTCCTTGTACTTCTCGCCGCGCAGGTCGGCGCGCTCGACGACGTCGCGGTACTCGGGGCCGAGCTCGCCGAGCGCGGCCTCGACCTCGTCGCACAGCTCGTCGCCAAGGATCGTGTCCTCCAGGTCGTCCGTGCGGTCCTGGTCGCGGCCGTACAGCGCGATCAGCGCGTCGCCCGGGCGCTCGCACGCGAACTTCTGGTGCCGGCGGCGCTTGCGATAGCCGTTGATGAACGCGTTCGTCAGGATGCGGAACAGCCACGCGCGCAGGTTCGAGCCCGGCTGGAAGCTGTCCCACGCGCACATCGCGCGGAGCAGCGTCTCCTGGACGAGATCCTTCGCGGTATCCGGGTCGCGGCAGATGCGCATCGCGACGCCGTACAGCTCCGCCTGGTGGGGGACGCAGAGCAGCGCGAACGCGGCGTGGGGTGCCACCTCGGCCTTCGCCGGGGCCTCGTTGCCGCGGACCCCGGCCTCGCTGCGTGCGGTGCGACCCGCCACGAGCGGGCGGCGAACGAGGCGAGACGTGGCGGGGAGGTTCGAAGTGCGCGACATGACAGGTCTAAAAGCACCCGTCGTGCCATGGTCAAGTACGCGCGAACATTAGGAAATAAAGTTCACGAGTCACTACACACACGCCGTGCGTCTCATGGGAGACGCGGGATCTTCGCGATCACGGACGCGATCGCGAGTGGGAGGTCTGACGACACCAGACCACGTACACCGTGGAGCTGCGCGAGCTGCTCGCCGGCGCGGCCATGCGCGAACACGGCGATCGCCGCCGCCTCCGCCGGCGCCACGCCCTGCGCCAGGAGCGCGCCGATCGTCCCGGCGAGGACGTCGCCGCTGCCGCCGGTCCCGAGCGCCGGGCTGCCCGCGGCGATGATCCAGCACGTCACGGGCGCCGCCCCGGGGGCCGCGAACGCGACCAGGGTCCGCGCGCCCTTGAGCACCACCGTGGCCCGCGTCCGCGCGACCAGCGCGCGCGCCGCCGTCACGCGATCCGCCTCGACCTCCGTCGTCGTGCTCCCCAGCAGGCGCGCCGCTTCGCCGGGATGGGGCGTGATGACGACGGGGCCGCGGGCGCCCACGAGCGCGGCCAGATCCGCGGCGAGCAGGTTCAGGGCGTCCGCGTCGACCACGGCGGCGATGCCGCTGGCGAGCACCTCGTCGACGCGCGCCCGCGCGGTCGCGCTCTGCCCGAGCCCAGGGCCGATGACGATCGCCTGCTTGCCGCGCAGCCGGTCGCCGAGCGCGCCGCCGGCGAGCCCGGGCGTCATGATCGAATCGGGGGCCGCGACCTCGCCGTCGCCCGCGAGCGTCACGAGCCCCGCGCCCGCCCGCAGCGCTGCCGCCGCGGCCAGCCGCCCGGCCCCCCGCATCTCCGGCGCGCCCCCGACCACGAGCACGTGCCCGCGCGTCCCCTTGTGATCGAGCGGGGTCACGCGCGGCAGCCAGCGCGCGACGTCGAGCTCCTCGACGAGCCACGCCGTCGCCGCCGCCTCGATCCGCGCCGCCGGCACGCCGATCTCGCAGACCTCGACGCGGCCGCACGCGGCGAACCCCGGCGCCGAGACGTGCGCGATCTTGAGCGGGCCGGTCGACACGGTCACGTCCGCGAGCACGCACGCGCCGAGCGTCCGCCCGGTGTCCGCGTCGAGCCCCGAGGGCACGTCCACGGCGAGCCGCGCCGCCGCGCGGTTGAGCTGCGCGACGACCGCGGCCGTGTGCCCCGTGATGTCGCGCGCGAGCCCCACGCCGAACAGCGCGTCGACGGCGACCGCCGCGCCCGTGATGCCGTCGGCGATCGCCGCGAGCGCGTCCGGGGTCGCGATGCTCACGACGGCGCCGCCGGACCTCTCGAGCACGGCGAGCTGCGTGGCCGCGTCGCCCGAGACCGCCGTCCGGTCGCCCGCCAGGTAGCACGCCACGTCGACGCCGTGCGCCCGGAGCACCCGCGCCACCACGTACCCGTCCCCGCCGTTATTGCCCGGCCCGCATACCACCGCGACCCGGCCGCCGCGCGCCCCGACCAGCGCCTGCGCCGCCGCCGCGACGGCCCGCCCCGCCGTCTCCATCATCACGAGCCCGGGCAGCCCGACCTCGGCGCTCGTGGCGCGGTCGAGCGCCCGCATCGCCGCGCTCGTGACGACCGGCCTCATCGCCTCACGAGGCCTTGCACGCCGTGCGCAGGGCCTCGGCGAGGTCGTCGGCCCACTGCTTGATCTTGCCCAGGTCGGTGCCCTCGATCATGACGCGCACCTTGGTCTCCGTGCCGGAGTATCGGACGAGCACGCGCCCGTCGTCGCCGAGCTCCTTCTCGATGTCCGCGATCATCTGCGCGATCGCCGGCAGCTGCTCGATCGGCACCTTCTTCTCGACGACGGTGTTCACGAGCACCTGCGGCATGCGGGTCATCACGCGCACGAGCTCCGAGAGCGGCCGGCCCTCGCGCGCCATGATCGCGAGCACGCGCAGCGCGGCGACGATGCCATCGCCCGTGGTGGCGTGGTCGAGGAACACCACGTGCCCCGACTGCTCGCCGCCGAGGTTGTAGCCGTGCTTGCGCATCTCCTCGACGACGTACCGGTCGCCGACCTGCGTGCGCACCAGCTTGCCGCCAGCCTCGCGCATCGCGCGATCGAGGCCGATGTTCGACATCACGGTGGTGACGAGCGTGCCCTTGGCGAGCGACTTGTCCTTGAGCATGCGCGTGGCGCACAGCGCCATCAGCGCGTCCCCGTCGACGACGACGCCGTTCTCGTCGCACAGGACGAGGCGGTCCGCGTCGCCATCGAGCGCGATCCCGAGGTGCGCGTCGTGGTGCTTGACCATCTCGCACATGGCCTCGGGGTGCAGCGCGCCCGCGCCGGCGTTGATGTTCTTGCCGTTCGGGTTCGTGTGGATCGCGATGACCTTCGCGCCGAGCTCCTCGAACACGGCCGGCCCCACGCGGTAGGCCGCGCCGTGCGCGCCATCGACGACGATCCGCAGCCCGTCGAGGGTCAGGTCGCTCGGGAACGTGGCCTTACAGAACACGACGTAGCGGCCGCGCGAGTCCTCGATGCGGCGGCTGTACCCGACGTCGCCGGGGGCGGCGCGCTGCTTGTCGAGCTCGGGCGAGGCCATGAGCGTCTCGATTTCGTGCTCGATCGCGTCGGGCAGCTTGTAGCCGTCGCGCGCGAAGATCTTGATGCCGTTGTCCTGGAACGGGTTGTGCGACGCCGAGATCACGACGCCGGCGTCGCAGCGCATGGAGGACGTGATGAACGCGATGCCCGGCGTCGGCAGCGGACCGGTTAGCCAGACATCGGCGCCCATGGCGACGATGCCGGCCGCGATCGACGACTCGAACATGTAGCCCGACTGGCGCGTGTCCTTGCCGATGGCGATGCGAGTGGCGCGGCCGGGCTGCTTGAGGCGCGCGGCGATGGCCATGCCGAGGCGCATGACGGTCTCGCCGGTCATCGGCTCGACGTTCGCGACGCCGCGCATGCCGTCGGTACCGAACAGAGAACGCGTGCTGCTGCTCATCTCGCCGCAGTATCTAATGCGCGGGGGCGATCTTCACGCGCTCGGGCGAGATCTTCGCGCCGATGCCGGGCGGGAGCCCGTCGAGGATGAGGTCCGCCTCGCCCGCCTTCTCCCCCGGTGTGACCTTGACGATCGGCGTCATCGCGGTCTTCGCTTTCTCGACGGCGAGGAGCGCGCCGGTGAGCGTCACCTCGATCTGCGCGGGGCGGATCGTCCACTTCGCGGCGTCGTCTCCGCGGACCTGGACGGCGAGCCCGGGGAGCTTGCGCGTGACGAGCTCCTCGTCGATGGCCACGTGGACGTTCGCGCCGGTGGGGCCCACGATCGCCACGCCGTTGGGCGGCAAGAGATCGGCGTCGGTGTCGAAGGCCTCGGCGTGCCCGGCGAGCAAGACCGCGCTCGTGCGCACGGACGACAGCGCGGCGATGATGCGCTCGGCGCCGCGGACCTTCACCGTGGCCGGGTTCGCCTTCACCTCCGCCACGACATACCCGTGCGCGGGCCGGCCCTCGACGGAGGTCGCGACCTCCACGATCTTGTCCACGCGGCGATCGAAGGCGACGTGCAGCGCGGGCGGCTCGATCGACACGATCTGCAGGCCCGACGGCAGCTTGATCATGTCGGGCGTGATGCGCAGGTCGCCGGCGGAGACGTTCCGCAGATCGATATCGACGCGCTCGACCTGGTGCTCGTCGAACTTGCGGAGGCGACGCCACGGGCCCTTGATCATCACGCGCACCTGCTCGATGCGGTCCGAGACGAGGACCTTGTCGTCGGGCAGCGTGTACGAGACGCCGATGCGCGCCTCGATCTCGCGATCGCGATCGGTGTTGACGAGCAGGAACACGGTGACGGCGAGGACGATCGAGAGGAACTTGAGCCCCAGGTTCTCGGCGAACGCGCCGTGGAGCCAGCGCGCGACGGTGCCGCGCTCGGCGGGCGGGGGCTCGCGCGGCGGCTGCGGGCCCCGCCGGGCCTTGGCGGGCGGCGGAGGCATGCGCGCGGCCGAGCGCCCGAGCTGCCCGATCGTCTGCGACCGCGGCCGCTCGCTCACGAGCCGGCCTCGACGATGATCGCGCGCGAGCCGGTGGCGTCGGTCCCGAGGCTGGCGACGGCCTTGCCGACCTCGGCCGCGGCCTGGGCTTCCTCGGCCATGACGGCGGTGGCCCGCCCGCCCGCGAACAGACCGACGAGCGCGCGCCGCAACGTCAGCGGCTCGAGGTCGCGCGCGATGGAGCCCTTGAAGCACAAGGAGATCTCGCCGCGCTCCTCGCTGACGACCACGACGACGGCGTCGGTGTCCTCCGTGATGCCGAGGGCGGCGCGGTGCCGCGTGCCGAACTCGGGGCCGAGGTCGGTGGCGCGCGACAGCGGCAGGAGCGCGCGCGCCAGCTCGATCCGGTGGGCCTTGCCGATGACGACGGCGCCGTCGTGGAGCTCGTTGTCCTTGGCGGGCACGAACAGCGAGACGAGGAGCTGGCGCGACAGGACGGCGTCGACGCGGGTCGCGTCGTCGACGAACTGGTCGAGGGCGGCGTCGCGCTCGAAGACGATGATGCCGCCGATGTGCGCGCGCGCGAGGTGCTCCGTGGCGGCCACGACCTCGTCGACGATGTGGCTCGTCTCCTGGCGCCGCCCGAGCCACATCACGTTCTGGCCGAGCCGGCCGAGCGCGCGGCGGATGTCCGCCTGGAACACGACGATGATGAGGATGATGAAGTAGCTGATGAAGTTGTCGAGGAGCCAGGAGACCGTGGACAGGTCCGCGCGCTCCGCGACGAAGAACGCCGCGCCGACGAGCACGATGCCGACGACCATCTGCGCCGCGCGCGTCCCCCGGATCGTGAGCAGGACGCGATAGATGAAGTAGTAGACGAGCGCGATGTCGACGACCGTCGTCAGGACGGTGGTCGCGGAGAGGTCGTCGAGGAAGTGCTTGAGGGACGCGATCATGGCGGCGCGCAGGCACGCACACCGCGCGCCCTATACTTTGGTGTACACGGTCAACGCGGGCCGGAGCAAGGCGACGTTGTGGACCCGGAGCACGCGCGCGCCGGCGCGGGTCGCGGCGAGGCAAGCGGCCACGCTCGCGGCATCGACGTCCGCGGCGGTCGGGGCGTCGCCGAGCAGCTTCCTGAGGAACCGCTTCCGGCTCGGGCCAACCACGACCGGGCAGCCGAGCGCCCGGCCGAGGTCGCCGGCGTGGCGCAGGAGCTCGAGGTTCCCGGCGGGGTCGGCGCCCTTGCCGAAGCCGACGCCGGGGTCGACCCAGGTCCGGCCGCGAAGGGCGGGCGGCAGGTCGGCGAGCGCGTGGGCCAGCTCGCCGGCGACCTCGCGCCAGCCGGCCGGCGCCTCGCTGGCGAAGACCTCGGCCAGCGAGCGGCCGCGGAGGTGCCCGGCGAGGTAGGTGGCGTCCGTTGCGGCCACGGCGGCGCCCATCGCCGCATCGAACCGGCCGGCCGAGATGTCGTTGACGATGCGCGCGCCGGCGGCGACCGCGGCGGCGGCCACGCTCGCCTTGGTCGTGTCGATGGAGACGAGCGCGCCCGCGGCGGCGAGCGCGGTGACCACCGGCAGCACGCGCCGGAGCTCCTCCGCGGCGTCGATCGGCTCGGCCCGCGGGTTCGTGGCCTCCCCGCCGACGTCGAGGATGTCGGCGCCGTCCCGGAGCAGCTGCTCGCCGTGGGCGATGGCCGCGGCCGGGTCGAAGAACAGCCCGCCGTCCGAGAACGAATCGGGCGTGACGTTCACCACGCCCATGATGAGGACGCGGTCCAGCGCGATCATCGGGCGAGCCGACTAGGTCGCGGGCTCGGGCGGCGGGACGATCGGCGGCAGGATGTTGGCGCGGCGACGCTCGCCATCCACGTCATCCGCCTTCGCGTTCGCGGCCTCGGCCGCCGCGCGCTTCTTGATCGTGGCGGCCGGCAGCGGGCGCTCGAGCTTGTCGCCGCGCAGCATCCGGTCGATGTCCGGGCCGTCGATGGTCTCGTACTCGAGGAGCGCCTCGGAGATCGTCTCGAGCCACTTCCGCTGCTCGGTCAGGATCTGCGTGGCGCGCTCGTACTGCTCGATGACGATGCGGCGAATCTCGGCGTCGATCCGGCGCGAGGTGTCCTCGCTCTGCGTGGTGCCGCTGTTGAAGTCGCGGCCGAGGAAGACCTCCTGCTTGCCGCCGGAGAAGTTGAGCGGGCCGAACTCGTCGCTCATGCCCCACTCGGTGACCATCGACCGCGCGAGCTCGGTGGCGCGCTCGATGTCGTTCCCGGCGCCGGTCGTCTTGTGCTTGAACACGATCTCCTCGGCGACGCGGCCGCCCATGAGGATCGCGATCTGGTTCTGCGCGAACTCGCGCGTCATGCTGAGCCGGTCTTCCGGCGGTAACTGCTGCGTCAGGCCGAGCGCGCGCCCGCGCGGGATGATGGTGACCTTGTGGACCGGGTCGGCCTCTTCGCCGACGAACCGGGCCACGAGCGCGTGGCCCGCCTCGTGGACGGCCGTGGTCCGCTTCT
>JANXOM010000402.1 GCA_025353585.1 Deltaproteobacteria bacterium
CACGCGTCCGCACGCGTCGCACGAGTCGGCACGCGTCCGCACGCGTCGCACGAGTCGGCAAGCGTCCGCACGCGTCCGCACGCGTCCGCACGCGTCCACACGCGTCCGCACGCGACCGCACGCGACCGCACGCGTCCGCACGCGTCGCACGCGTCCGCACGCATCCGCACGCGTCCGCAAGCATCCGCACGCGACCGTACGCGACCGTACGCGTCGCGCGAGTCGGCAAGCGTCCGCACGCGTCGCACGCGTCCGCACGCGACCGTACGCGACCGTACGCGACCGTACGCGTCGCGCGAGTCGGCAAGCGTCCGCACGCGTCGCACGCGTCCGCACGCGCCGCACGCGCCGGCACGCGTCGCACGCGTCCGCACGCGCCGCACGCGCCGGCACGCGTCGGCACGCGTCCGCACGCGTCCGCACGCGTCCGCACGCGTCGCCACGCGTCCGTACGCGTCCGCACGCATCGGCACGCGTTCGAACGCTTCCGCAAGCGTCGGCACGCGTCGGCTCGCGTCCGTACGCATCCGTACGCATCCGCACGCGTCCGCATGCGTCCGCACGGTCCGCGCGTAGCCGAGGCCCACCCCGCTGCCCATCACGCGGCCGACGCCGCAACCCTGGCCGCAGTCCACACCGCGGATCAGGCGCAGGCCACCCGCTCGCCAACCGCAGACACGTCCCGGATCGCCCCCGCGTTCGCGGCCACGGGCGCGTGTAGAGTCGCCCTCGATGCGCCCCGCTTCCCCCCTCGCCGCCGCCTCGCTGGCGCTCGCCGTCGTCGTCGTCGTCGTCGTCGTCGTCGTCGTCGCCGCTTGCGGCTCCCCACCGCCGCAGCAACCCCGACACCCGCCGCCGCCGTCCCCTGCCGACCCCGCCGCCGCCGATCCGGTGCACCAGCCGCCGGCCCTCCCGGCCCTCGTCGGGCCCGTCACGCTCGAGCAGGTCGCCGAGCACCAGCTCGTCCACGCCTGGCTCCCGGTCGCTGTCTACACCGACAACGAGGGCCATCGCATCGGCGGCCGCTTCGTCCATCCGCCGAGCGGCTTCACGCTCGACTACCTGCGCATCGAGTCCGCGCCGCAGGGCTTCATCTGGGTCACGTCGTTCCCCACCTCCGACAAGGGCGAGCCCCACACGCAGGAGCACCTGCTCCTCGGCAAAGGCAACCGCGGCCGCGCGTTCGGCAGCTTCGAGTCGATGGCGCTCGGCGAGTCCTCCGCGTTCACCGACCAGTGGCACACCGCGTATCACTTCAACACCATCGCTGGCCACGACGTCTTCTGGCCTGTCTTCGACAACCAGCTCCGCGCGCTCCTCTACCCCGACTACACCGACGAGGAGATCCGCCGCGAGGTGCGCAATTTCGGCGTCGACAAGGACGCCACCGGGGCGCTCCACCTCGAGGAGAAGGGCACCGTCTACAACGAGATGGTCCGCGCCTACGAGGACTCCGGCACCGGCCTCTGGCGCACCAGCCTCCGCATGGTCTACGGCGAGCATCACCCGCTCGCGTACGACTCCGGCGGCTTCCCCGAGGCCATCCGCGCGATGACGCCCGAGGACATCCGCCGCTTCCACGACGGCGCGTACCGCCTCTCGAACATGGGCATGGTCGGCGCGTTCCCCTCCGCGATGGCGCTCGGCGACGTCCTCGACGGCACCGCAAAGGTCCTCGACACCGAGGCCGCCCGCGCGCCGACCACGTCCGCGCCGCCGCCGCTGATCGCCACCGAGGCGCAGCTCCCGCGCCCGCAGCCCGCGCCCGCCGGCCAGATCCGCATCGTCGACTTCCCCTACAGCGACACCACGCACCCGGGCCCGATGATGCTGGCGTGGCCGGCGTCACGTGCGCTCGATCCCGTCGAGCACGCGCTCCTCGAGCTCTTCCTCGATCAGCTCGCCGGCGACGAGAGCACGCCGATCTACAAGAAGCTCATCGACAGCAAGACGCGTGTCCTCGACACCGGCGCGAGCGCAGTCGGCGCCAGCATCAGCTGGGACCAGGGGCAGCCGGTACGGCTCAGCCTCGACGGCGTCAAGGCGGACAAGCTCGACGAGCAGACCGTCGACGCCGTCCGCAGGCTCGTCGTGGGCGAGCTCGCGCGCGTCGCGGCGCTCCCCGATGGCGACCCGGAGCTGGCCGCGATCGCGCAGCGCATCGGCAGCCGCGTCGTCGATACCCGGCGCCAGCTCGTCAAGTTCCTCGACTCGCCGCCCGGCTTCGGCGACCGCGGCATCGGGCCGACCTGGCTCGAGCAAGTAAACCACCTCGCGAAGACGCCGGGCTTCGTGAAGTCACTCACGCTCGCCCAGGTGTTGACGCAGGTCGACGCGATCGTGAACGCGAAGGGCAACCCGTGGCGCCAGCGCCTCGGAGCCTGGGGCCTCCTGGAGGCCCCGTACGGCATCGCGGCGCGCCCGAGCACCGAGCTGCGCGCGCGCATCGACAGCGAGCGCGGGCAGCGCAACACCGCCGAGCTCGCGCGCTTGCAGGCGCAGTACAAGACCGCGGACGCCGCGGCCACGCTCGCCGCGTACGCGAAGGACTACGACGCGCAGAGCGCGACCATCGAGGCCGCCGCGCGGGCCACCGCGCTGCCGCCGCTCGTCGACCATCCGCCGATGACGCTCGACGACGACCTCGCGTACACCACCGAGCCGATCGCCGGCGTCCCTGCGCTCCGCGCCACGGTCCCGACGATGGCGAGCACGCAGGTCCGGCTGGCGTTCCGCCTCGACGCCGTGCCCGAGGCCGACCTCGCGTACCTCGCGCTGCTCCCGACGCTGCTCTCCGACGCCGGTGTCCTCGACGGCAAGACGCCGATCGCCGCCGACGTGGTGCGCGAGCGTCAGCGCCGCGAGATCCTCGCGCTGGCGATCCGCTACGACAATGATGTCCGCACCGGCCGCAGCGAGCTGGTCGTCGCCGGATCGGGCATCGACTCCACGGAGACCGGCGCCGCGCTGTGGTGGATGCAGCGCGTGCTCCTCGCGCCGGACTGGCGCGTCGAGAACGTGCCGCGGCTCCGCGACCTCGTCGAGCAGGCGATCACCGCGAACCACGAACGGATGCTCGGCGCCGAGGAGAACTGGGTGAAGGATCCCCGCGACGCGTGGGTGCGGCAGACGTGGCCGCTGCGGCTCCACACGGCCTCGTTCCTGACGATCGCGCACGACCTCCATCGCCTCCGCTGGATGCTCGAGGATCCGCACGACGCGAAGGTCACGGCCGACGTCGCGGGCGCGCTCGAGCGGCTCGCGGGCGCGGCGAGCCAGCCGCGCGTCAAGCTCGTCGAGCTGGCGGCGAAGCTCGGCGAGACGGGCTCGCCCCCGGCGCGGGCGATCCTCGGGGACGCGGGCAAGGATCTGACGGCGCTGCTGCCGGATCTGCCGGCCGGTACGCTCGCCGCGGACTGGCGGTACCTCTGCCGCCAGATGGCGCACGACCTGCGCGCGGGCACGCCGGTGGCGCTCGCGGGCCTCGCGCGGACGCGGGCGAACGTCGTCACGGCGGCGACGGCGCGCGTCGTCGAGGTCGGGTCGACCGAGCACCTCGCGACGGCCTCGGGCCAGGTCGCCACGCTGCTCGGCCTCCTGGCCCACGCGGCGCCCAAGCGCATCACGTATAGCCGCGCGGCGGCCATCACGGCGCGGCTCCGCGAGCACGACCCGGGCGCGGCCGGTGCGGGCCCGCTCTTCGTCGGCCTCGTCGATCCGGCGACGTCGAGCGGCGTCTTCCTCGACGTGACCGACGCGCCCGGCTACGCCGCCACGTCGGACGCGGCCGCGATCGATTACCTCGCGTCGGCGATGTACAGCGGCCACGGCGCCCACAGCATGTTCATGAAGACGTGGGCGGCCGGCCTGGCGTACTCGAACGGTATCCATCCCGCGCTGCGCGACGCCCAGCTCGAGTACTACGCCGAGCGTTGCCCGCTGTTGCCGCAGACGCTGAAGTTCGTCATCGCGCAGCTGCGGTCCGAGCAGCCGGACGCGAACATCGCGCGCTACGCCGTCGCGAAGACGTTCACCTCGCGCGTCGCCGACACGTACGAAGAGCGCGCGACCGCCATGGCGAACGACCTCGCCGATGGCCTCTCGCCGGACGTGGTCCGCGCGTTCCGCACGAAGATCGTCGGCCTCGCGAACCGGCCCGATCTCGCCGCGGCGCTGTACGCGCGCATGCCCGCCGTCTACGGCAAGGTGTTGCCAGGCCTCGGCGCGCCCGACGCGGCGTCCGCGTACTACGTCATCGGGCCCGAGAAGCAGCTCGCCGCGTACCAGGACTACCTGCACGCCGCCGTCACGCCGCTGACGACGCTCCACCGGCTCTACCCGCGCGACTACTGGGTCCCGGCGAAGCTGTAGCGGCGAGCCCGCCGGGTCTTCGCTGGCATCGGCGGCCGCATTCATCGGCACGCCGGGGTCAACCGGGCCTTGCGGCTCTGCGGTAAGCGTCGCGCACGCGCTCCCCATCGGGCGCCGATCAGGCGCTAAGCGCGCGCCGCGACCGCGACCGCGATCGACTCCGGCGCGTTCGCCAGGGCGATCCGCCGGTCCGTGGCGCCGACCAGCCGCGCGCGCGCCGGCGGCAAGAGATCCTGCGCCGCCTCGGCCATCGCGACGTCGCGCGCCAGCGCCCAGCCGCGGTCGCGCAGGTACGCCGGCAGCTCGTCGGGGATCCAGCCCCAGCGCCACGGCTCGCCGGCCCGCGCCACGAGCGCCTTCACCGCGCGCGTGCGCAGCGAGAGCCGCACGTCCCGCGAGCGCGCGAAGTACGTCATCGCGAGCTGCGAGCCGGCGCCGCTCCACGCGCGGATCGCGCGCAGGGACGCGTCGATCGCCGGCTCCGTCAGGTACATCGTGACGCCTTCCCAGATCGTGAGCGTCGGGGCCGCCGGATCGAGGCCCGCCGCCGCGAGCGCGCCCGGCAGCTCCGCGAGCGGCCGCTCCTCGAAGTTCCACGTCACGTAGCGCGCGGGCGACGCGGCGCCGAGCCGCGCGAGCACGGCCTTCTTGTGACCCTGCGTCGCCGGGTGATCGACCTCGAACACGCGCGCGTCGCCGAGCTCGGGCAAGCGCAGGGCGCGGCAGTCGTAACCGGCGCCGAGGAGCACGAGCTGGCGCCCGCCCGCCGCCGTGAACGCGCGGACGGCGTCGTCGAGGACGCGCGTGCGCACCTGCATGTACAGCACCCACGCGCTCAAGCCCGGCACGCGCATCAGCGGCAGCCGGTCCACGACGGCGCCCATCGCGCGCGACGCGAGATCGTCGGCGAACGCCTCGCCGAACGGGTCGTCGGCGAGCCGTAGCTCGTCGGGCAGGAGGCGCGCCATCCCGCGCGCAGCGGCGACCCAGGCGGCGGTGCGGCTCGGCGTGTCGGCTCGCACGGCTACTTCGCTTGCTTCTGGACGCGTCGGGCGTGGCCGCGCGGGCGGTCGACGATCTTGTAGTCTTCGCCCTCGATCGCGACGCGGCCGGTGTCGCTCACGAACTCGAGGTCGTAGTCGATCTCCTCGTCGTCGAGCCTGTCCACGTGCGCGCGGTCCGCGTGGTCGACCGCGTACCCGACCATGCCGTTGAAGGTCATGAGGTAGGAGCCGATGCCGCCCGTGTGATCGGGCGCGGTCGACTCGAGGATCGCCGAGGCGTCCATCGTCAGCCGCGCGCCGCTCGCGAGCGTGACGGCGGTGACCTGCGGCTTGTAGCCGTCTCCGGGGACGCCGTCGGTCGCGAGCCAGCGGATCCGTAGCGGCTGATCGCGATCGAGGCGGAAGTTCACCATCACGTTGGGCTCGCCCATGCAGGGAGGATACGGTACCTGTAGCGACATGCGCTACCTGCACACCATGGTCCGCGTCCGTGACCTGCCCGCCGCGGTCAGGTTCTTCTGCGAGGGCCTCGGGCTGCGCGAGATCCGCCGCCGGGACAGCGAGAAGGGGCGCTTCACGCTGGTGTTTCTGGGGCAGGAGGGGGGCGGAAGCGATTCGCCTCAGATCGAGCTGACCCACAACTGGGACAACACGGAGCCGTACGCGGGCGGTCGCAACTTCGGGCACGTGGCGTACGAGGTCGAGGACATCTACGCGGCGTGCCAGCGGCTCGTCGATGCAGGCTACCCGGTCTGCCGGCCGCCGCGCGATGGCCACATGGCGTTTGTCCGGTCGCCGGACCTGATCTCGGTCGAGCTGCTGCAGCGCGGCGCGCCGAAGGCGCCGGCCGAGCCGTGGAGCTCCGCGCCGAACGTCGGCGAATGGTAGGGACCCGTGGCCAAGCCTCCTAGCAAGCCCGCGCCGAAGACCGAGAAGGACGCGATCAAGGTGATCGCGACGAACCGCAAGGCGACGCACGACTTCACGATCCACGAGCGATTCGAGGCCGGGATCGTGCTCGTCGGCAGCGAGGTGAAGAGCCTGCGCGACGCCGCCGTGACGATCCCCGACGGCTGGGTCGAGATCCGCAAGCACCAGGCGTTCCTGCACGGGATCCAGATCAACGCGTACGCGGCGGCGAACCGCTGGGCGCACGACGTCGATCGCGTGCGCAAGCTGCTCATGCACCGCCACGAGATCGCCAAGCTCGCGGTCAAGACGCAGCAGCGCGGCTTCACGCTGATCCCGCTCGGCCTCTACTTCAAGAACGCGCACGTGAAGGTCGAGCTGGCCCTCGTCACCCACAAGAAGGTCCACGACAAGCGCGACGCGAAGCGCCTGGCCGACGACAAGCGCGAGATGGATCGCGCGAAGAAAGATCACGGCCGGCACTGACGGTTCGTGCGTGCGAAGACGGTCAAGCTTTCACAGCGGCGTCGACACCGTCACCAGGTCCGCCGCGAAGCACGAGAGCGCGTGCAGGCTCCGGCGCTGCCAGCGCAGCTCCGGGTTCGAGATGAACTGGATCTTGTACTGCTGCTCGGGCGCGGCCTCGCTGACGCCCGAGATCCACGTCACGAACGACTTGAGACACGACGAGTTCATGAACTCGAGCTGCTGGAAATCGACGAGCACCTCGGTCGCGCCGAGCCGGAGGCTCTCGACGTGCAGCTGCTCGAGGAACACCGTGATCGGCGCGATCGCGTGGATGTCCGCGTTCCCCGTCAGCGCGATGCGGATCGCCGTCCCCACGCGCTCGCCCGTCAGCGTCAGCTCGTGGTCCGTGTACGGCCGCAACTTCAGCCGGTCCTCGCCGCTCGTCATGAGTCCTCCATCTGGGTCGGTCGCACCGTCAAGAGCGTGATGTCGTCGGTCTGGGCCTGCGTGTCGACGTAGGCGTCGAGGCGGGAGAGCACGTTCGCGTTGATGCGGCGCCCGCGCCGATCCGCCTCGCCGATCGCGGCGAGCAGCCGCTCCTCGCCGAACTGCGCGCCGGCCGCGTTGCGCGCCTCGACGAGGCCATCCGTGATGAGGATGATGCTGCGCCAGCCGTGGATCGCCGTCGACCACTCCGGGTAGCGCTGGCCAGCCTGCGCGCCGAGGAAGCCGCCGCCCTCGGAGAGCTCCACGACGCCCGTCTCCGTGACGAGCATCGGCCCGGGGTGGCCACCGCACGCGTACCGCACGAGCGACCGGTCGGGCGCGATGTCCACGATCGACGCCGTGAACAGCACCGCGAGCTTGAGGTACGTGCGCGTGACGCGCTCGTTCAGCGCGGCGAGCGTGGCGGCCGGGCCCTCGCCGCCTTCCTTGACCGCGTCGTACTCGCTCTTGATGAGCATCGTCGAGAGCGCAGCCGTGACGCCGTGCCCCGTGGCGTCCGCGATGAACAGGCGGACCGTGCCGTCGGCGAGCACCGTCACGTCGTAGACATCGCCGCCCACGCGCTGCAGCGGCCGGTACGAGACGTCGACCTCGAGCCCGCGCGGCGAGCGCATGCGCGAGAGCAGGGCGCGCTGGAAGTCCGCGGCCTGATCGAGGTCGGCCTGGATGATCGCGTCGCGCTCGGCGATCTGGCGCTGCTCGCTGAGGTCGCGCACGAGCAGGAGCGTCTCGATGCGCCCGCGCAGCGGCAAGCGCAAGCTGCGCCCCTCGAGCTCGAGCGTCCGCCCCTTCGTCTCGACGCGCACCACGAAGTCCTCGTCGCCGCGGCGGAGGCGCTCCTGCAGCTCGTCGAACGCGCGCGGGAGCAACGGGCCGAGCGCGCGGCCGTCGAGCGCGGACTCCGTCAGGGACACGCCGTGCGCCGTCCGAAACCGCATCAGCTCGAAGAAGCGCAGGTTGTGCTGGAGGATCGTACCCTCGTGATCGACGAGGACGATGCCCTCGTCGGAGCGCTGCATGACGCCGGCCCACCGCTGCCGCGCGAGCGCCAGCTCGTAGGTCAGGCTCTCTTCCTGATCGCCCGGCTCCACGTACGCGAGGTACTGCCATGCCGAGCGCGCGACGAGCCGCATGCGCACGAAGCGCTCGCTGCCACCGACGACGAGCACCAGCGACAGATCGATGATGCCGCCGCGGTACTGCGTCAGGCGCGACGCCAGCGCGACGGCGCCTCGGTGGTCGCGGTCGGAGATGAGCGCGTCGAGCGGCTGGCCGACCAGCTCGTCGCCGCCGCCGAGCTCGGCGCGGAACACGGCGTCGACCGCCGTGATGACGAACCGATCGTCGAGCGTCAGGACGCCGATCGGCAGCCCCGGGTAGGCGGTCGGCTCGGTCGTCACGCGCGGCGGACCTCGAAGCGGCAGGACTCGGCGCCCGTGCAGATGCAGGCGGCCTCGCTCGATGCAAACGTGCCGAACCGGTCGGCCATGGTGCCGGTCCCGTAGACGAGGCCCATCATGCCCGCCGCCACCCCGCGGAGCATGAAGCACTGGGGCGCCGCCGCCGTACCGCGCAGCTCGCGGTAGCCGGCCGCCTCGTAGCCGTTGACCGACTCGATGCGGAGCGTCGCGCCGGGCGTGTGCTGCGTGACGTACCAGTTGCCCCAGCCGAGCGCGTTCGACACCGCGACGACGCCGTACAGCGAATCGGCGCTCTCGACGAGCATCGGCGCCACGAGGGCGTCCCATTCGGGCGAGCTCATGATCCCGCGGAACGTGTTGAGCGCGCAGGTCTCGGCGTCGCTGACGAGGAGCCGCTGCGCGTTGCGGGCGAGGCCCTTCGCTGCCATTTCTTCGATGAACCGGATGCAGACGAGGTTGTAAAAGTCCGCCGGCGTGCTGGCGAGGTACACGCCGAACGCGGGGATGAGGCCTTCGGCATCGCCGTGGATCGGCATCGCCACGAGCGCGCTGACGATCTTGTCGCCATCGATGTGGGCGGGCGCGGGGAACGCGGCGGCCGGGCGCGGCGAGAACGCGATCAGCGCGCGCGCGACGGGCGGGATGGCGGCCCGGGGCCCGGCCGCGCGTTCGAACACGCACGCGGCGGCGCCGCTGATCCGGCACGCGGTCTCGCGATACGCGACGGTCTCGCCGGTGACCGCGAGGTGCGCGCCCGCGAGGTAGCCCTCGGTCAGCGTGCACACCGGCTCGGTCCGCCCGGCGAAGCCCGCGTTCCAGCCCTCGACGAAGTGGGACGACGCGGCCGTCACGCGCCCGGTCGCCACGCCGCGGACGTCGAGGGCGCCGAACCCGAGGTGGGCGTAGAGCCCGGCCGCGAGCGCCCAGCGCGTGTCCGTCGCATCGCCGGCCTCGAGCGCGTTCAGCACGTGCTCGGCGAACACCGACTCGGCGGCCTCGCGGATGATGCGCTTGCCATCGATGCCGGCCGCGCTCTCGAGCGTGTGCTGGATGCGCGAGTTGTAGTGATGGCAGTGGAGGATGACCTCGCGGCCCGCGATCACGCGCCGGTGCTTGACCCAGTCGAAGTGCAGCGCGAAGCGGTGGCGAAGCTCGGTCATGGGGGCCGCGGCGGGGCCCCGGCGACCCCGAGGTTAACCTAACGGAGCGCCGAGGATCAGTCCCGGTGATACGGCTCGCCGCGGTTGATCTTGAAGGCCCGATAGATCTGTTCGAGGACGATCAGCCGCACCAGCCGGTGCGCGATGGTCATGCGCCCGAACGCGACGAGCTTCCGCGCCTTGGCCCGGGCGAGGTCGGAGTGCCCGTCCGCGCCGCCGATCCCGAACGCCACGGGCGCGCCGCCCCCGTGCGACGCCTCGGTGGCGAGCAGCGCGGCCAGCTCCATGCTGGAGAGCTGGTCGCCGCGCTCGTCGAACAGGTACAGGTGGGCCCCCTCGGGGACGGCGGCGAACATCGCCTTCTCGTCCTTGGCCTCGTGCATCGTCAGCGAGCACATCGGCCGCAGGCGCTTGCGGTACTCGTCCTCGGCGGCGACGAAGTAGGCCTCCTTGAGCCGCCCGATCGCGCCGAGCCAGAGCTTCATTCCGTCACGGCGAGGCTTCGTACGGCTCGGTGACCGGGATGCGCGCGTCGGGCGGCACCTCGATCTCCACGCGCGGCGCGTCGTTCCACAGCCCCTCGAGGTCGTAGTGCTCGCGCGCCGAGTGCAAGAACACGTGGACGACAAAGTCGCCGTAGTCGAGCAGGGCCCACTGGCCCGTGCGCGCGCCTTCCGCGCCGATCACGCGGAGCTCCTCGGCCTTGAGGCCGCTCTTGATGCCATCGGCGATCGCGTCGACCTGGCGGTCGGAGCGGCCCGAGAGCACGAGCTGGTAGTTGCAGAACGAGCAGAGGCCGCGCACGTCGAGCAGGACCGGCTCGAGGGCCTTCCTGTCGAGCGCGAGCGCCAGCGCGCTGAGCGCGCCGGGCAAGCCCGCCGTGTCTGCCGTGTTGCCGCCATCACCGTCGCCCTCGCGGCGCTCGCCTACGTTGCGTGCGCCGGTCCGTGCCGCGGTCGTCTTCTTGGTCGTGCGTGTCGTCATGCTTGGCTGCTTGCTCGCTTTTGGTTCGTGCCTAGGACCGGATCTGGCCTTCGCCGCGAACGACAAACTTGGTGGTGGTGAGGCCCTCGGCGCCCATCGGGCCGTAGGCGTGGAGGCGGGTCGTGGAGATGCCGATCTCGGCGCCGAGGCCGAGCTCCCCACCGTCGGCGAAGCGCGTGGACGCGTTGATCACCACGGTCGACGAATCGACCTCGCGGAGGAAGCGCTCGGCGGCGGCCGCGTCCGTCGTGATGATCGCCTCGGTGTGCGAGCTGCCGTAGCGCTCGATGTGCTCGACGGCGGCGGCGAGGTCGTCGACGACGCGGACGGCGAGGATGAGGTCGAGGTACTCGGCGTGCCAGTCGGCTTCCGTCGCCGGGAGCACGGCCTCGCCACCGAACGCGCGGGCGTCGTCATCGCCGCGCAGCTCCACGCGGCCGCGGAACAGGTCGACGAGGCGCGGGAGGAAGACCGCGGCGACGCTACGCTCGACGAGGATCGTCTCCGCGGCGTTGCACGCGCTCGGGCGCTGGACCTTCGCGTTATCGATGACGCGGAGCGCGGCGCCCAGGTCCGCGGCGGCGTGCACGTAGACGTGGCAGACGCCCTTGTAGTGCTTGATGACGGGGACGCGGCTGTGCTCGGCGACGTAGCGGATGAGGCTCTCGCCGCCCCGCGGGATGCAGAGATCGACGAGGTCGTCGAGCTTGACGAGATCGCCGATCGCCTCGCGATCCATCGTGGGGAGCAGCTGCACGCACTCGGCGGGCAGACCGGCCGCGGCGAGCCCGGCGTGGACCGCGCGGAGGAGGGCGCGGTTCGAGTGCTGCGCCTCGCGGCCGCCGCGGAGGATGCAGGCGTTGCCGGCCTTGAGGCAGAGCGCGGCCGCGTCGACGGTGACGTTCGGGCGCGCCTCGTAAATCATGGCGATGACGCCGAGGGGGATGCGCACGCGCTCGACGACGAGGCCGTTCGGGCGGGTGTCGGTGCGCTCCACGCGGCCGACGAGCTCGGGTTGCGCGGCGATCTCGCGGACGGCGGCCGACAGCGCACCGACGCGCGCGGGATCGAGCGCGAGGCGATCGAGCAACGGGGAATCTCCCCGGCCCGCCGGCGAAGCCGGCAGGGACCCCACCCCTCTTGGCATCGCCGCGGGCATCCCGGACGCGCGCGCGGCCGCGACGTCCTCGGCGTTCGCGGCGAGGATCGCAGGCACGCCGGCGTCGATCGCCGCCGCAACCGCGAGCAACGCCGCGGTCCGCGTGGCCGCCGGCACCTTTGCGACGATCCGGGCCGCGTTGCGCGCCGCCTGGGCGACCCCGCGGACGAGGTCGGCACGCTCCAGCGGAGTGCTCACAGGATCACGAGATCATCACGGTGGATCGCTTCGTCGAGGCTTCTGTAGCCGAGCCTGGCCTCGATGGCAGCCGATTGCAAGCCCTGGATCTTGCGCAGGTCGTCGGCGGCGTAGGCCACGAGCCCGCGCGCCAGCTCGACGCCCGGCCCGGTGAACACGGACACTGTATCGCCGAGCTCGAACACGCCATCCACCGCGGTCACGCCCGCCGGGAGCAGGCTCTTGCCGCCATCGCGCAGCGCGCGGGCCGCCCCCTCGTCGACGGTCAGCTTCCCCGCGGGCTTCGCGCCGTACGCGATCCAGTGCTTCCGGCTCGACAGCACGCCGCCGGCCGCGGGGACGAATAGCGTCCCGATGTCCTCGCCCGCGAGCACGCGCGCGACGACGTCTGCCTCGCGCCCCGGCGCCACGATCGCGGGGACGCCGGTGCGGGTGACGATGCGCGCGGACGAGACCTTGCTCGCCATGCCGCCCGAGCCGACGCCGCTCGTGGAGCCGCCCGCGACGGGGACCGCCTCGCGCTCGATGTCGCGCACGATCGGCATGCGCACGCCGTCGGCGCCGCGGACGCCCTCGACATCCGTGAGGATCACGAGCGCGTCCGCCGACACGAGGTTGCAGACGAGCGCGGCGAGCTGGTCGTTATCGCCGAACTTGATCTCCTCGGTCGCGACCGTGTCGTTCTCGTTGATGATCGGGACGACGTCGAGGTCGAGCAGGGCGCGCAACGTCTGCCGCGCGGACAGGAAGCGCCGGCGATCGCCGAGGTCGTCGTGGGTCAGGAGCACCTGGCCGATGGCCACGTCGTGCGCGGCGAACGCGTGCTCCCAGTGCTGCATCAGGCGCGACTGCCCGACCGCGGCGGCGGCCTGCAGGCCGGGCAGGTCACTCGGACGCGCGGCGAGGCGGAGGCGGCGCACGCCGAGCGCGATGGCTCCGGAGCTGACGATCACGCACGCGACGCCGCGGCGGCGCAGCTCGATCACCTGGTCCGCGATCGCGGCGGGGCGGCTCGCGGGGCTGTCGGCGAGGAGGCGGCTCCCGATCTTCACGACGACGCGCTTGGCGGTGGTGAGGAGGGCGCGCTCGCTCGTGGGTGTCCCCGCGGCGGCCATCATTTGCCGCGCACCGTGCCGGCGGCGACGCGCGCGCGCCAGCGGCGATCGAGCGAGTCGATCGCGCCGTCGAGGAACGGGTTCACCTCCGAGGAGAGCTGCATCTCCACGGACGTCACGGCGCGCGCGAGGAAGCCGCGCTTCTCGGCGAGCGCCGCGTCCACGGCGAGGTCGACCGGATCCACGATCTCGCCGTCGGTGATCTCCTTGGGCCCGCCGAGCCGCTTGCGGAGGGCGCCGCGGGTGGCGAGGTCGGCGAGCTCGAGGGGCGCGCGCAGGAGCGCCCGACCGCCGGCGGCGAGGCCGCGGCGAAACGGATGGAAGGCGAGGGCGCCGGGCGTGTTGTCGATGGCGCGCTGGATCTCGTCGCGCAGCGCGAGGGCGGTGACGCCGTCGAGGGCGAGGCCGGTGTGGAGGCGCGCGCAGTAGTGATCGAAGAGCGTCATCGCCACGAACGTGCGCGCGGCGCCGCGGGCGCGCCGGATCGTGGAGACCGCGAGGAGCATGCGGCGGGCGGCGACGCCGGCGATGCGGAACGCGATCCCGCTGGCGGCCATGTCCACGACGCTCGGGGGCGCGGTCGCGCCGTGGACGAGCGCCTTGACGGCCTCGTCGTCGACATCGACGTGGTGCGCGTTCGCGATGCGGCGGTACGCGTCGCCGACGATCCGCTCGACGGCGAGGTCATCGAGGAACGGGATCGGGACCGCGCCGGCGAGGCTGCCGAGGAGCGCGCGGGCGATGATCGAGCGCCGCTGGCCGCTCAGGTAGTCGCGGGTGCGGGCGAGCGTCGTGGTCACTTCGCGCTGCTCCCGCTGCCGGCGGTGGGGACGTCGCTCGGCTTCGCGCGCGTGGCGGGGGCCATGCCCTGCAGCAGGAAGTCGCGGTCGTCGACCTCGCGCAGGCGCTCCGGCGTCTCAACCGTGTCGGCGGCGGCGGGCGCGGCGATGGCCACGGCGGTCCCGACGCCGGCGACCGTGCTCGTCACCATCAGCTTCATCTCGTACGCCTTGCCGTCCCGCGTGAAGCCGATGGTGCCGGCGAGCTGGACGGACAGCGGCACGCCCTTCTCGGCGTCGAGCACGACCTCGCCGCTGACGGCGCCGACGCGTCGGGTCTCGCGCCACTTGCGCTGGGGCAGCGGCTCGGCGGCGGCCGGGCGCGCGGTCGGCGCGAGCTTGATGCCGATCTTGCGGCCGGCGCGCCCGCCGACCTGGACCGGGCCGTCGTCGGTGAGCTCGGCGCCGGGGGCGAGCAGGTCCCACGTCGCGGCGGGGGCGGCGGCGAAGCTGTCCGCGATCAGCGCCGGCTCGTCGGGCGCCTCGGGCGCGCGGTGGTGCCAGCGCTGGTAGCGCGGTCGCAGGAAGAGATCTCGACCGCCCGCGGGCGCGATGACCTCGCGGCCGTAGTCGGCGGAGTTCGTGTACACGGCGTGCCACGCGCCGGCCGCGCCGAGCTCGACCGTCGTGTGGTCGGTCAGCGCCGAGAGCTGCGCGCCATCGGCGGCGACGTCGGTCTCGGTCGAGAGCGTCAGCGTGTGCGGCCCGAGAGCGGCGACCTCGTCGCGGAAGGGTCGGGTGAGCGCGCGCCCGAGCTCGGCGGGGTCGCCGGCGGCCTTCGCCACGTCGATCGGCGCCTCGGCCGGCTTCGTGGCTACCACGAGCCCGCCCAGGTCCTGGTCGGCCACGCCGCTCGCCTGGCTGCACGCCGCGAGAGCGGGTACCAGGGCGATCCAGGGGGTTCGGCTCACCGTCAGGTCTTAGCTTTCTCGACGAGCCGGGTCAACCACGCTACCGTCCCACGGCTTGATCGCGAACCTGGAGATCCTGGCGGACCGGCCCGCGATCTATGCCTTCGTCGTCGTGCTGGGGCTCCTGTTCGGCAGCTTCGCCAACGTCTGCATCTACCGGTGGCCGCCGTCCGACGAGTTCCCGCGGGGCCGCTCGGTCGTGCTGCCCGGCTCGCACTGCTTCACCTGTCACAAGCCGATCAAGTGGTACGACAACACCCCGCTGCTGAGCTGGCTCTGGCTCCGCGGGAAGTGTCGGAACTGCAAGGCGGAGTTCTCGCCGCGGTACCTCTTCGTCGAGGCGCTGACAGGGATCCTGTTCGGCGCGGCGTGGTGGTTCGCGACCCGGCCGACGATCTTCTACGAGCCGTTCGACGTGCGGCTCGTCCGCTTCGGCATCTACGCGGCCTTCATCTTCGTGATGGTCGTGATCGCGTTCATCGATCTCGATCACAAGCTCATCCTCGACAAGATCACGTACCCCTGCATCCCGCTCTTCTACGGGCTCGGCCTCCTGCTCCCGGAGCGGCACTGGTTCGACGGCCTCGTCGGGGCCGCGTTCGGCTACGGGTTCATCTGGCTCATCGGCGAGGTCTACTTCCGCATCACCAAGCGCGAGGGCCTCGGCCTCGGGGACGCGAAGCTGCTCGCGGTCGTCGGCGCGCTCCTCGGGTGGCCGGGCGTCCTGGTGGCCCTGTTCGGCGGCTCCATGATCGGCTCGGTCATCGGCATCGGCCTCATCGCCTCCGGCCGCAAGCTGGCCAGCGGTGACGGTGACCGTGACGGTGACAGTGACGCTGACGGCGACGGCGACGACCTCGGGACAGAGGCCGAGCCGGCGTCCGAGCCCGACGCCGCGTCCGATCCCCCCGCCGGCCCGTCCATGCTGAGAGCCGAGCTCCCTTTCGGCCCGTTCCTCGTCACCGGCGCGCTCTTCTATCTGTTCGCCGCGGACTGGATCCAGCTCAAGTTCCTCCTCCTCGGCAACTGATCGGCTGGACTCGTTGCTATAGTGCCGACCGTGGGAGGCCCAGCGGCCGAGCAGATCATCGCGGGCGTCGTGCTCAGCGAACGCCTGGCCGTCACGATGTACGGCGCGATTCACCGCGCCCAGTGGAACGGCCAGCGCAACCTGCGCGCGCTCGTCGTGGACCCCAAGATGCTCGCAGAGCAGGGGTTCCGGCTGGCCCTGACCGACACGGCCGGCATCGCCACCGCCATCGGCCTCCAGCACGCGAACGTGGTCCCGACGGCCGCCGTCGAGTCCGAGGGCCCCGACGTCGTGGTCGTGACCCGCGGCGGTGGCCGCTACGTCACGGTCCAGGATCTCATCGCCTCCGCCCGCACCAGCAAGGGCGCGGGCAAGCTCTCGCTCCACGTCGCGGGCGCGATCGGCAAGGCCGTGGTCGAGGCGCTCGCCGCCGCCCACAAGGCGGGCATCGTCCACGGCGCCGTGCACCCGCGCAGCGTCCTCGTCGACGAAGACGGCGCCGTCCGCATCACGGACTGGGTCGTCGGCCGGGCGCTGACCACCGCCGTCGCCGCCGGGGCCGATAGCTCCCTGTGGCGCGGGCTCGCCGGGTACATCGCGCCCGAGCTCGTCGTCGGCGAGGACCCCACGCCCGCCGCGGACGTGTTCGCCGTCGGTGCGATGCTCTTCACGATGCTCGCGGGCGAGGTCCCGCCGGGCTCCCTCCACGTCACGCCGGCCGTCGAGCGGCTCGTGCAGCGCGCGCTCGATACGGACGTCACGCGCCGCTACAAGACCGCGCCGGATCTCCTCGAGAACCTCCTCGAGGCGTTCGAGGACGACCGCTGGGAGCTGGCCGAGCGCGGCGAGCTGATCAAGGCCGCCGGCCTGTCCGACTCCGACGAGAACATCGACGACGCCACCGAGGACCTCCTCGCCTCGCTCGGCCACACGACCGGCGAGGTCCAGACGCCGATCCGTCCGAGCGTGGACTTCCGCGCCGAGGCCGCGCTCGCCCGCCAGGTCAAGACGCCGACGAACGTCGCGCCGGGCAAGCGCCTCGACGCGCTGCTCGCGGGCCTGGGCGAGGACCACTCGGACGAGCCGAGCAGCTTCACGAGCGTCGACCGCGCGCCGTTCAAGCGCGATCCGATCAGCGAGCTCATCCAGACCGACCCGCGCGCCCGCGAGGCGATCGTCTCGCCGCGCGCCACGTCGGACTACGGGATGCCGGAGCTGTCGCGCCGCTCGGCGTCGCAGGACGAGGCGAGCGCGCTCGGAGCCCTCGCCGAGCTCGACGAGTCGATGGGGCGCGTGACGAACGCGGCCGAGCAGGCCACCGTCGCGGCTGCCCGCCTCGAGGCCGCGGCCGCGCGGGCCGAGGCCGTCGCCGTGCGCGTCGAGACCGGCCAGCACCGGCCGATCCCCGACGCGGCGCCGATCGCCGCCGCGGACGCCGACGAGAGCGGCGTCGTCGTGGCCGCGGCCACGCCTGCCAGGCCCGCGCCGAAGCCCGCCCCCGCGCCGAAGCCCGCGCCGAAAGCGGCAGCACAGGCCGAGGCGCCGCCTCGCGCGACGCCGGTCCGCGCCGCGCCGATCCTCGATCCGATCGCCGACGCGAACGACCCGCCGTCGATGAGCATCCGCGGCCCGGGCCACTACATCGTCGGCTTCCTCGCCGTCGCCGCCGTGATCGCCGGCGGCTACTTCGCCTACTCGGCGTACCAGAACCAGAGCGCGCAGACGGCCGAGGCGAAGCGCCTGCACGACGAGGAACAGAAGAAGGCGGACGAGCGCTCCAAGCTCGCGACCTCCGCGCTCGCCGATCCCGGCACGATCGAGGTCAAGTCGACCCCGAACGACGCCGGCGTGTGGCTGCGCCTCGGCCCCACGAAGACGGCCACGTCCGTGCGCCTGTCGGCGTCGATGACGCACGAGATCGCGGTCGTCATGCCCGGCCACGACACCGCCGAGGTGCAGGTGATCGGCGCGGACTGGACGGGCGACAAGGAGTCGATCGAGCGCAGCGCCGGCGTGAAGGTCACGCTCGCCGCCCACGACGACAAGAAGAAGCCGCCGGTCCTGACCGAGCTGCCGATGCAGCCCACGCTCGAGAACAAGCAGACCGGCGTCACCGGCAGCGGCACGATCACGGTGGATTCGACGCCGCAGGGCGCCGACGCCTGGCTCTACATCGGCCACACGGACGAAGTCCGCTTGACGGACATCACGGCCGGTCGACTCTACGAGCTGATGGTGGTGAAGGATGGCTACACCCCCGCGAAGATCGCGATCCAGCCGGACGACTGGCGCGACGGCGATCTGAAGTCGCCCATCGACGTGGCGAAGAAGAAGACCACGCTGACGCGCGCGGTCGAGCTCGCGCCGCTGCCGGGCACCAAGAAGCCCAAATGACGGTGGCGCCGATCGCGCCGGCGTCGGCGCCCACCGCGGGCACGCGCACGCTCCATGTCCGTTGCACGACGTGGGACCAGGTCCACGTCTTCACGACGCGCAAGCTGCGGCGCGGCAAGCTGCTCTCGATGAAGGTGCCGTTCGCCGCCGAGCCCGGCGCCGGCGTCACGCTCGGCCTCGAGCTGCCGAACGGGCTCGTCATCGCGATCGATGGCAGCGTGCTGCGCGCGTCGCCGGTCGAGGGCGATCGCGACAAGACGTGGATCGAGGTCGAGCTGACCGGCTTCACCGAGGAGGTCCTCTCGCGCCTGCGCGAGATGGCGAGCGGTGACGCCGCGCCCGCGATGCCCGATCCGGTGGCCCCCCGGCCGTCCGCCACGCAGGCGAGCGCCGACTCGCTCCCGGCCGACGAGCGCGAGCTGTTCCAGCACCTGACCGCCGAGCTGCGCCGCCTGCGCGCGCTGCCGGTGCACGAGGTGATCGGCGTGACGCGCGATGCCGAGCCGGCCGAGCTCCGCCGCGGCTGGATGGAGCACGTGAACCGGCACCACCCGGATCTGTTCGCGCGCCGCAACGCGCCCGCGATCTCGCACCTCGCCGAGGAGCTGACGATCCTGTGCAACCGCGCCTACGACCGGCTGCGCGCGGCCGTCGTGGCCGAGGGCCGCGGTGCATCGTTCGGGCCGGCGATCGCGGCGCCCGCGGGCTGGCTCGTCGGCTTCGATGACCTCAGCAGCAACGGCGGCTCGGACGCGCGCGTCTCGCAGCGGATGCCGGCGCTGTCCGCGATCGCGGCGAGCCACACCGTGTCCGCCGCGCCAGCGGCCCCCCCGGTAGTGCCGGCGACCGCGAGCGGCTCGGCCCCGAACGTCCAGGGCGGCGAGGCCTTCGAGCTGCGCGCGCGCACGATGCTGGGCGACGGCGATGCCGAGACGGCGCGCGAGGTGCTCGCGGCGGCGCTCTGCGTGTACCCGCGCAGCAAGCCGCTGCGCTCGCTCTACTACGTGGCCAGCGCGCTCGGCGCGCTGCAGCAGGGCGAGGTCATGCTGGCGATGTCGCAGCTCGAGACCGCGCTCGCCCACCACGAGCAGTGCCGGGAGGCGGCCGCGATGCTCGAGCACGTCCGCAAGCATGGCCCGGACGACACCGACTCGCTGAAGAGCCTGTTCCGGTGAGCCGCGCCATCGGGATCGATCTCGGCACCACGAACTCGGTCGTGGCGGTGATCGACAAGGACGGCGCGCCGCGCATCCTGACGACCGAGGAGGGCAGCACGATGACGCCCTCGCTCGTGTGGTTCGCGCCCGATGGCCCGCGCGTCGGGGAGGCGGCGCGCGCCGGTCTCGATCAGCACCCGGACCTGACGCTGTTCGCCGTCAAGCGCCTGCTCGGGCGGCGCTTCGACCACCCCGAGATCCGCAAGCTCGCGCGCATCCTGCCGTACGAGCTGATCGAATCGCCGAACGGCGACACGTGGATCAACCTGTCCGCCGGCCGGACGGTGACGCCCGAGGAGGTCTGCGGCATGGTGCTGCGGGATCTGCGCCGGCTGGCCGAGCGCCACTTCGGTGAGCCGGTGACGCGCGCCGTGATCACGATCCCAGCCTGGTACGACGCCGCGCAGCGCCAGGCCACCAAGGACGCGGCGACCATCGCCGGGCTCACGGTGCTGCGGCTCCTCAGCGAGCCCACGGCGGCCGCGCTCGGGCACGGCGCGCACCGCGGCGCGAACCGGCGCTATCTCGTATGCGACCTCGGCGGCGGCACGTTCGATTGCGCCGTCGTGGACGTCGAGAACGGGTTGTTCGAGGTGCTGGCCACGACGGGCGACCCGTTCCTCGGCGGCGACGACGTCGACCGGGTCGTCGTGGAGCACCTGATCCGCGACGCGCGGGCCACGCGCGGCCTCGACGTGACGTCGGACGCGATCGCGGTGGAGCGGCTGCGGCTCGCGGCGCAGAAGGCGAAGCACGAGCTGTCGTCGCAGCCGCTCGCGAAGCTGACGGTCGAGGAGCTGGCGCAGCTGCCGTCGGGCAAGGCCGTCGAGTACACGCGACCCGTGCGGCGCGACGAGCTCGAGCTGTGGAGCTCGCCGATCATCAAGCGCCTCGATCCCCCGGTGGCCGAGGCGCTCGCGAAGAGCGGCCGGCGCCGCGAGGACATCGACGAGGTGCTGCTCGTCGGCGGCATGACGCGCATGCCGGCCGTGCGCCGCCAGATCGCGGCCTCGACGGGCAAGGATCCGAGCACGATCGTCAACCCCGAGGAGGTCGTGGCGGTCGGCGCGGCGCTCGAGGTCGCGCGTCTCGAGGGCGTGATCGAGGGCGTGTTGCTGGTCGACGTCGCCTCGCACGGGATCGCGCTGTCCACGAACGGCGGCGACTGCGAGCTGGTCATCGCGCAGAGCGCGGTGGTGCCGACGCGCGCGTACCGCGTGCTGATGACGCGCGCGGATGACCAGGCCCGGATCGAGTTCGACGTGTGGGAGGGCGAGTCGACGGAGCCGGCGCGCAACCGGCACCTCGGGCGTTACGCGGCGGTCGAGCTGCCCGCCGCGCTCGCGGGCGACGTGCTCGTGCTCCTCGAGGTGACGATCGACACCGACGGCGCGGTGCGGCTGTCGGCGAGCGAGCTCGTCTCGGGCGAGCGCCTGACGCTCGAGCAGATCTTTCACGCGGGGCTCACGCGGGCCGAGGTCACGAAGCTCGCGCGCACGTACGCGGAGGCGCCGTGATCCGCGCGCTGCTGGTCGCGGGCGCGCTCGCCGGCTGCGGCGGCACCGCCCCGCCCGTCGTCACGGCCGAGCCAAAGCTCGTGCAGCTCAACGCGCCTGGCGTGTCGGTCGACGCGACGGCGGCGGTGCGCGATGGCTACGTGACGGTCGTCGACTTCTGGAGCGAGTCGTGCGGCGCGTGCATCGTGGTCGGGGGGATGCTCGCGGTCCAGACCGCGGATCAGCCGCGCGTGCTCGTGCGCAAGGTGAACGTCGGCGACGGCGACAACGAGCTCGCGCGCGCCTACCAGATCGGGGCGCTGCCCCACTTCAACGTGTACGACACGCACAAGCGGCTGCGCTACGTGCTCGTCGGCAACGACTGCCTCGACGCCCCGAAGATCGCGCGCGCGCTCCTGGCCGAGCCGTAGCGCCGGGCGCCGGGCGCCGGTGGGGACCCGAGCGCGGGAGATGGTCGCGCTCGCATCCGTCGGGGCCACAAGATCGGGTAGAACTAGCGCGTGCGGTACGCGGTCATCCTCGCCGGCGGAAGTGGAACCCGGCTCTGGCCGGCGAGCCGGCGCGCGCGGCCGAAGCAGCTCCTGGCGCTCGGGCCGGGCGGCGAGTCGCTCCTCGCGGGCGCGGTGCGCCGCGGGCGGCTCGTCGCCGAGCACGTGCTGATCGTGACGGCGGAGGAGCAGGTCGGCGCGACGCGGGAGATCGTGCCCGGCATCGAGCTCCTCGCCGAGCCGGTCGGGCGCAACACGGCGGCGGCCATCGCCCTCGCCGCGGCCACGCTCGCGGCGCGGGATCCGGCGGCCGTGCTCGTGGTGCTCCCCGCGGACCAGCACGTGGCCGACGAGCCCGGCCTCGGACGCGCGCTCGCGCCGCTGTGCGAGGCGGCGGAGACGCACGGCACGATCGGGCTCGTCGGCATCACACCGACGCGCGCGGAGACGGGCTTTGGTTACCTCGAGCTCGGCGAGGCGAGCGCGGGCGCCACCACGCGGCCGGTGATCCGCTTCGTCGAGAAGCCGGACGTCGTGACGGCCCAGACGTACCTCGCGAGCGGCCGCTACCTGTGGAACGCGGGCATGTTCGTGGCGACGGCGCGGCGGTTGCTCGCGGAGCTCGACGCGCGCCTGCCCGCGACAGCCGCGGCCGCGCGCGCGATCGCCGCTGGCGGGGCCGCGACCGCGCTGTACGAGCCGCTCGCGAAGATCTCGATCGACCACGCCGTGATGGAGAAGGCGGACAACGTCGTCGCCGTCGCCGCGTCGGTCGGCTGGGACGACGTCGGCTCGTGGGCGGCCCTCCCGGCGGTGCACGGCGCCGACGAGCACCGCAACACCGTCGTGGGCGAGCACGTCGTGCTCGGCGGCACCGGCAACATCGTCATGTCCGACGACGATACGGTCATCGCGACGGTCGGGCTCTCCGATCTCGTCGTCATCAAATCCGGCGGGGCCATCCTCGTCATCCGGAAGGACGCGGCGCAGGACGTGCGGCTCGCCGTCGATGCGCTCGCGGCGCGCGGCCTCGGGAGGCTCCTGTGAATCCACGCGTGTTTCGCGAGTACGACATCCGGGGCGTGGCCGAGCGCGACCTCGACAACGCGACCGTCCGCGCGCTGGGCGTGGCCGTGGGCAAGCGGGTCGCCGGCAAGATCGTCGTCGTCGGGCGCGACTGCCGGCTGACGTCGCCGCGCCTGTTCGCCGCGCTGACCGATGGCCTGCGCGCGCACGCCGAGGTCGTGGATGTGGGCGTGGTGCCGTCGCCGGTGCTGTACTTCGCGGCGCACCACCTGCGACCGGCCGCGGCGATCATGATCACGGGCAGCCACAACCCGCCCGAGGACAACGGCTTCAAGCTGATGGGGCCGGATCCCGCGCACCCCGAGCAGCCGATCGTCACGCTCCACGGCAAGGCGATCGCCGAGCTCCGCGACGAGGTCGCCGCGCTCCTCGCGGCCCCGGGCGCGCTCGGCGAGGCCACGCACGCGATGCGCTCGCGCGACATCCTCCATAACTACCTCGACTACGCGCTCGGCCAGCTGCAGCTCGGGCCCCGCCGCTGCAAGGTCGTCGTGGACGCCGGCAACGGCGCCGGCGGGCCGACCGCGGTCGCGATGTACCGGCGCATGGGCTTCGAGGTCGTGCCGCTGTACTGCGAGCTCGACGGCCGCTTCCCGAACCACCACCCCGATCCGACGCAGCCCGAGAACGTCGCGGACCTCATCGCGCGCGTGGAGAGCGAGCACGCCGAGCTCGGCATCGCGCTCGACGGCGACGCGGACCGCGTGGGCGCGGTCGACGCGACCGGGCGCATCCTGTGGGGCGATCAGCTGATGATCCTGCTGGGCAAAGAGCTCCTCAAGGAGGTGCCGGGCGCGGGCTTCGTGGGCGAGGTGAAGTGCTCGCAGAGCATGTACGACGAGCTCGAGCACGCCGGCGGCAAGGTCGAGATGTGGAAGGTCGGCCACTCGCTCATCAAGGCGCGTATGAAGGAGACCGGCGCGCAGCTCGCGGGCGAGATGTCGGGGCACATGTTCTTCGCGCACCGCTGGCTCGGCTTCGACGACGGCATCTACGCGGGGGCGCGCATCCTCGAGATGCTGTCGCGCCACAACTCGACGCTGACGGCCCGCGCGGACCAGCTGCCGGTGATGATCAACACGCCGGAGATCCGCATCGACTGCTCCGACGAGACGAAGGCCGCGATCGTCGCGACCGTCACCGCGCGCCTGCGCGCCGATCCGCGGGTGCGGGGCGTCGTGGACATCGACGGCGTCCGCGCCAAGTTCGACGGCGGCTGGGGCCTGGTGCGCGCATCGAACACGCAGCCGGCCCTCGTCATGCGCTGCGAGGCCGCGACGGCCGAGCGCCTCGCCGAGATCCGCGGGGCGATCGAGGCGCACATCGCCGCCGCCCGCCTCGCGGCCTGACGCGCGGGCTAGCCGAAACGAAAACAGCGAGAGCCGGTGGACCCTCGCTGTTGAGCGAAGCTAGCGCGGAGCGCGAGCCCGGATGGTTACTCGCCGGCGACGGTGTACGTCGCCGGGACCGCCGTGACCTTGATGCCGAGCGAGAGCGCGTCGGGGGTCGTGCAGGTCGCCATCGTGCAGACGTCCGGGGCGAGCAGGCTCTTGATGAGCTGGTTGCCGAGGATCTCCGTCGTCGTGACCTTGCAATCCATCGGCGCCGTGTCGAACAGGCCGAGGATGGTCTTGCCGGTGGTCGCGTCGTCGAACACGCAGCCGTTCGTCGTGTCCCCGGTGCACTCGGCCTGGCTGCCGTGCTTGATGCACGCGGCGATCTGGGCGGCCGTGCCGGCGGCCGGGGCCTGGCACTGGTTGCACGCGCAGTTGTTGCCGGCGGGGGGCGCGCCGACCGTGGCGTACGGGCAGTCACGCGTGATGAGGGGCCCGAGCTGCGCCTGGATGGCCGGGATGACCTGGGTGTTCAGGTCGTTCTGCGAGAGCGCGCCGCCGAT
Source organism: Deltaproteobacteria bacterium (assembly GCA_025353585.1). GTDB lineage: Bacteria > Myxococcota_A > Polyangia > Haliangiales > Haliangiaceae > JABFXX01. The sequence goes on from JANXOM010000402.1 coordinate 24,676, forward strand.
GAGCACGCTGTCGATGCCGGCCGCCGAGATGCCGGTCGCCTTCGCGCGGGCGTTCTGGAGCGAGAGCGTCACCGGGGTGGTGCCGCCGAGCGCGAGCTGGAGCTGGATCGAGCCCGGGCCGCCGCTGAACGTGCCGCCGACGATCGGGCCGGCGACGAGCGCGTTCTGCGGCGAGTCGGCCGCGATGTCGAACATGCCGTTCACGAACTGCTTGCCGCAGACCGTGTCGCCGGAGCCGCTGCACGGCGCCGGGGTCGGGTTCGAGCCGAGGAGGACCTTGAGGCCGGCGGTCGCCGTGCTCGTGAAGTTCTCCGACTGGAAGTCGGCGAGGAGGATGATCGTGCCCTTGTTCACGGCGGCGTCGAGCGTCGTCTTGACGTCGAAGCCCTGGCCCTTGAGCGCCGCGAGGACGTTACCGAGCTGGTTGTCGACGGCGCCGTCCGGCTTGTCGGACAGGTTCTGGCCGATGTCGAGGCCGAACGCCGTCGCCTCGGTGCTCGACGAGGGCACGGCGACCGTGTTCACCACGAAGTGGGTGTGCGTGCCCGTGGGGGTCACCTGGCCGCCGGCGTCGGCGCCGGTGTCATCGCCGCTGCTGCTACCGCCGCAGGCGGTGACGAGCGACATCGGAACAAGGAGAGCGGCAGCGGCTGCCGCGAGCAGAATCGAACGCATGTGTAAATCCTCTCGGCTAAGGTCGACTAGGCAGGGTTCTAACGCAGAACCGTAGGGCTGCACAATACGAGCATTCGTCCGCAGGGCACCGTGACCTGGGACATATTCCCGGCCGCGAGCTCCGAGCGATGCCTCACCGTGCTCGTCGCGCTCGCGATCGTCGTCGCAGAGGTCGGTCTTTGCGGTCGGCGACGCGGCGCGTCGAGAGATCCGGCCGCTGCTGCTTCGCTCGCCACCGATAACCCGGTCCGCGCGCGGCGCCGCGAGGGCGTGGTGCTCGGGCCCGTCGCGCAAGCTCGCCCTCGCCGACGACATCGTGCCGCCGACCGAGCTCGACGTGCGCGGCCCGTCGTTCGCGACGCGCGCGCAGGACGTGATGATCGCGTCGGGGCCGGCCGTCGGCCTCGGCGCGCTTCACGCTGAACCGGGCCAGGCGCTCGGGGACGTGCGGTCTCCGGCGGCTCGCCCGCTGCCGTCTCGACCTTCTCGTCGAGCTCGCGGCCGGCGGACGCAGCCCTCGCGGCGACCGCGGCCGAACCCGACGCGGACCAGCTCGGGCGCGCGGTCGGGGATGCAGTCTCAGAACGGCGCAATCACGGCGTGCGTAGCGGCCGCTGCCGAGCGAGATCCACGGCCGCCGGCCGCGCTCGGCAACCTGGCTCCGCGCGGCGCGTCGCGGCCCGCCGTGGTCGTGCCGCGGCGGCGGCAGCGGCGCGTCGAACACGCGCGCATCACGGCGTCAGCGCCCGCGCGTGGATGGCGAGGCCGAAGGAGAGGAAGGAGGTCGTGCCGGTGGCGCAGACTGGATCGCCGGCGGGGCGCGGCCGGGGCACGGGCTCGTCGGGAGACAGGAGCGAGACGTAGAGCGCGCTCGCCTGGAGCTCGGCCGGCGTGACGACGTCGTCGCTGTTCGCGTCGAAGGAGCCCTTGATCGTGGGGGTCCATGTCGGATGGGGTTCGATCTGCGTGAGGAACGCGGCGAAGGCGTCGGCGACCGCGTCGTTGGCGGCGGGAGCATCGAGCGCGAACCCGATCGTGCCCGTGAGCCCGTCGTCGCCGATGACGAGGTCGATCGCCACCTGGTCGGCGGCCACCCACCCCGGATCGGTACCACCCGTCAGCGTACCGAGGGGCAGCGAGCCACACCCGTGCGCCGCGGTGAGGGTCGACCCGCCCGCGAGCGCACCGCCCGCGCGCGGCCAGATCTGCGCGGGCGTGCCGACATGCACGCGGACCTCGCCGGTCTCGGTGCAGGCGTCGGTCTCGATCTCCCAGTCGACGGCCGCGGCGAGCGCCAGGTTCGTGGCGGCCTGGGGGGCGAAGTCGGGCTTGAAGACGTCGATGGCCCCTCGGAAGACATCGCCGAGCTGGTTGTCCGTGACCCCGTCGTCGCCGACGACATCGAACCCGTCGGCGGTGACCTCGGCGGCGGTCGCGGGGACATGGGCGGTGTCGATCCGGTAGCGCACCACGACGATCGGGGACGCACAAACGAACGGAGTGGCGTCGGGGCGCTGCTCGAGAGGCGGCGTGGTGCACGCGGCGCCGAGGGTCAGGATCGCGTAGGCGAGTGGTCGGATCACCCGACCAGGCTATCAACGCGCGTCGGGAACGACGCCGGCAAACTTCACCCCGGATCCGGCAACAACGTGGTGGGCCGCGGCCCAGCCCGCGTTCGTCTCGACGACGAACCTCGACGGCACGCCGACGGAGAGCAGCGACTCGTCGCGCGGCTTCGCGTTGGCGGCGATGCCGGCGACGGTCATGTCGCGCTTCACGAAGATGATGTCGAGCGGGATGAGCGTGTTGCGCATCCAGAACTTCCAGTCCTGCTCGGGCTCGAGGAGGAACAGCATGCCGTCATCGGGCGGCATGTGCTCTCGGTACATGAGGCCGCGCTCGATCTTCGCCTCGCTCTGCACGACCTCGACGCGCACGACGGCGTCGCCCTGCGCCGTGGTGAACGTGACGCTCGGGCGCGCGTCGGGTGCGGACATCGCGGGCTGCGACGGCGGTGATGGCGACAGGTTCGGCGGCGCGTCCTGGTGCTCGCACGCGGCGAGCACGGCGAGCGCGGTGATCGTGAGCAGGCGCACCGGGGCACGCTACCATGCGCCATGGCGTACGCCGTGCTCACCCGCGATGCGGCCGACGTCGGCCCCTATGCGGCCGCGCTCGCGCCGCTCGGGCTCGAGGTCGTCGCCATGCCCGTGACGACGATCGTCGCCCCGGCGGATCCGGGCGCGCTGCGGCGGGCGCTGATCGCAGGGCCGTTCGACGGGGTCGTCGTGACGAGCCGGCGCGTGGCGGCGGC
>JANXOM010000419.1 GCA_025353585.1 Deltaproteobacteria bacterium
CGATGTTCGGCGCGACCACCGCGCGCCTGGGCCTCACGCCGCGCCGCTTCGCGAAGATCGTCGAGCCGCCGACGACGTTCCGTCGCCCGCCGACGCCCCCGGCCCAGCTCGCGCTGTTCGGTCACGTCTGGCAGCGCGGGCAGAAATAGCACGGTCGACCCGCGAGCTTCACGTGGTCGATCGGGCCACCACAGCGCGCGCACCGCGCCTGCTTGTACGCGTACGTTCGCTGCCTGGGATGGGCCGGCTCCAGGTCCGTGCCGCCGTACTTCGTCGTCAAGATCCGCCCGTCCGTGATCCCCGCCCGCATGAGCGACCGCGCGAGCCGCCAGAGGACCTCGACCTCGTCCGGCGTCACCTGGTTCGACGGCCGTCGCGGGTCGATCCGGGCCAGGTACAGGATCTCGGCGCGGTACACGTTGCCCACGCCCGCGATGACCTCCTGGTCGAGCAGGATCGCGCCGATCGCGATCCGCGTCTTGCCGAGCCGCGCGCCGAACCGCGCGTGCGACGTGTGCTTCCGGATCGGATCGGGCCCGAGCCGCTCCACGAGCGCGTCCCGCCGCGCCGCATCTACGACCTCGCACACCAGCGGACCGCGCAGGTCGACCGTGTTCACCGGGCCCGCCATCCGCAGGCGCACGCTGCTGCGCGGGGCCGGCGGCGGCTGCCGCTTGAAGTACTCGAACCGCCCGGCGAGCCCGAGGTGCACGTGCAGCCAGAGCGCGCGCCGCCCCTGGGCAAACGAATAGAACAGGTGCTTGCCGTAGGCCTCGATCTCCGTCACGCGCGCGCCATCGAGCATCCCCGCCTCGAGGAAGCGCCCCTGCGGCGAGGTGGCGCGGACCTCCGTGCCCACGAGCAGCGGCGTCTGCTTGAGCGCCGCCTTGTGCAGCGTGTGGCCTTCGGGCATCGCCGCTTGGACGCCAGCCCCCCCTCGCGCGTTACGCCCGGGCTGCGCGCCGGTATTCGCCACGCTGGCCGAGCCGCTCGGCGACCGCCCGTCTCTGCTCGGCGACCGCATGACGATCGCCGATCCGCACCGGCTCGTGATGCCATGGGGGCCGGTCCTTCCGGCGCGCGCTGTCGCCGCGGTGCGCGACCTGTCTCGCGCCCATGAAGCAACCGCCGTCTGGCGCGCGCGCGCTCGCCGCGGAGGGGCTCGTTCCCTGATCGCCGCGCGCCGGTCCGGCGTATCCTGACGCCGGAGGGTTCCCGATGACCATGCGGCATGGCCTGCGTTCGCAGATCCTGACGTGCGCGCTGGCGGCGGCCGCGTGCAACAGCTCGTCCTCGCAGAGCGGCGATGCCCCGCCGCACGGCGATGGGGCGACCGATGACGGCACGGTCATCCCGACGGCGTCGTCGTGGCTCGGCGTGAACGTCGCGGGCGACCTGCCGTGGGCGGACATCACGCATCAGCTCGCGCCGTTCGACACGCTCGCTGCGCAGCGCGACGCCGCCGGGTATCCGGTCGCGGGCGCGAGCGGCACGAGCGCGACCGACGTGGGCTTCGTGCTGCCGACGGGCACGTACAACATCTCGTACAAGGGCACGGGCACGCTCGCCGTGTCCGGCATCGCGAGCGTCGACGGCACGTGGCAGGCCGTCGGCGACGAGCAGCGCGCGACGCTGACCCTCACCGGCACGCCGGGCGCGTTCGGAAATTTTCTGCGCCTGCAGATCACGAACGCGCCGGGGCAGACGGTGACCGACGTGCACGTCTACTTCCCGGGCATCGCGTACGACACGGCCGCGCCGTTCCTGCCGCGCTTCCTGCAGCTGCTCGCGCCGTTCAAGACGATGCGCTTCATGGGCTGGCAGAACACGAACGGCTCCGCGCTCGCGAACTGGGCGGATCGCGCGCAGCCGACGCAGTTCGGCGCGCAGGGCGGCGGCGTCCCCGTCGAGCTCATCGCGGAGCTCGTGAACGAGACGGGCAAGGACGCGTGGCTCTGCGTCCCCGAGCACGCGACCGACGACTTCATCCATCGCTTCGCGCAGCAGCTCGGCGCGAGCCTCGACTTCGATCGGATCGCAGCCGCGCGCCACGCGCAGGGGCTGACGACGCCGTTCGAGCTCGTCGTCGAGAACAGCAACGAGAACTGGAACACCGGGTTCAGCGCGTACCAGACGTTCCTGACCGCCGCCAACGCGGATCTCGCGCGGTACACCGGGGTCTACGACGGCACGTACGGCCCGTCGTTCATGTCCGGATCTGGTGATCTGATGCGCGTCGGCCAGTACGAGGCGGACCGCCTGACGAAGATCGGGCAGATCTTCCGGCAGGAGCTCGGCGCGCACGCGGACAGCGTGGCGCCGGTGCTCTCGGGCTGGGCGCTCGGCGCCGTCTACGGCGACGTCGGCCTGCGTTTCATCCAGGCGAACTACGGCGATCCGAAGCAGTACGTGCGCTACATCGCGCAGGCGCCGTACTTCTCCCCCGACGACGGGCAGACGGCCGCGCTCGACACGCTGTTCACGAGCGCGAACGCGAACATCGCGAGCATGGACCAGACGTTCACGGACTTCGCGCAGCTCGGCTCGGACTACGGGATCGCGATCGCGGCCTACGAGGGCGGGCAGGGCATGGGCGGCACCACGAACCAGCCGATCAAGCACCTCGCGCAGCATGACCGACGCATGTACGACACGTACACGGCGTACTACGCGCTGTGGAAGCAGCACTTCGGCAAGTCCCTGTTCTGCCACTTCGAGCTGGCGGGCACGCCGGGTGTGCCGGAGTTCATCTTCCAGTATGGCTACTGGGGCTCGATCATCTCGCTGCAAGAGGATCCAGCGGTGTGCGAGCCAGGCCTGTCGACGCTGACGGGGACGGAAGAGATCCAGTCGGTCATCCATCACTGTCCGAAGTACCGCGCGCTCGCCGAGCAAGCGCTGCAATAGCTACTCGGCCGACTCGTACGGCGCGAACACGTCCGCGGACTGCTTCTGCTGGTTCAGCGCCGCGAGCTCGGCCGCGGTGTACGCGCCAGGCTGCGCCCGGGGCAGCCGCGCGCGGATGAACTTCAGGATGCGCGCGCGGGCGTGGTCCGTCGCCTCGACGACGTCCTCCGAGCCCGTCTCGCTGCACTCGTCCCACAGCGCGAACAGCTCGTGCTTGCGCTCGGCGGGGTCGGCGACGGTCGCCCACAGCGTGTCCATCTGCGTTTGCGCGAGCTCGCCCGCGTGCGAGAGCGCGGCGTGGGCGTACCGGGCGCCGACCTCGGCACGGCCCTCGCGCGTGGCGTCGAGCTGGTGGAGCTTCGCGCTCGCATACGGATCCGTGCCGTGGCGGCGGAGGAGCCAGTCGTTGATGTCGAACCTCGCGATGGTCACGCCGATGTCGTGGACCGGATGCTCGAGCGGGCGGGGGGCGTCCTCGCGCGTCGGGTTCGCGCAGACGTCGGGCGTGCCGTTCGAGTCGCGCTCGAGGAGGTCGTGCCAGTGGGCGAGCGCGCTCTGGACGTCCTTCTTGCGGGGCGGGTTCGGGAAGAAGCGGAGGTTGCCGCCATCGTGGAGATGGGCAGTGCCGTCGGGCGCGACCTCGAGCGCGAAGGCCTCGTGCGTCTCGTCTGGATCGAGCGCGCCGGCGTCGGGAGACGTGGGGGCATCGAGGGGGGCGGCGGGCCGGGTCGGCGCGGGATCGACGCCGGTGACGACAGGGCCCGGTGGCGGCGCGGCGCGCGGCGGCGGCTCACCGAGCGCGTGGATCCGGAGGTCGGCGCCATCGCGCATGGCGAGCAAGGTGCCGTGGGGAGCGAGCGGCGCGGTGGGCACGATAGGCGACGCGGTGGCGGCGGGGGTGGGGGCCGGGGAGGCAACGGCGGCGGGGCTCGGCGCGACGGCGGCCCGCGCGACCTGCGCCATTTGCGCCATCTGCGCCATCCGGGCTGCTGCCGCCGGCGGGGGGAGCACCGCGGGCGCGTCGGGCTCGGCGTACAGCTCGACCTCGAGGGGCGCGTCCGCCGGCGGCCGGCGGGGTGCCGCCGCGGACCCGGGCTCGGCGCGCGGGGCGGCCGGTTCGCAGGCGACCAGCCGCCCGACGAGGCAGGCGCCGACGAGCGCGTGGAGCCCGAGGGAGATCGCCGCACTCGCCGGGAGCCGACCCACGCGCGGTGAGACCTCGCCTCGGCGGGGCCGGTTGCCTCCCGCGTGCGCTCGCGAGGACGGCGCTAGATGCCGGCGATGCCGAGGGAATGGATGACGGCTTCGAGCGATCCCGCGAGGGTCGGGTGGGTCACCTCGAGGCCCACGGCCGCCGCGCGCAGCTTCTCGGCGAGGCCCTCGTAGTGCGGCGCGTGGGTCGGCTCGGCGATGGCGGCGTCGAGCTGCGCGCGGAGCGCCGCGACGCGCGCCGGGTCGGGATGCGAACTGCCGAGCTCCGCCCGGAGCGCGACGAGCTTGTGGATGACTTCGGGCGTCGGCGGCGTCGGCATGGGCGCACTCTGCCACGCGCGCGGCGCTCGGGTTACCGCGGCGCAGGCCCGAAGCGCCGTGCGCAGCGGCGAGCCGCGCCCCGGGTGCGAGGCTACACTCCTACCGTGAGCCACTTCAAACGCGCGCTGAGCGCCGCGCAGCCACGCAAGAAAACCCCGCGGCGATGGCTCTTCGTGCCGTACGATCAGCTGAGCGACCAGATCGGGCCGCTCGCGCGCGAGCCGGCGGCGACGCTCGGCATCATCCTCGTCGAGAACCCGTGGAAGGCGGCGCGCCGGCCGTATCACCGCCAGAAGCTGTGCGCGGTGCTCGCGAACCTGCGGCACTTCGCCGTGGAGCAGGCGGAGCGCGGCGTGGCCGTCCGGCACGTCACGGCCCACGGACCTTATGCCGAGGTGCTCGGTCCGCTCGCGGCCGAGCTCGGCGTCATCCGCGTGATGGAGCCGGCCGAGCGCGAGCTGCGTCGCGATCTCGAGCCGCTGACGAAGACCGGCGCGATCGAGATCATCCCGCACGAGGGCTGGATCACGACGCCGGCCGACTTCGCCGCCTCGCAGGCCGCGCCGCCCTACCGGATGGATCGGTTCTACCGCCACGTCCGCAAGCGGACGGGCGTGCTGATGGACAAGAAAGGCAAGCCGACGGGCGGCAAGCTCTCGTTCGACGCCGAGAACCGGAAGCGCTGGCCGGGGACCCCGCCGGCGCCCGCGCTGCCGCGGTTCGAGCCCGACGCGATCACGCGCGAGGTCGGCGAGCTCGTCGAGACGCACTTCGCGACGCACCCCGGCACCATCGATCTCGCGATGCTGCCGGCCAGCGCGGCCGACGCCGAGCGCTACTGGGCGTGGGCGCGCGCCGAGTGCCTGCCCCAGTTCGGCCCGTTCGAGGACGCGATGTCCGCGCGCGAGCGGACGCTGTTTCATTCGCGCACGTCGATGCTCGTGAACCTCGGCCGCCTGCAGCCGGCGCGGCTCGTGCGCGAGGTGGAGGCGATGGACATCCCGCTGCCGTCGAAGGAGGGCTTCATCCGCCAGCTCCTCGGCTGGCGCGAGTTCATGCGCCACGTGCACGTCGCGACGGACGGCTTCCGCACGGCCCCCGGCGCGGACACCGCCGCGGACGTCGCCCGCGACGGCGGCTACGCGCGCTGGCGCGGCGCACCATGGCCGGCGAACCCGGACGACAGCGCCACGCCGTCGCTCCTCGGGGCGCGCGCGCCGCTGCCGCCGGTGTACTGGGGGACGGAGAGCGGGCTCGCGTGCGTCGACAGCGTGGTGAAGAGCGTGTGGGACGAGGGGTACAGCCACCACATCACGCGGCTGATGGTGCTGTCGAACCTCGCGAACCTCCTCGACCTCTCGCCCCGCCAGCTCACGGACTGGTTCTGGGTCGCGTACGTCGACGCCTACGACTGGGTCGTCGAGCCGAACGTGCTCGCGATGGGCACGTGGGCGGTGGGCGATCTGGTGGTGACGAAGCCGTACGTCGCGTCGGCGAACTACATCAATAATCAGAGCGACTACTGCCGGACCTGCCAGTTCGATCCCAAGAAGAACTGCCCGCTCACGCCGCTCTACTGGGCGTTCTTCGAGCGCCATCGCGAGGTCCTGCGCGACAATCCGCGGTTGTTCCGCGTGTTCCTGATGCTCGACAAGCGCCCGGCCGCGCAGCGCCTGATCGATGCGGCGGCGCTGACCCGCGTCCGCGACGTGCTCGCCGCGGGCGGCCGCCTGTCGCCCTGACGCCCCCGTGTCCGGCCCCCGGCCAAACAAAGGGGCCTGGCCCCGTTGTTTGCGGCCGGATTTCGGACATCAGGGCGTCCGCGGCGCGTGCGGCCCGAACGCGATCACGGCCATGCCGGTCAGCGTGATGACGCTGCCGAGCACGTCCCAGCGATCGGGCCGCTGGCCGCCGACGAGCCATAGCCACGCCACCGCGACCGCCACGTACATGCCCCCGTAGCTCGCGTAGGTCCGCCCCGCCGCGTCGGGATGCAGCGTGAGCAACCACGCGAACAGCGCCAGGCTCGCCGCCGCCGGCGCGAGCAGCCACGGGCTCCGGTCCTCGCGCAGCCACAGGTACGGCAGGTAGCAGCCGACGATCTCGCAGACCGCCGTGACGGCGAACAGGCCGAGGGTCTTCGCGATGTTCATGCGGCGCAGTCTGCCCGGTTCCCGATCAAGGCGGCGTATGGGATGGGCGCGCGACCGAGCCCACGCCCATGATCGGAGTCATCGCCGCCTGCACCGCGTCCATGCCGGCTCGCTGCGCTCGTCGGATGTCCATGTGTGAGCGTCCGGTCTACTGCACCGGGATCGCCCACTTGATCACTCCCGGTGATCGTGGGCAGCGCTACGCGGCGTTCGCGGCCGCGCGAGCGGCGGCCCAGCGGGCCGGCAGCAGCGC
>JANXOM010000424.1 GCA_025353585.1 Deltaproteobacteria bacterium
CCGCGGCGATGGCGGCGGCGTCCGGCGCGCGGACGAGCTCGGCCGGGAACCACGCCGCGCCGACGGGCTTCGGCAGCAGCGTGATCTCGCCGTGGTCACGGTGCAGGAACCCCTGCGCGACAACATCGTAGAGCTGCTGGATGGCGAGCAGCTGCGGGTCGTGGCCGAGATCGAAGTTGCACGTCGTCGGCGGGAGGTCCTCGTGGACGAGCGCCGAGACGAGCTGCACGAAGCGGCGCGGCGGATAGAACACGCCGTCCGTGGTGCCGAGATCCGCCGCCCACGCGGTGCTGACCAGGAACGGCGGCTGCGTGTGCGGCAGCTGCACGCGTACGAGCGGACTCGCGGCCTCCGGGACCTGGGCCAGGACGGCCGCGCGAACGCGCTGGGGGCCGTGCTCGATGGTATCGAGCGGGAGCTGGTGCGGGATGCGCTCGTCAAAGGCGAGCACGCCGAGCGCGGCGATCGGCGCGAGGGCTGCCACCAGCGCGCGGGCGCGGAAGGCGGCGGGACGGCGGAGCGCGCACCACGCGAGCGCGCCGCAGCCGAGCCAGGCGACGGCCTCGCGCGGCCAGGCGGGGAGCGCGTGGCCGAGCACGATGAGCGCGCCGGCGATGAGGATCCCGACGGCCGAGGCGCGCGCCAGTCGCGTGTCCGTGGGTGCCGCCGTGGCCGCCGTCCAGGCTGCGACGGCGAGCGCCGGCAGGAGCACGGCGACCGGCAGGATCGCGCGCGAGGGCACGCGGAACGCGCGGAGCGGCGGCACCGCGGCGAGGATCGCGTCCGACAGCGGCGACACGTGATCCGCGAGCAGGATCACGAGGACCACGACGACGCCCGCGGTGACGATTAGCTTCTTCGAGGCGCCGCGCGGCCACAGCGCGAAGAGCATGATCGCGAGCGGGCCGAGCGGGAAGTTGAACTCGTGGGCCGTTCCGCCGACGTGCGCGTCGGTGGCCGCCGCGGCCGTCCATGGGATCGATGCGAGCCAGTCGGTCCACGCCGACGTGCTCCACGAGTACACGACCGACGCCCCGAGGCTGCGCGTCGCGTCATCGCCGAGCGCGTGGCTCGCCATCGGGGCGACGCGCGGCAGGACGAGCAGGGCCCCGGCCGTCAGCGCCGCGATCGCCTGCCCGCGCGGCCGCGACCACCGCATGCCCCGTGGCGCGAGAACGATCGCCACGACCGCGAGCGGGGCGCCAAAAATCACCCCGTAGACCACGGTCTGCGCGCCGAGGCCTGAGACGCCGTTTGCGACCGCGAACGCGGCGACCACGAGCGCGGTGGCGGTCACGCGCCCCGCGCTCGCGGCGAGCATGAGCGCGAAGGTCGCGACAAACGGCAGGAGGCCGAGGAGCAGATTGTCGTGGCCGACGCCGAGCCGCCACCCGACGACGGGCGAGAACGCACAGAGCCAGACGGCGACAATGCGCGCGGCGGCCCCGAGGCGCGCCGGCGCGCCGGACCAGAGCGCCCCCAGCGACTCGATCGAGACGATCGAGAAGTAGGCGAGGGCGAGCTGGACGAACCAGGTGATCGCGTTCACCGTCGTGGTCGTCGACAGGCCGAGCGCGGCGCCCATCTGGACCAGTGGCATCGTGCCGCCGAACGCGTGCATCTCGCTGCCGCCGAGGACGCCGACCCGGTAGAGGTAGTGCGTCCAGTCCGGCCCCGCCGCGAGCGAGCCGCGGAGGTACGGCATCACGAGCTGCGAGCCGTCGATCTGGCTGATCGCGTCGCCCGGGACCCAGCCCAGGGCCAGCCAGGTGAGCACGATCACCACCAGTCCCTCGCCGAGGATGCGCAGGTCGTGGAGGCTCGGCCGCGCTGCCATCACCGCTCGAGGCTCACGGTACCACGCAGCTCCGCCGCTGCTCGGCGAGGCCCGCGGCGTAGCCCGGGTCGATCGCGAGGGCCCGCGCGATGCTCGCGCACCCGGCGTCGTGGTGGCCCTGCGCGAGCTGAGCGAGGCCGAGGTTCAGCCACGCGCGATAGTGCGCGGGCGCGGCCACGACGGCGCGCCGGAGCGTGGCCTCGGCGTCCGCGGGCATGGTGCGCAGCTGGTAGACGCCGAGGTTGTTCAGCGCCTCGACGTTCTCCGGATCGAGCTCGAGCGCGCGCGCGAGGCGCGGCAGCGCGAGGTCCCAGCGGTCGGCCTGGATCGCGAGGACGGCGACGCGGTACTGCGCGCGTGCGCTGTCGGGCGCCATCGCCATGGCGTTGCTGTACAGGGACAAGGTGTCGGCCCACACCGGCACCTGCTGCCAGCCCACCACGAGGAGCGCGAGCGCCCACACCGCGGCGAGCGTGGCCGCGATCCGGGCGAGGCGGGGCCGTGCGGTGACGAGGCCCGACGCGGCCGCGGCGACGGTGATGCCGGCGCCGAACAGCGCCGCGTACGCGTACCGGTCGGCCACGACGCTCGTCGTGCGGAGCGCGACCGCCGACGGCGCGAGCAGCACGAGCGCCCACGCCGCGCCCGCGAGCGCCGTCCCGACCCACGGGGCCCGGCCCCTTTTCGCGAGGAGGCCGCCGCCTGCGAGGACGACGGCGGCGACGACCCAGCCGAGGGCGATGTACGACGGGTGCGGCAGGCGCTCGATCGAGAGGTCCAGCGGCAGCACGGCGATGCGCAGATATTCGAGGAGCGCGCCGGGCAGGCCGACGAGCGCCTCGCCGTACGGCGGGTGCGTGGTGGTCGTGACGAGCGCGCCGCGCAGGGGCAGGTACGCGACGGCGAGCGCGAGGAGGGCGACGGCGATCCACCAGCGCCGTGGGGCCGCGCCGCGCGTCGCGACCAGCGCGCCGATCGCCAGCGGCAGCGCGAGCCCCGACTCCTTCGAGAGCAACGACGCACCGAACGCGATCCCGGCGCCCGCCGTCCACGCGAGCGCCGGCCCACGCCGCTCCGTATCGATCGCGCGCAAGGCCGCGTACGCCGTCGCCAGCCCGAACAGCCCGGCGAGGAGGTCGCCGCGCGCCGAGATGTACGCGACGGTCTCGATCTGGATCGGATGGAGCGCGAACAGCGCCGTCGGGATCAGCGCGTACGGCGAGCCGAGCCAGCGGCGCGCCACGGCGTAAGCGAGCAGCACGGCGAGTGCGCCGAGGAGGACGTTCGTGCGATGGAGCGGCGCCGGCCCGCGTCCCCACAGGTGGATGTCGCACCAGTACGACGTGAATAGCAGCGGGCGGTAGCTGTCGTACCCGAACTGCAGCGCGGGGGCATGGGCGAGCTCGGGGACCGCGCGCTGCGTCTGCGTCAGCGTGATGCCCTCGGCGAGCGGGCGGTCGAACGCGGCGCTCTGCGCGATCTCGGGGACATCATCCCAGACGTAGTCGTAGCTCGCCGAGCGGCCGAGCAGCGCCGCGAAGACGACGACGACCAGCGCGAGGCCCGCGAGCTCGGGCCACGCCGGCCGCGTAGGGCTCACACGCGGCGGCAGCACGCGACGAGGAACCCGCCGACATCGCGCGCGCCCGGCAGGTCCGCGAGCGCGCCCTCGGCCCAGCGCATGGCCGCGCCGAGCACGGGGACGCGGTGGACGATGGCAGCCGGCGTGAGGACGCGGATGCCGCGCGTGGTCTCCCAGCGCAGCTCGGGCGGGAGGTAGCTGCGGATCGCAGCCGCGTCGTCGTAGCGGGTGTAGACGGCCTCGTCATTGGTGGCCCCGGAGACCGCGGTCGGCGGCTTGAGCGCCTTGACGAGCCGGCGGATCGAGCGCGCGTTGTAGAACTCCGCGAGCACCCAGCCGCCGGGCCGCACCACCCGCGCCATCTCGCGCAGCGCGCCCTGGATGTCGGGGATGTGCGCGAGCACCTTGAACGAGTACGCGACGTCGACGGACGCGTCCGCGATCGGCAGCTCCGTCGCCGAGGCCTGCGCGACGTGCAGCCCGCGTGACGCGGCCTGCGCGAGCATGCCGCCCGAGAGATCGATGCCCCGGGCCGAGCGCGCGAACGCCGCGGCGCGGTGCAGGATGAGGCCGGTGCCGCAGCCCACCTCGAGCACGTCCTTGCCCGTGCCGTAGCGCTCCACCAGGCCGGTCTCGAGGTCATCGAGCATCCGGTGGTAGGGCAGGTGCCGCTCGCGCTCGTACCAGCCGGCGAAGTCGTCGTAGTAGGCGCGATTGTCGAGACGGCTCACGCCCACCTATCTACTACAGAAGCCCTACAGCTTCGCGAGCAGCTCTTTCTTCTTCGTGTCGAACTCGGCGTCCGTGAGGATACCGGCCGTCTTCAGCTCGCCGAGCTGCTTGAGGGTCGACATGATCTGCTCGCGGGTCTCGGTCGGCGCCGCGGGGGCCGCGTGCTGCGGGCCGCCCATGCCGCCCATCATGTTTTGCATGTTGCCCGCCATCGCGAAGCCCATGCCGATGCCGGCGCCCTGGAACGCCGCGCCGCCGCCGTCACCGCCCTGCTTCATGCCCTCGGCCGCGCCCATCATCATCTCGGCCTGGGCGAGCTGCTGGTACGCCGCCATGCCGCCGTTGACCGAGCCAATGCCGTTGACGTACGCGATGCGGTCCGTCAGCTTGTCGAGCCGATCCTTGTCCGCCTGATCCATCGTGATCGAGAAGTCGCCGAAGCGAACGATCTCGACGCCGTACGGCTCGATGTGCTTGCGGACGTTGGCGAGCGTCGAGGTCTCGAGCTCCTCGGTGTACGCGCCGGACGTGACCTTCAAGAGCGGCCACTCCTGCTTGACGATCAGCTCCGCGACGCCGTCCTTCATCACCTTCTGGACCTGGCTCTTGAACCAGCCGAGGAAGCTCGAGTTGTCCGTGGCGCGCTGGCCAACGAGCCCGATGACGAACTTTGTCGGATCGATGACGCGGGCGGAGAACTCGCCGTAGACCATCAGCCGGATGCGGATCTGCGCCTTCGGATCGAGGACATCGCCGATCGACGTGCCGAACTTGATCGACGGCATCTCGCGCGTCGTGACCCAGTAGACCTCGCAGATGAAGACGTCACCGCCGGTGAACTTCGAGATCAGGAGCCCGAGGAACGGGATGTTGTTGCCATCGAGCGTATGGCGCCCGGCGGGTAGGCTGCCGACGAACGCGCCGTCCTTGAAGAACAGCGCGATCTCGTCGGAGTCGACGGTGAGTTGCGCGTGGCTCGGGATGTTCTGGTCCGGGTGCTTGTAGACCCAGTAGTCCTTCGCCGAGTCGGGGCGGGCGATCGCCAGCTGATGCACGCCGCCCTTGATGAAGTCCATGATGCCCATTGACCGTGCCTCCTCTGATGCCTCCCGGTTGCAACCCCGGGGACGCGTGTAACCTAGCACACGGGGATCGAGCACCCGGGCGTGATCCGGGCTGGATCCCGGCGTGACGCGACGTGTTTTCACTCGACAGTCGCCCGGGGTTCACATGTATGTTGCAGTCCTCATGCAACGCATCCTGCTCGCGCTCCCCCTCGTGGCATTGGTGGCGTGTGGTCCGTCGACCCGCAACGGCAACGGAGACGACACCACCATCGACAGCGGCAGTGGCGGCGGCAGCAGCGACTCGGGCGGCGGGCCATGCACCCCGTCCGCCGAGGTCTGCAACGACGGGCTCGACAACGATTGCGACGGGCTTCCGGACTGCGCGGACCCCGACTGCTCCGGCGTCGGTCAGTGTCCGGTCTGCGGTCAGGTCAACGACCCCGAGGCCACGCCGATCGCGCTGCCGGACGGTCAGCGGAGCGGCACGAGCTGCAGCACGGACGCGCAGTGCGTCGGCGCGATGGACTCGAACAACAACCCGACCCCGAACTGCATCATCGCCCCGCACGGCAACGACACCACGCACGGCGTGCTCAAGGAGTGCCACGCGTCGTACACCTCGACGCTCGACTTCATTGGCTTCCCGCAGGGCGCCACGCTGACCGACACCACGAAGCTGCTGAGCGTCTGCCTCGACATCGAGCACTCGTACCTCCACGACCTGCAGATCGAGGTGCTGTCGCCGCCGGACACGTCCGGGACCCGCTACAAGGTCGCGCTGCACGAGTTCGTCGGTCATGTCGGGCCGGCGATCTTCCTCGGCATCCCGAACGAGGGCGACGAGACGGGCCCGGTCATCCCGGGCACGCCGTTCCATTACTGCTTCGTGCCCGGCGCGACCGAGCACATGTTCGACGACCCGAACCCCACGATCCCGGCCGGCGACTACATCCCGATGGAGCCGTTCACCCAGCTCCACGGCGCGCCGCTGAACGGCACGTGGACGATGCGCGTGACGGACATTTTCCCCGTCGATAACGGCACGCTTGCCGGCTGGTCGGTCACGTTCGACCCGTCGCTCGTGACCAGCTGCAGCGGCCCGATCATCCAGTAATTCGATGCGCGTGACGCCGGGCCGGCTCGTCGCCGCGCTCGTGGCGTGTAACGCCGCGCTCGTGCTCGCCGGCGTCCTGTGGGTGCCGGCCGCCGCGCACGCCACCGGGCGGGGCATCCGCGTCGGGCTCGTGTTCGATGTCGGCGGCAAGAACGACAAGTCGTTCAACGAGGCGGCGTGGCGCGGACTCGAGCGTGCGCAGCGCGAGCTCGGCGTGGACGTGACGTACATCGAGCCGAGCGAGGGCGCGGATCGCGAGAGCGCGCTGCGGTCGCTCGCGGGCCGCGGCATGGACCTCGTCATCGGCGTGGGGTTCATCTTCGGGCCCGATCTCGAGCGCCTCGCGCCGCGGTTCCCGGCGGTGAAGTTCGCCGGCATCGACTACACGCCATCGGCCGGGCTGGTCGTGCCCCCGAACCTCGAGGGGCTCAAGTTCCGCGAGCAGGAAGGGAGCTTCCTGGTCGGCGCGATCGCGGGGCTCGAGACGCACACGAAGACGGTCGGGTTCGTCGGCGGCATGAAGATCCCGCTGATCCGGAAGTTCGAGGCCGGGTACCAGGCCGGGGTCGCGTACGTGTGCCCCGACTGCCGCGTCGTGTCCGCGTACGCCGGGAGCCAGCCGAGCGCGTTCGCCGATCCGTCGCTCGGCGCCGAGCTCGCGGCGGCGCAGTACGAGCAGGGCGCGGACATCATCTTCCACGCGGCCGGCAAGACGGGCGATGGCGTGTTCGCGGCGGCGCGGCAGCGGCACGCGCGGGCGATCGGCGTGGACTCGGACCAGCACGACGTGGCGCCGTGCTGCGTGGTGACGAGCATGGTGAAGCGCGTGGACGTGGCGGTCCTCGGCGTGATCGCGGACGTGGCGGAGGGCAAGTTCCGCGGCGGGACGCGCGAGCTCGGCCTCGCGGAGGACGGCGTGACGTTCGTGGCGGACGAGCGCAACCGCGAGCTGCTGCCGGCGGCCGTCGTCGAGCGCGTGCGGGCGTTGCGCGAGGCGATCATCGCGGGGCAGATCCACGTGCCCGAGAAGTGAACGGACCATGATCATCTCGGCCGAGCTCTCGAAGGCGTATGGCGCGTGCGTCTCGCTGCGCGCCGGGCGCATCGTCGTGCGCGAGGGCACCGTGCACGCGCTCGTCGGCGAGAACGGCGCCGGCAAGAGCACGCTCGTGAAGCTGATCGCCGGGCTCGTGCGCGCGGACGCCGGGTCCTTGATCGTCGCGGGGCAGGCGCGGGACCTCGCGCGCTGGGACCGCGTGGCGGCGCGGGCGGCGGGCATCGGGCTCGTGCAGCAGCACGGCGCGTCGGCGGGCGTCCTCTCGGTCGTCGAGAACGCGGTGCTCGGCGTCGAGCCGCGGCGCGGGCCGCTGCTGGCCCTGGACGCGACGGCGCGGGCGCTGGCCGCGCTCGGCGACAAGATCGGGCTCCCGGTCGAGCCGTGGGCGACGGTCGACGCGCTGCCGCTCGGCGCGGCGCAGCGGGCGGAGATCGTGGCCGCGCTGCACTTCGGCGCGCGCATCTTGCTGCTCGATGAACCGACGGCCGTGCTCGCGCCGAGCGAGGTCGATGGCCTGCTCGCGGCCCTGCGCGCGCTCGCGGCGGCGGGCACGACGGTCGTGATCGTCACCCACAAGCTCGACGAGGTGCGCGCGCTCGCGGACGAGGTGACCGTGCTGCGCGCGGGCGCGACGGTGGCGACCTTCGCGGCCCCGCTCGAGACCAGCGCGATCGCGCGCGCCATGGTCGGCGGTGACGTGCCGGTCGCGGCGCCGCTCGGCGCACCCGCGGCCGACGCGCCCGTGGTGCTGGAGCTCCGCGGCGTGGCGGCGGGCGACCTCGCGGCGGTGGATCTCGACGTGCGCGCGGGCGAGATCGTCGGCGTCGCCGGCGTGGATGGCAACGGGCAGCGCGAGCTGGCGCTGGCGATCGCGGGGCTCGTCGCGGCGCGCGGGCGCATCGCGATCGCGGGCCGCGACGTCACGCGCGCCTCGCCGGCCGGGCGCCTCGCCGCCGGGCTCGCCCACATCGCCGAGGACCGCCAGCGCGGCGGCCTGTGGCTCGATGCGAGCGTCGCCACGAACCTCGCGCTCGGGCGCGTGGACATCACGGGCCGCTGGCGCGTCGACCACGCCGCCGTGCAGGCGCATGCCCGCGCCCGCATCGCGGAGCTGGACGTCCGCCCGCCGGACGCTGCCGCCATCGTGCGCACGCTGTCGGGCGGTAACCAGCAGAAGGTCGTGGTGGCGCGCGAGCTGTCGCGGCCGGGGCTCGTCGCCGTGGTGGCGGCGCAGCCGACGCGCGGCGTGGACCTCGGCGCGGTCGCGAAGATCCACGGCCGGCTGCGCGCGGCGGCGGCGAGCGGGGCCGGCGTGCTCGTGATCTCGGCGGATCTCGACGAGCTCCTCGCGCTCTGCCACCGCATCGTCGTCGTGCTGCGCGGGCGGCTCGTCGGCGAGCGGGCGGGCGACGCGCTGCGGGCGCCGGACGCCCGCGCGGGCCTCGGCGCGTTGATGACAGGAGCCGCGTGACGGGGGCGCGGCTCCGATCTGGCGTGGAGGCGGCGGCGATCGCCGTGCTCGTCTCGGTCGCGATCGGCAGCGCGCTGATGCTCGTGGCCGGGCACGCGCCGGGCGGCGTGTGGCTCGCGATGCTCGCGCGCACGTTCGAGGAGCCGTACCGCGGCGAGTGGCTGTTCCGCTCGACGGGACTCGCGCTGACCGGCCTGTCCGTGGCGCTCGCGCTCGACGCCGGCCTGTTCAACATCGGCGCGGAGGGCCAGCTCACGGCGGGCGTGCTCGCGTGCGCGGCCACGGGCGCGGCCCTGCCGGCCGGGACGCCGGCGGTGCTCGCGGTGCCCGCGTGCCTGCTCGCGGCGGGCGCGGCGG
>JANXOM010000030.1 GCA_025353585.1 Deltaproteobacteria bacterium
GACGTCTCCGGTTATTCGCAAGCGGAGCTCAATCGCATCGCGCGACAACTGAACGGCCGCCCGCGCAAAACCCTCGACTACCAAACCCCAGCTGAGGCATTAAAGGCTGCCGTTGCGCTGACCGGTTGAAGTCAAGCAGGCCCCTGTTAGCGGGCGCCGAAGATGGTGGCCAGCTCGAAGGCGGGCGTGACCTCGAGCTGGTCGTAGCGGCAGTCGGCGACGGGCTTGTCGGGGCGCCAGCGCTTCAGGTGCGTCGCGTGGCGGAAGCGCGTGCCCTGCAGGTGGTCGTAGGTGACCTCGGCCACGAGCTCGAGCCGCAGCGGGACCCACGAGAGATCCTTGCCGCGGTTCCAGCGGCTCGTCGCGCCCGGCAGGCGCTGCGCCGTCTCGGCCTCCTGGAATTCCGCCCACTCGCGCCACGGATGCACCTCGGCCGCGCCCTCGCGATACGGCGCGAACTTCTCCGTGAGACGCGCGCGCTCCTCGGCCTTGAACGACGATGCAACGCCGAGGTGGTGCAGCACGCCGGTGGCGTCCCATAGCCCGAGCAGGAGCGACCCGACGAGCGTGTCCTTGCCGCCCTTGTACCAGCGGAAGCCGGCGACGACGCAGTCCGCCGTGCGCGTGTGCTTGATCTTCACCATCACGCGCTTGCCCGGCTGGTACACGAGGTCGTCCGGCTTCGCGATCACGCCGTCGAGCCCGGCGCCTTCGAATCGATGGAACCAGTCGCGCGCGACCGCGGGATCCCGCGTCAGCGGCGTCACGTGCACCGGCGGCGCGGCGCTCGCCAGCACGCGCTCGAGGCGCTCGCGGCGCTCGGCTAGTGGGCGCGCGCGCAGGTCGTCGCCGCCCTCGGCGAGCAGGTCCCACGCGACGTACGAGGCCGGCGTCTCTGCCGCGAGCAGCGCCACCCGCGACTTCGCTGGATGGATCCGCAGCAGCAGCGCCTCGAAGTCGAGCCGGTTCTCCGTCGCGATCACGATCTCGCCGTCGAGCACGCAGCGCGGCGGCAGGTGGGCGCGCAGAGGCGCCAGCAGCTCCGGAAAGTA
This sequence comes from Deltaproteobacteria bacterium, assembly GCA_025353585.1. Classification (GTDB taxonomy): domain Bacteria; phylum Myxococcota_A; class Polyangia; order Haliangiales; family Haliangiaceae; genus JABFXX01. The sequence goes on from JANXOM010000030.1 coordinate 1,053, forward strand.
GCGACCGAGCGGCTTCTCGTCGCGCGACTGCAGATAGATCTCGTCGTCGCTCTTGAACACGAGCGCGCGAAAGCCATCCCACTTCGGCTCGTAGAGCCAGCCCGCGCCCTCGGGCAGCGGCGCCGGCTTCGCGAGCATCGGCGCGACGGGAGGCTGGAACGGCAGATCGAGCGGCACGCGCCGAGCGTAGCTTAGCTGCGGAGCGGCATTGGCTTGCCGGCGTCGACGAACGCGAGCGAGACCGAGTTCAGGCAGTGCCGCTGATGCGTCGGCGGCGGGCCGTCATCGAAGACGTGGCCCAGGTGCGCGTCGCAGCGCTTGCACCGGATCTCCACGCGCCGCATCCCGTGGCTGGTGTCCGTGATCTCCGCGACGTGCTCGTCGTCGAACGGCTTGAAGAAGCTCGGCCAGCCGGTGCCCGACTCGAACTTCGCGCTCGAGGCGAACAGCGGCAAGCCGCACAGGCGGCACGTGTACGTGCCGTCCTTCTTGTTGTCGAGGAAGAGCCCGCAGAACGCGCGCTCGGTCCCCTGGTGCATGATGACGCGGCGTTCTTCGGGCGATAGCTCGGTGGCGAGGGCCTCGATGCGGTCCGGCGCGAGCGGCGTCACGTCGTAGCCAGTGGGGGAGACGGTCATACGCACTGCATACGACACAACGGCCCGCCGGGTTACTGCGGTGGGCGCGCGCGAAGCTCGCCGCACGAGCCCGGGCGCTACAGGGACACGTGGACGTACCAGCCCGGCGTCCAGACCCACTCTCCGCCGTTCCAGATCCACTCCCCGCGGTGCCAGTTGTAACCGTCGATCGGCCGGAAGTTCTCGTAGCGATACTCCGGCCGCACGCCGTACTCGCGGAACCGCACGCCCTCGTGCCACACCGGCCCGCCGCGCACGACCACGCCTTCACGCCCCGGCTCGCGGATGTACACGTTCTCGCGCACGGTCTCGTGGATGACCGGGCCGCGCACGTGGACGTCCTCGCGGATGACCGGGCCGCGCACGTGGACGCTCTCGTGAACGTTCACCGACGGACCGCGGACGTGGACCGACTCGCGGACGACCTCGTGCCGCTCGCGACCGTGGTCGGCCATCGCGACCCCACCCATGAGCGTGATCGAGAGCGCGGCGAGCGAGATGATGCGATTCATACGTAGCCTCCTGTTGTTGAGGTCGGTAGAGCACCCGGCGTGCCGAGGTTGACGCCCAAGAAATCCAAGCAGTTGCCGCCCCGTCGCGGCGGCGTCCTGCGAACTCTGCGGGGCGTTTCGGCCATTGTTGCAGGGACGCCACGGCCCCAGAAGAGTTAATCGACGCCGTACTTTTTCAGCTTGTCATACAAGGTGCGCTCGCCGATCCCGAGCAGCTCGGCGGCGCGGCGGCGGTTACCTCCGACCACCGCGAGCGCGTGCAGCACCGCCTCGCGCTCGAGTTCCGCGAGCGGCTTGACCGTGCCGTCTCCGGGCGGCGCCGCCGCCCCCGCCGCGCTCGGACCACCGTCCTCGAGCCACAGGTGCTCGGCGTCGATGAGGTCGCCGTCGGCGAGGATCGCCGCGCGCTCGAGCGCGTTCGCCAGCTCGCGCACGTTCCCGCGCCAGCTCGACGTCCCGAGCCGCTTCTCCGCCGCCGGCGTCAGCCGCGGCACCGAGCGCTTGAGGTCGCGTGCGATACGGACGAGCAGCGTGCGCGCGATCGGTAGAAGATCGGCCGGGCGGTCGCGCAGCGGCGGCAGCTTGATCGGAAACACCGCGAGCCGGTGGTAGAGGTCCTCGCGAAACGCGCCGGTCGCGATCATCCCGCGCAGGTCGCGGTTGGTCGCCGCGATCCAGCGGACGTCCGCCTCCAGCGTGCGCGCGCCGCCGATGCGCTCGTAGCGCCTCTCCTGCAGCACGCGGAGCAGCTTCGCCTGCAGCTCGAGCTTCATCTCCCCGATCTCGTCGAGGAAGAACGTGCCGCCCGCGGCCAGCTCGAGCCGGCCGCGCTGGCGCTCGCTCGCGCCGGTGAAGGCCCCTTTCTCGTGGCCGAAGAGCTCGCTCTCGAGCAGCGTCTCGCTGAGCGCGGCGCAGTTGATGGCCATGAACGGCCGGCTCGCGCGCGGGCTGCGCAGGTGGATCGCGTGCGCGGCGACCTCCTTGCCCGTGCCGCTCTCGCCGAGGAGCAGCACGGTGGCGTGCGTGCGCGCGACCTTGTCGATCGCATCGACGACCGGCGTCATCGCCGGATCGCCGTACGTGAGCGGGGGGCCGGCGGGGTCCGTCCCGGCGCGGCGCTCGGCCCCGTCGACGCGATCGCGCAGGCCGCGGCGCTCGAGAGCGCGGTGCGCGAGCAGGCGGAGCTCGTCGGGGCCCGAGAGCGGCTTCTGCAAGTACTCGAACGCCCCGAGCTTCATCGCCTCGACGGCGTTGTCGACGGTCCCGTGCGCCGTCATCACGATCACCTCCACCTCGGGCTGCTCCGCGCGCACCTTGCGCAGGAGCTCGATGCCCGTCAGCCCCGGCATCTTGAGGTCGGTGATCACGAGGTCGAAGCCGCGCTCGTCGAGGAGCTTGCTCGCCTCGCGGCCGTCCTTCGCCGCGACGACCGTGTGCGCGTCGAGCTCGAGCGCGTCGGTGACGAACTCGCGCAGGCCGGGCTCGTCGTCGGCGACCAGGATGCGGGCCATGCGGAGACCTTACGCCGGAATCGCGACCCGAAACAGCGCGCCGCCGCCCGGCGCGTCGAGGACGGTGAGCGCGCCGCCGTGCTGCTCGACGATCCGGCGCGCGACGGGCAAACCGAGGCCCGTCCCGTGCGTCTTGCCGGTGTGGAACGGCTCGAAGATCTTGTCGCGGTCGCCGGCGGGGACGCCGGGGCCGTGGTCGGAGACCTCGAGGACGAGCTGGCCGCCCTCGGCGCGGACGCGGGCCTGCGCGGGCGGCCCGGCGGCGACCGCGTTGTCGAGCAGGTTCACGAGGACCTGGCGCACGCGCGCACCGTCGAGCGACCACAGCGGTGGCGCGCCCGTGGTGTCGACGGTGATGCCCTCCGCCACGCTCGCCGCGACCTCGCGCACGAGCGCGCCCGGATCGACCGGCGTCCGCGCGAGCGCGCCCGTGCGCACGAACGCGAGCAGATCCACCGTCAGCTGCTCGAGGCGCAGCGCCTCGTCGACCACGCGCTGGGCCTTCGCGCGCGCCTTCAGCGTGGGCGCGTCGTCGCCGGCGGGCAGCATCGCCGCGAGCAGCTGCGCGTTGCCCTTCAGCGACGCGAGCGGGTTCTTGATCTCGTGCGCGAGGACCGCCGACATCTCGCCGAGGCTCGCGAGCCGGCGCTCGCGCTCGCGGGCGCTCTCGTCGGCCTGCCGGTGCAGCTCGCGGCGCAGCAGCACCACGGCCACGCCGAGGAGGCCGAGCGCGGCCAGCCCGCCGATGAGCACCGTGCGCGTCGCGGCGTCGCGCAGCGCGTCGGCCTCCACGGGCTCGACCTCGATCACGAGGCTGAGCCCGCGACCGCCGTCGCCCCACGCGCGGCGAAACTGCGTGCGCGACTCGACCCGCATGCGGCCGCGCACCATCGCCATCTTGCGGCCGCGCTCGAGGCCGAGGTCGCTGCCGACGGGTGTGCCCGCCGACGCTTGCACGCGGCCATGTCCGCCCACCGACGCGATGTAGCGGACGCCCTCCTCGGCATGATCGTGGAGGATCGTCGCCAGCTCGGCGTCGGTCGGCGGGCCGCCCAGGTCGGCGAGCTCGGCGCGCACGGCTTGCTCGGCCGCGAGCGTCTCTCCGCGTCGCACCTCGTCGGCGGCGTCGGCCACCGTCCCGCGCGTCGTCCACGCGGTCGCGACGACGGCGAGCGCGACGAGCGCGAACGCGGCGACGACCGACCATCCGAGCGAGCGCGACAGGGTCAGAGCTCGAGGCGCCACGCGGCGAGCTTACCGCCCCTTGCCGGGTGCGCCCCGAAAGTGGCCGCCGTGGCCACCGTGGCCGTGCATCTCCGCGCCCGCCGCGAACTCGTCCTTCGAGAGCATGCCGTCGCCGTTGGTGTCGAGCTTCGCGAAGCGCTCCGCGCTCCTCTCCGCCCGCATCGCCTGGCGCTCGGCTGGCTCGAGCTTGCCGTCCTTGTTGGTGTCGAACTTCGCCAGCCGCTCGGCCTTGCGCACGGCGCGCTTGGCCTGGAAGTCCGCCTTCATCTTTGCCTTCTCGGCGTCGTCGAGCTTGCCGTCGCCGTTGGCGTCGTACTTGGCGAGGAGCTCGGCCTTGTGGTTGCCCGTCCCGCCGCCGTCCCCGCCGCCGTGGGCCGCGGCGATGCCGGCCGCGCCGGTGAGGAGAGAGAGCGAGGCGACGAGCGCGAGCTTGATCTTGGTCAGCATAGCGACCTCCTTGGTCGAATCGGAGCTATCGCAACCCTCGTGCCGCCCGTAAGTACGCGAGACGACACGCCGGCCGGGCCGCGAGCCTCGCCGCCTCTGCGGGCCTGGCAGGACGCGCCTGCGAGAAGTGCAGGCGGAGTCGCGGGGATCTGCGCGGTGCTATTGTGCCGGCGTGAAAGCGGACGACGAGCTGGCGCGGACGGCCACCGCCGACCCGAGCTCGCCCGCGCTCCCGGTCGCGGGGGTCGGCGCGACCCTCGGCCGCTATCGCATCGAGCGCGAGCTCGGCGTTGGCGGCATGGGCGTGGTCCACGCGGCGTTCGATCCGGATCTCGAGCGGCGGGTCGCGCTCAAGGTGCTGCGCAGCGCGGCGAGCGGCGACGAGGCCCGGCAGCGCTTGCTCCGCGAGGCCCGGGCGATGGCGCGCCTCGCGCATCCCAACGTCGTCGTGGTGCACGAGGTCGGCTCCGCGGGCGGGCGCGACTACGTGGCGATGGAACTGGTCGACGGCGGGACGGTCGACGAGTGGCTCAAGGCCGCGCGCCGCGATCCGGTGGCCGTGTTCGAGGTGTTCGCGCACGCGGGCCGCGGGCTCGCCGCGGCGCACGCGGCCGGCCTCGTCCACCGCGACTTCAAGCCGCACAACGTGCTGCGCGGGCGCGATGGCCGCGTCGTCGTCACCGACTTCGGGCTCGCGCGCGGCGTCGAGGCGCCCGCGGATCCGCTCGCCGAGACGCGCGACGCGACGCCGGCCCTCGATGCGCGGGAGACGCCGAGCTCGTTGTCGGGCCTCACGCGCACGGGCTCCGTGCTCGGGACGCCGGCGTACATGGCGCCCGAGCAGTGGGTCGGCGTCGTCGGACCCGCGAGCGATCAGTTCGCGTACTGCGTCGCGCTGTGGGAGGCGCTCGCGGGCGAGCGGCCGTTTCGGGCCGAGACCGCGGCCGCGTTGCGCGCGCAGGTCGAGCGCGGCCCCGCGCCCGAGGAGCTGACGAAGCTGCCGCGGAGCGTGCGGTTGGCGCTGCGGCGCGGGCTCGATCCCGATCCACAAAAGCGCTGGCCGACGATGGACGCGCTCCTCGCGCGCCTCGAAGGCGATCTCGCGACCGCGCGCGGGCGCCTGCCCCTCGTGGCGATGGGCGCGGCGGCGGCGGCGCTGGTCGCGGTGGGCTTCGCGCTCACGCGCGGCGAGGGCGGCGTGACGGTCGCGCCGGCGTTCGCGTGCGCCCCGCCCGCGCTCTCGCCGAGCACCGTCTGGTCGGCGACGGCGGCGACGGCGCTGACGGCCGCGGGGCAGGCCCCGGCCGCCGCGCAGCTCGCGGCGGACTTCGCGCGCTGGACGACCGCGCGCGAGCAAGCCTGCGCGCAAG
>JANXOM010000032.1 GCA_025353585.1 Deltaproteobacteria bacterium
CGCGCGCGCGGGCGATCGCGGAGGCGTTCCCGCCGCCCGCGCAGCCGAGCTGGAAGCGCCGCGACTACGCCGAGCAGGCGGGGCGGCTGCGCGGCGGCATTGACGACGCGGCCCCGGCGCTGCGCCACCTGCTCGCCGAGCTCAACGGCGGCGCGTTCCTCGACTTCCTCGCGGCGCTGACCGGCCGGCGCGATCTGATCGGCGATCCGCACTTCACCGGCGCGGGCCCGCTCGCGACGCTGCCGGGTGGGCACCTCGCCGTGCACGCGGACTTCAATCGCGACAGCGCGCGCCACCTCGATCGCGTCGCGTCGATCCTCTACTACGCGCCGCGCGCGTGGGACGCGGCATGGGGCGGCGAGCTCGAGCTGTGGGACCGCGCGCGCGCCGGCTGCGCGACGCGGATCGCGCCGCTGCGCGATCGCCTCGTCGTGATCGCGTACGGCGACGATCACTGGCACGGCCATCCGCAGCCGCTCGCGTGCCCCGAGGGCGAGATGCGCGCCGCGGTCGCGGCGGTGTACTACGCGGCGCGCGTGCGCGACGGCGACGACGACCGTGCGCACGGCGCGGTCTGGTAGTCAGAACGCGGAGACGGGCGGCAGCCGGTTCGCCCACGGCCGCGCGGTCTCGAGCTGCGCGGCGAGCTGGAACAGCGTGGCCTCGTCGCCGAACGGCGCCATGAACTGCACGCCGATCGGCAGCCCTGCCGCGTTCCACGCCAGCGGCACGCTCATCGCCGGCAGGCCCGTCTGGTTCGCGACCTGCGTGTTCGGCGTCTTCTCGAGCGCGTTCGCGCCGAGCGTGGCGAGCAGCTTGTCGAGGACGAATCGCGGCGACACCACGCGCAACGCGGCGAGGGCCGCGCGCTCGGCCGGCTTGAGCGCGAGCTCGCCGACGGTGCTGGGCGGGTAGGCGAGGGTGCCGTCGAGGAACAGGTCGTAGCGCTGGAAGAACTGGCCGAGCGTCCGTCCGGCGTGCTGGCACGCGTCGCGCGAGCGCTGCAGCTCCATCGCCGGCAGCTTGCGGCCGATCGTGGCGAGCATCCACGTGGTCGGCTCGAAGTCGGCGGGCGTCGGGGCGCGCCCGACCCAGCGCGCCGTCTCGTCGATGCTCGCGGCGGCGCCCACGGCGATCTGCGCGAAGTACGCGGCGACGAGCGCCTCGCGGTCGATCGGCAATGCGACCTCCTCGAGCTCGTGGCCGAGGCTCGCGCACAGCGCGGCGGCATCGCGCACGGCGGCCTGCACGTCACCGTGGGTCCGGCGGCCGAGCTGCGAGCCCGTCGAGAACGCGATGCGGAGCTTGCGCGGCGCGCGCAGGATCTCCTCGGCGTACGGGCGCTCGCGTGGCGGCGAGGCGTACGGCGCGCCGGGATCCGGGCCCTGCGTGGCGTCGAGCATGGTGGCGCAATCACGCACGCTCCGCGTGATCACGCCCGGCTGCACGTAGCCGCCCCAGCCCTCGCTGGTCCGCGGGCCGAGCGGGTTCCGCGCGCGCGTCGGCTTCATGCCGAACAGCCCGCACGCCGAGGCCGGGATCCGAATCGAGCCGCCGCCGTCGCCGCCGTGGCCCATCGTGACCGCGCGCGACGCGACGATCGCCGCCGTGCCGCCGCTCGAGCCGCACGGCGTGTGCGCCGGGTTCCACGGGTTGCGCGCGGGGCCGCGGAGCTCGGACTCGGTGATGCCGAGGATCCCGAGCTCGGAGCAGTTGGTCTTGCCCACGATCACGACGCCGGTCCGCTTCATGCGCGCGATGATCTCGGCGTCCTCGGGCGCGATGAAGTCCTTCGACATGCGGCACGACTGGGTGTACGGCTCGCCGGCGAGCCAGCCGTCGAGATCCTTGACGACGAACGGCACGCCGCGGAACGGGCCGTCGGGGAGCGTGCCCTTCGCGGCCGCGCGCGCCTGGTCGTACATGCGGTGGACGACCGCGTTGAGCGCCGGGTTGACCTTCTCGATGCCGGCGATGGCGGCGTCGACGAGCTCGGTCGGGTGAACGTCGCCGCGCCCTACGCGCTCGGCGAGGGCGGTCGCATCATCGGTCGGGGCCATCGCCGCGGAGCGTAGCACCCGGCGGGGTTCGCCTTTTCGGCGAGCGTGACGGACACTGCCGCATGGCCGCGCCGACGTACCCCGATGTCCTCCACACGACCGCGGGCGATCTGCAGGTCGAGGAGGTCACGCTCGAGGTGGGCGGCCGCTCCTGGGTCATCCGCAACACCGGCGCCGTGATCGCCCGCGAACAGGAGCACGAGTTCCTGCGCAGCGAGGGGGCGACGAAGCGGCCGTACGGGATCATGCTGTGGCCCGCCGCGATCGCGCTGGCGCACGAGCTCGCGTCGCGAGGACCCGCCCTCGCGGGACAGCGGATCCTCGAGCTGGGCGCGGGGACCGGCCTGCCGGGGATGGTCGCGGCGGTCGCGGGCGGCCGGGTGGTGCAGACCGACCGGCAGAAGATCGTGCTGCACGTGTGCAAGCAGAACGCCGAGCGCAACGGGGTGACGGGCATCGAGCATCGGCTCGCCGACTGGACGGCGTGGGAGGATGCCGAGTCGTACGACATCATCCTCGGCTCGGACATCCTCTACGCGGCCGGCCTTCACGCGAGCCTGCGGCACATCTTCGAGACGAACCTCGCGCCCGGCGGCACGGTGCTCCTCGCGGATCCGTTTCGCGAGGCGGGGATGCCACTGCTCCACGCGATGGAGGCGGCGGGCTGGCGAGTCGCCCTCGACAAGTGGACGGTCGGCGTGACGCCGCCGCCGCGCCCGGTCGGGGTGTACGCGCTCACCCGGTGACTCGGCCATCGCCAGATGCGGCCGCTGGGCGTCCCGATCGGCGGCGGGCCTCGGGCCATGCCAACGCGGCCGTCCAAGGGGTACGAGCGGCGGCCGGTCTCCGTGCCCGACGCGTCGCGAAGACGGCCCACGCCGCCATCGGCGCGGCCCGCCGCGCGGCGGAGGGTGAGCGCTAGCAAGAGGACGTCGCGAGCGGTCTGCATGCCGGACACCGCGGCCCCGCGCGAATCTTCTGCGCCGTCCGGATCCCGGACACTAACAAGGTGCCTGCTTGACTTCAACCGGTCAGCGCAACGGCAGCCTTTAATGCCTCAGCTGGGGTTTGGTAGTCGAGGGTTTTGCGCGGGCGGCCGTTCAGTTGTCGCGCGATGCGATTGAGCTCCGCTTGCGAATAACCGGAGACGTC
>JANXOM010000034.1 GCA_025353585.1 Deltaproteobacteria bacterium
CTCGGCGTTCGTCGGGTCGAACGCGACGGCCCAGCGCCCGAGCTTCTCCGCGCGCGCCGGCTCGCGGGCCTGGAGCGCGGCGAACACGCCCGCCGCGACCCGCTCGAACGCGAACGGGACCTCGAGCTTGGCCGCCGTCCACGAGCGCTCGATCTCGGCGACATGCGCGTCGCGCCAGCGTGGCTCCGCGCTCGCGAGCCCCGCGACGAGCACCGACGCCCTCGGCGAGGTAGCAGGCGACGTGGAGGGCGTCGAGCGCTTCGTCGACATCGATCGCGCGCGTCCCCAGCTGCGCCGCCACCGCCTCCGCCCACTCGTCGGCGCCCGCGCGCCCGGTGTGGAGCGCGAGCCGCTGGGCCTGCGCCGCGCACGCAGCCGCCCACCCCTCGGGGCGATCGCGGTGGAGCCGCACGACCGACCAGCCGAGCACCGCCGTCTCCTCGGGCCCGAGCACGCGCGACGCGACGGTCGCGTGCGGCTGCGCGAAGCCGGCGACATCTCCGGCCGCGCGCTCGTCGATGCCGAGGCTGCGCTCGAGCGTGCCGAGCCACGCGCCGCCGACCCAGCGATCCGCGCGGCGCAGCGGCGGATCCACCGCGCCGAGCACGGCGCGGGCGTCCCGATCGGCGAGCGCGTGGCGATGGCGACGCACGAGCGCGAGCGCCTCGGCCGCGACGGTGCGGAGGGCGCCGGCATGCACGCTCGGCGCCTGCGTGGTCATGGCGAGGTAGCGCGCGAGCGCGTTCGCGGCGGCGTACGCGGCGGCCTGCGCGATGCCCGCCGCGTCGTCCTCCCCCACGTCCGCGTAGACCGCCTCGATCCACCGGTTGACGAGGCGATCGGCGCGCGCGAGCTCGTTGCTGCTCCCCGGATCGCCGCCCGTCGGCGTGCCCGCCCGCGCGCGCGGCCGCGGCGCCTCCTTGCGAGGGGCGCCCACGTCGGCGAACAGCGCGTCGATGGCCGCCTTGCTGCGCGTATCGGCCGCGAAGCCGGCGAGCCACGTCCCATCGAACTCGACGGCGGTCAGCTTGCCGAGCGCGCGCGCGATCACGCTGCTCTTCGCCGCGCCGACCACGAAGTCCGCCGCGTCGCGGGCCATCCGCCGGGCGAGCGTGGGCGCGCCGATGGCGAGCCGCTCGCCGAGCGCCGCCTCGACGGTCTCGACCGGCGCGACGGACAGGAACAGCCCGAGCCGGGCGAGCGCCACCTGATCGTCGCGCCCGGGGCACGTCAGCTCCACGCGCCACATCTCGTCGAGCCCGCGGCGCCAGTCGCCGGCCGAGAACAGCGCGCGCGCGGCCGCGAGCCGGGCGACGGGCGCGGCGTGCCCGGCCCCGAGGCCGAACTGCGCCCACGCGAGCTGCGCCTCGTCCTCGCGGCCGAGCGCGACGAGCGCATCGAGGAACAGCGCGAGATCGACCGCGTCATCCGGCTCCGCGCGACCGAAGCCCTCCACGACGCGGGCGTCGTCGCCGCGGAACGCGCCCTCGCGCGCGTAGCTCCACGCGACGAAGCGCGGATCCTTGCGCCAGGCGCCGAGCGTCGTCGTGAAGCTCGGCCACTGCGCCTCCCGGCCCTCGAGCCGGTTCGCGCGCAAGGCGATCGCCTCGTCGAGCCGCCCGACGCCGAGCAGCGCCGTCGACGCGCGCAGGTCCACGCGGATCTGATCCGGATACCACGGCAGCGCGGGGTCCATGGGGCAGCCGTGGCGCCACGCCGACGCCATCGCCTGCGCGAGGCGCGCGCCTTCGCGGTCTGCGCGACCGAGCAGATCGATCAGCGCGAGGTGCGCGTCGGGCACGCCGCCGTGGAGCCCGACCGCGCGCTCGAGGAGCCGCGCGCCGTCGTCGACGCGCCCGTCGGCCGCGAGGCGGTCCGCCGCCGCCGAGAGCACGGCGAGGCTCGCCGGTCGGCACACGGCGGCGATGCCCGTGGCCGCGATCACCTCGAGCGTCGTGGGCGGGCGGCCAGGGTTCGCGTCGTCCGGTAGCGGCGGGTCGATCTCACCGCGCCGCAGGGCGGCGCAGCCGGCGCGGGCGAGGCCGGCACCGTCGACCTCGTCGGGGGCCGCGAGCTCGGCGTAGGGCCGCGCCCAGCCCGGGGCGCTCGCGAGCACGCGGCGCAGGAGCCCGAGGTCCCGAACCGGCGCGGCGAGGTAGCGCGCGAACAGCGCCTGCGGGTGCTCGGGGTCCGCCATCAGCACGAGGTCGGAGAGGTCATCGCCGAGGCCGATCTCGAGGAGCCGGATCGCGGGGACGCGCAGCGACGCCGGTAGCCGGTTCGCGATCGCGCGCGGCCGGCCGGAGATCGTGGTGCGCGGCTCGGCGGTGAGCTCCTCGAGGATCGACGCGTCGCCGACCTCCATCATCACGCTCGTCGAGGCCGCGTCGTCGGCCGGCTCGAGCTCGAGGAGCTCCAGCACCGGCGGCGGGGCTTCCTCGTCGTCGTCGATCTCGTCGGCGCGCCCGCGCGCGGTGCCCGCCGCCACGCCGCCGACCCGCGCTTGCTCGGCGAGCAGCGGCGCCACCGCGCGTACGACGGTGAGCGCGTCGTCGGCCGTCAGCGTGTCGAGCGTGCGCGGCAGCGCGTCGAGGGCGAGCCCGCGCGCGGACAGCCACGCGCCGAACGCCTGCTGCACCTGCTCGCCGAGCGCGCGCCCGAGCGCGTCGAACGTCTGCTCCGCGCCATCGCGCGCACGCCCGTGGAGCCGTACGACGGCCGGCTTGCCGCCCGGCAAGAGGGCGAGCTCGAGCCACAGGAGCTCGTCGCGCCGCGTGGGTCCGAACACCGCATCGCCGGGCGACGCGCCGCGATCCGCGCCCGCCGGTGCGTAGTGCCCGTCCTGCGGGACGAGCGGCGTCGCGTCGGGCTGCAGCACGCTGACGCCGGGGTGCCGCTGCAGCGCCTCGATGCACGCGAGCCACACGAGGGCGGCCGCCTCGCGCGCGTGGACCTGGTCCGGGCCCTCGAGCGTGACCTCGGGGACGAGGAAGGCGATGCGATACGGCTTCGCGAGCGCGCCGCGGGAGGTTGGCACTAGATCCCCTCCAGCTCGCCGCTGCGCAGGCGACGCGCGCCTTGCCGCTCGAGCTGCGCGATCGTCTGCACGAGGCACCAGTCGCCGTGCACGTAGTAATCGGTGCCGGGGAACGGGCCGCTGACGACGCGCGCGCCCGCCGCCGCGACGGCCGCGCGGATCGCGTCCTTGTCGAGCGTCTTGAACTCGCCGGCGAGGTACACGGTCGCGCCGGGCAGGCCACGGCCGAGCCGACGCACGACGGCGGCGAGCGGCTCGAGGGTCGCGCGATCGGGCTCGGCGTCGTCGGGCGCGGCCTGGGCAAGGCCGAGCACACCGGCGAGGCCGCCGG
>JANXOM010000051.1 GCA_025353585.1 Deltaproteobacteria bacterium
GCGGCGGCCGCGGCGGCGCCCCGGACGAGCCCGGCGCCGTCGTGCAGGCCCGCGAGCACGGCCGCGCGCGCCGTCGGATCGGCGTACATCGCGAGCGCCGTCAGCGCCGTCGCGCGGACGTTGATGTTGTGGTGGCCGGCGTAGCGCACGAGCGCGGTGACGTCCGGGGGCGCCGGGTGGAGCGCGAGCGCGGTCAGGGCGGGCGCGGCGACCGGCGCGGGCAAGCCCATCGCGAGCGCGTCGAGCAGCGCGTCGTGCGCGGCGGGGGCGTCGATGGCGCCGAGCGCGTCGGCGGCCTTCGCGGCGGACTCCACGTCGGCTCCGGCGAGCGTGGCCTCGAGCACGGCGATCTCGCTCGCCGCGACGCTCTTGACCTTGGGGGGCTTGACCGCGGGCGCCGGCGGCCGCTTCGGGGCGGGCGCCGCGCCAGCCACCGCGCTCGCCAGGCCGAGGCCCACGGCCCATCCCCTCACGAGTCGACGACAGCTCATCGCCTGGCGTCGTACCCAAATCCCCGCGCTGACGCAATCGATCGGGCAGCGCTTCGGGCTACAACCGGCCCCCGTGGATCCCGCCGTCCTGCCGATCCTCCAGTGCCCGCGCTGCAAGACCGCCGCGCCCTTCGCCGGATCGCGCATGCCGCGCTGCCGGAGCTGCGGCCTCGAGCCGGCCACCGCGCAACCCGTCCTCGACCTGTTCGACGCGACGATCGGCGGGGAGCCGCTCGCCACGACGAACGAGCAGCGCCTGATGGAGAGCGACCTCGTCGCGCGCATCTACGACCGCGTGTGGCGCCCGGGCTTCGTCCGGCTCCTCGCGGGCCGCGGGGCCGGCGGCTCCGTCGGCGGCCTGTCCGGCGAGCTGTTCATCCACAAGCACAGCCTCGGCCTCGACGAGCGGCCCGGCCCGTGGCTCGATCTGTCGTGCGGTCCCGGCGCGTTCGCGCGCGCGATCGCGGCCTCCGCGCCGGGCGCGCTGGTGGTCGGGCTCGACATCTCGCGCGCGATGCTCGACGTCGCCGCGCAGCGCACGGGCGGCTACCCCAACGTCGTGCTCGTCCGCGCTGACGCGCACGCGCTGCCGTTCGTCGACGGTGCGTTCGGCGGCGTCAACAACGCGGGCGCCCTGCACGCCTACGATGACCCCGAGCTCGTGTTCCGCGAGATCCGGCGCGTGCTGCGGCCGGGCGGCATCTACTGCGGCTCGACGTTCGCGGAGGCACCTTCGCTGCTCGGGCGCATCACGGCGCGCGCGGCCGGCATCCGCCGCTTCGAGCCGGCCGAGCTCCGCGCCTGGCTCGCGCGCATCGGCTTCGCCGACTACGAGGACGTCCGCCTCGGCGGCGCGCTCGTCTTCCGCGTGCGAAGACCGTGAGCGAAGAGTAACCGCCGAGGCGCCGCAGACGCCGAGCCAGAGGCCAAGGCAGACGCCGAGCCGGAGGTGCGAGCTCTCACCCTCTTCCGTGGCGTCTATCTCGGCGTGGGGGCGCCGCGGCGGGTCGTCTGCGATCTGCCGCGCGGGTCAGAAGCGGCCGCCCATCAGCGTGAGGCCGAGGCCGTGCTGATGGTTGTCGAGCTGCACCGAGAGCGGCTCGAGGCCCGGCGTCCCGACCGCCCATGTGCCGTCGCTCGCGCGGCCGACGATCGCCGGCGGCGCGTCGTGCGCGCCCGCGGCGGCGTCCTGGCCCTTGTCCCAGTCCTTCGTGCTGCGGAACCCGAGGATCGCACCGCCGACGAGCCCGATCGACGACAGCGCGCCCACGACGCGCTCGGCGCCGCTCGACGCGCCCGTCACGGGCAAGAGGATGAACGGCACCGCCCCGCCCGCCATCGCGTACTCGGCGACGCGCACCATGCGCCGCGGCGTGGTGTTCGTGCTCGGCGCCGCGACGAGGCCGGCGACGATGCCGCCCGCCGCCCCGAGGACCGCGTTCAGATCGTACGCCTCGCTCTGCGCCGGCTGCATCAGCAAGCCGATCGTGAAGCCACCGAATGTTCCGATGCCGGCGAGCGTGTCGACGAGCGCGACGTCACCGCGGGTGAGCTCGTGCTGCTTTGCCAGCGCGAGCCCGCCGAGCCCGCCGAGCGTCGACCCGATGCTCGCGCCGACCAGCACCTGCCGACCGGTGGTACCGCTGCTGCCGATGCCGACGCCGGTGGTGAGGTCGGCGAACAGGCCGCCGATCACGCCGCCCCACACGGTGCCGGAGCCGACGGTGCGGATCTGCGCCTCGTCGAGATGGCGGTCGAGCACGGGGGCCAGGACGACCGCGCCCGCCGCGCCCGCCGCGAGGCCGACGGGGATCGCGCCGGCGGCCTGGTTCGAGTCGCTGAACGCGCTGCCGATCGTCGCGCCGATGAGCGCGGTGTAGAGGCCGGCGTGGACCTGCGCGGCGACCCGGCCGTGTCCGGCGGTGGGCGCGTCGATCGGTCCCTTCGTGATCTTCGTGCCGTCGTCGGGGGAATCCGGCGTCTGCGGGGCGGGCCGCGCGGGCGGCGGCAACGGCGCGGGCGGTTGCTCCTCGGGGATCCCGAGCTGCTGGTTGATCTGGTGGATCAGCGCGCGGGCGCGCTCGGCGGACGGGCCATGGGGGCTCGTGACCACGGCCTCGACCGCGAGCTGCTTCGCATCGCGGAGCTCGCGCGCGTCGTACAGATCGATCGCGCGGATGACGAGCGAGCCGGCGACCTGCTCGGCGAGGGCCGGGTCGGCGATCGGCGCGTCGGACCGCGGCGCGGTGGAGGGCGGCGGCGCCGTCGGCGCGTCAGGCGCCGGCTTGGGGTCCGCGTAGGGATCGGCCGGCTGCGCGGCGGCCGTGCCCACCATGCCAAGAAGCGTGGCGAGCGTCACGGTGGTCCAAACGCGAGCCATGCCTACTGCGTAACACCCTCGGGCAGCGGGTTCAACCCGGCGCTATTTCTTCGTCGGAGCGATGACGGACGGCACGTCGGGCAGCCGGCGGATCGGGCCCGATTCGCGGCGCGCCGGGTCCTTCCAGGTCTTCCGATAGAAGTACATGAACACGACCTGGATCGCCGAGAGGATCGGCACCGCGAGCAGCGCGCCGACGAGGCCGAAGCCGGCTTCCCCGAAGAACAGCGCGAAGATGACGAGCACCGGGTGGATCTTCGCCGACGTGCCCATGATCTTCGGGTTGAGCAAGTTCGCCTCGATGAAGTGGATGCCGATCACCCACAGCACCATCGCGACGCCGCGGAAGATGTCGATGCCCTGCTCGCCCGAGACGAGCGCGACGAGCACGATCGGCACCGACGACATGATCGAGCCGAAGATCGGCACGAGGCTCATCACGCCCGCGACGATCGCGAGGATGAGCGCGTACTTCACGCCGAACACGGTCAGCCCGATGTACGTGAACACCGCGTTGATGAGGCAGATCACGAGCTGCCCGCGGATCACGCCGGACAGCCCGATGTTGATGTCGTGGATGATGATGTCGTAGTCGTCGCGCACGTTCGGCGGGAACAAGCTCCGCAAGAACGCGTGCACCTTCTCGAGATCGATCAGGATGAACGCGCCGATCATCAGCGTGAAGAAGAACAGGAAGATGCCGCGCACGACGCCCGCGACGAGATCCTGGGTCGCGCGCGCCACGTCGTTGAGCTGTGACTGCAGCCCGAGCAGCGCCTTCTTCACGTACGAGCGCAGCTTGTCCTCGAGCGACTGCGGCTCCGGCGGCGCCTCGAGCGCGGACAGATGATAGCCGCCGTCGGCGCGCGGCTTGACGTCCACGCCGCTCGGCGTGACCTGCATGGCGAAGCGGCCATCCGGCAGCGGCGTCAGCGTGAACGCGGTGCCCGGCGGCAGCGGCACGTCCGAGACCATCGGCTGCTCCTCCGGCGCGGTCTTGACGCCCGCGAGCGACGGGAACTTCGCCTCGAGCCAGCGCGCGACCTGCGGCGTCCACTCGTCGTTGATGCGCTTGTAGAGGCCGGGCGCCTCCTTGCCGATGCGCGCGATGTCCGTCGACAGCCGCGGCACGAGCAAGAACATGAAGCCGGTCACCGCGGCGAGGAAGACGATGTAGCAGAGGATGATCGCGAGGCCGCGCGGGAGGCGGCGGGTGCCATCCTTGCGCTCGGACATCCAGCGCACGACCGGCGCGAGGATGTAGGCGATGAGGCTCGCGAACACGAACGGCAGCAGCACGCCGCGGCCCAGGATGAGGACCCCGACGACGAACAGCGGGAAGCCCCAGCGCGCGAGGAGCCGGCGCAGCGGGCTCTCGGGGCCGACCAGGGTCTGGGTGCGGGAGCGCGTCGGCGCCGAGATCGGGCCGGTCGCGTCGCTGGCGCGCGGAATGCCCTCGGAGCTGGGCTCGGGCGGCTCGGGCGGCGTCACCGCACCCGTATATCAGATCAGCCGCCCGACGCGGACGCGGCGGCGATCAGGCGCCGCGTCGCCAGGCGCCGGACATCCAGCCGCCGACGCGGCCGAGCAGCGAGCGCCGCCCCGCGATGTGGCCGAGGTCGTCATCACCGGCGACGTCGAGCGTCGCCGCCGGCAACGCCTCGACGGGCGACGTGCCGAGCAGCGCCTCGGGGCGCGCGGCCCGCGGCGCGGCGCGGCGATCGCGCGCGGGCAGCGGCGGGGCCTCGATGCCGGTCTCCATCACGAGCGTGCCCCAGCGCCGGCACGGGCCGCAGCGCCAGCTGAAGGACGCGGGGCGGTGGCCACCGTGGCCGCACTGCCAGCGCCCGCGCAGCGCCCACGCCACGACACCCTGCTCGCCCGCGAGCGCGTCGAGCGCGGCGTACACGGCCGCCGGCTCGCGGCCCGCGAGAGCGAGGCGGGCCACCGCGACGCGCGTCGTGAGCGTGGAGGGAAACTGCGAGACCAGGTCGCGCGTCATCTGCGCGGCGAGCTCGGGCGCGACGAGCTGGGCGCGGATGAGCGCGATCTCGAGGCGCGGGCCGGTCTGCTGCTCGACCTGCGAGAGGGTCACGAGGACGCGATCGGTGACCGAGGAGGGCGCGGTGTGTTCGGGGACGAGCGGGTGGGTGCCGGCGACGATGGCGCTCGCCGAGGCCGGTGGAGCGACGATCGCCGTCGTCGCCGACGCCGCCTGGATCAGGCTCTGGATCGGCGACGGCGAGGATCCGGCGTCGGCCGCCGGGGCCGCCAGGGCCGCCGGGGCTGCGCCGTCCGCCAGGGCCGCCAGGGCCGCGCCATCCGCCGCCGGCACCGCGTCCGCGGCCAGCTCGTCGTGCTCCGCTCCGATGGCCACCAGCTCTGCCGTCAGCCCACCGCCGCCCGCGGTCGCGGCGAGCCCCTGCTCGGCCGCGATGAGCCCCGGCAGCAGCTGCACCACGATCCCCGGATCGGCGACGAGGGCCTGCTTGATCCGCTCGCGCGCGCCGCGGTGATTCTTGCGCACCGCGGCCAGCTCCGCCGCCGCCGCGAAGAAGTGCCCGCTCGCGCCGCCGGCGAGCGACTGCGCATGCTTCAAGAGCTGCTTCGCCGCATCGGGCTCGCCGCGGCCGAGCGCGGCTTGCGCCGCCGCGACGTAGAGGTGGTGCTCGCGCTCCGTGAGGTCCTCACCGCGCCGCTTGCCGAGCCGCTCCCAGAGCTCGGCCGCCTCGGCGAACCGGGCCTGCTCCTCGTACAGCGCCGCGAGCGAGCGCAGCGCGCCTTCGTGAGACGGCTCTTCGATCAGCACCTCTTCCATGGCCCGCGTCGCCCGGCGCGGCATGCCGGCCGCGCGGAAGTCCATGCCGAGCTCGTACATCGCCCGCGTCCGCAGCTTCTTCTTTTCGCGCTCGCGCATCGCGAGGGCCTGGTGCACGCGGATGGCGCGCTCGTGCTCGCCGCGGCTCCGGAACATCGCGCCGAGCGCGAAGTACGGCTCGACGTCGTCGATGTTCTCCTCGACGACCGCGCGGAGCTCGCGCACCACCGTGTCGTGGTCGCGTGCGATCAGGTGGCTCAGCGCCCGCATGAACGCACGGCCGTGGCGCGCCGTTCGCCGGAGCTGGCGGTCATCGGGTACGTAGTAGCGCCCGATCAGGACGCCGGCCGCCAGCGCGGCGAGGCCGACGAGCAACAGCACGATCGCCGCACCCATGGCGGCAACTCTACCCGAAGGGCTACTCGATCTCGTCCCAGCGCGCGCCGTGCCGGGCCAAAAAGAACTGCCCGCGCGCCTGGCACACCCCGTCGTTCCACGCCGAACAGCCGTACGTGACGGCGAAGTCCGCGCGCCCGTCGCCATCGACGTCGATCGCGCCGACCTCGAGCTTGGCGAGCGCCTTCTTGATGCCGGCGAGCGTCTCGTTGCGCAAGATCGCGGCGCGGATCTCGGCGTCATCGCCCTTGGTCGGGATCACGAGCTGCGGCTTCGCGCCCGCGGGCAGCACGAGCACGCCGTCATCCGAGTCGCGGGCATCGTCGATCCACCAGACGAGCGCCACCTGCCCCGCCTCGACGTGGCCGGGCGTGATCGCGCCGAGGAGCGGGCTCACCACCACCACGTCGCCGCTCGCGGCCGCGCCGCCATCGGCGGGCGTGAGGACGCGGACCTTGCCGCCGCGCGCGATCACGTCGGGCACCGCGCAGTCGGTACAGACCACGCGATTCGCCGCGCCGCTCGCGAACGAGCCGACCCAGACCGGGCTGGCCGCCGGGACCTGCTTGCCGCCGCCCCCGCCGCGCGCCGCGGCGAGCGAACCGCCCGTCAGCACGGCCGCCGCGATCAGGAGTCCAGCGCCGCGTCCTCGTCGAGGGCCGCCATCACGCGCGCCGCGCGCACGTTCGGCGTCTCCGGCAGATCCTCGAGAGGTGCCGGCTCCGTGAACGGCAGGTTGCGGAGCTTCGCCAGCTCGCGCTCCAGCCGCCCGATCAACGTCTCGTACTGCCGCCTCCGCCATACATAGAACATGCTCCACAGGACGAGGGCAGCAAGCAAGATTGCGGCAGCCAGCCAGCCCGCGATCAGCGCGGGCAGCCAGACCTCGTGGGGCCGGGCGCCGAACAGCCCGGTGAGCCAAGGTGGGATGTTCACCGCCACCCAGCCGCTGTTGGCCACGAGGAAGAGGCCGGCCATGACGCCGAGCCCGATCATCGAGAAGATGATCGTCGCGATCGCGATGACGCGGAGCCAACGGATCATTCCGGCTTCGGCAGCTTGATCGCGACCCCGTCGATGCCGGTGGTCGCCAGCGTCGTCCGCGCGAAGGACGAGTAGTTGTTCGCCGGATCGATCTCGACGACGGTGCCGACCTCGTCGATCGCCACCAGCTTGTCCGTGAACGCGTCGTACGTCATGCCGCTGTTCTCGACGCCGTTCGGGCCGCCCGCGATGATGTGCGCGCCCGACGTCTTGCCCGACGTCTCGTCGACCGTGACGACCGCGGCGCTGCCGCCTGCGACCAGCCCCATCATGAGCGCCCGCTTGGTGTCGAACACGAGGCCATCGAGCGCGGTCGTGCCGCCGATCCCCGTCGCGGCGCCCGAGGTCGTGTTGAGGACGACGAGGGCCGGGGACGCCAGCCCGAGGTCGCCGAAGAGCCTGCCGGTCGTGGGATCGATGGCGAGGCCGCGCATGTCGGTCAGCCCGTGGACGCCAACGGCCGTCGCCTTGCCGGTGGTGATGTCGACCGTGTAGAGCGTCTTCGCGCTCTGCCCGTCGACCATGTAGAGGACCTGGTTCTTCGCGTCCCACGCGAGATCCCCGAACGCGAACCCGACCCCGAAGGTGCCGATGGTCACCACCTGCAGCGTGTCGAGATCGATGGAGAGCAGGGTGCCGTTCGACGGGTTCGGGGCCGAGAGATCGCGGGCGGCGAGGAACGCGGTCCGCGCGCCCATCGTCGCGCGCGCGGGATCCGACAGCGCCCCGTCGATGCCGTTCGACGCGAACAGGCTGCACGCGACTACGTCGCCGGTGTGGGTGATGGACGGGGGGAGCGTGTCGTTCGGCAGCGTCGTCGTCGTCGCGCTCGTGAACGGGAACCCGTTGATCGACCAGCTCGTAACATACGTGATCGTGCCCGGCCCGGTCGACGCGGTGCCGATGGCGCACGTCGCGCCGGCGCCCGCGATGGCAACGGAGGCGAGCTTCGCGACGGGCTTGGTCACGCCGACGTGGGCGTCGAGCCCGGTGCCGTCGCCGTGGATCGAACCATCGACCGCATCGGGGTCCGTGACCTTGCCACACCCCACCAGCGCCAACGCGAGCAACAGAAACCGGGCCATGTCGCATCCTAGCCCGAAAACGACAACGGCCGCGCGAGGCGGCCGGTGCGGGGAACGGTGACCAGCGCCTTAGGCGTCGGTGCCCTTCGGCTTGAGCTTGTCGAGCTTGCCGCGGAACTTGTCACCCAGCGTCGCGCCACCGGCGTTCGGCGAGTTGAAGCCCTGGGCGTCCGACGTCTCCTTGGCGCGGTTCGCGCCCTTGATCGACAGGCCGATCTTCCGCTCCGCGCCATCGGCGTGGAGGACCTGGACCTTCACGGCCTGACCCGGCGTCAGCACGGTGCGCGGATCCTCGACGTGCTCGTCGCTGATCTCGCTGACGTGCACGAGGCCCTCGACACCACGCTCGAGCTCCACGAAGGCGCCGAAGTCGAGGACCTTGAGGACCTTGCCATCGACGATCTTGCCCGCGGGGAACTCGTACGGGATGCGGTCCCACGGATCGGGAACCAGCTGCTTGATGCCGAGCGAGATCTTCGGCTTGTCGCCGTCGCCGGTATCGATGTTGAGCAGCACGGCCTCGACCTCGTCGCCCTTCTGGAAGAGCTCCGACGGGTGCTTCACGCGCTGGGTCCAGCTCATGTCGCTGATGTGCACGAGACCGTCGATGCCCTCCTCGATCTCGACGAAGATACCGAAGTCAGCGATGTTGCGGACGAGGCCCTTGACGACCGTACCCGGCGGGTACTTCTCGGTGAGCTGCTCGTACGGGTTCGGCTCGAGCTGCTTCATGCCGAGCGAGATGCGGTTCTGCTTGACGTCGACGTCGAGCACGACCGCCTCGACCATGTCACCCACCGCGACCATCTTGGACGGGTGCTTGACGCGCCGGGTCCACGACATCTCGGAGATGTGCACGAGGCCCTCGATGCCCTCTTCGAGCTCGATGAAGGCGCCGTAGTCCTTGAGGGAGACGACCTTGCCGCGCACGACCGTGCCCGGCACGAACTTCTCCGCCGCGCGGCTCCACGGATCTTCCGTGGACTGCTTGAGGCCGAGGGACACGCGCTCGGTGTCGGCGTTGAACTTCAACACCTTCACGCGGACGTGATCGCCGACCTGGAACATCTCGGACGGATGGTTGATCCGGCCCCAGCTCATGTCGGTGATGTGGAGGAGGCCGTCGATGCCGCCGAGGTCGATGAACGCACCGTACTCGGTGAGGTTCTTGACGATGCCCTCGACGATCTGGCCTTCCTTTAGGCGCTCGAGCGTCGACTCCTTGAGGGCGGCGCGCTCCTTCTCGAGGAGCACGCGGCGCGACAGCACGATGTTGCCGCGCTTCTTGTTGAACTTGATGACCTTGAACTTGAAGCTCTGGTTCAAGAAGGCATCGAGGTTCCGGACCGGGCGGAGGTCGACCTGCGACCCCGGCAAGAACGCCTTCACGCCACCGCGGATCGTGACGGACAGGCCGCCCTTGACGCGCGTGGTGATGACGCCTTCGATCAGCTCGTCGCGCTCGCACGCCGCGCTGATCTCGTCCCAGACCTTGAACCGGTCCGCCTTCTCCTTGGAGAGGACGACCATGCCCATGTCGTTCTCGCGGGACTCGAGGAGGACGTCGACGACGTCACCCGGCTTGACGCCGATCGAGCCATCCGCGGCGCGGAACTCTTCGAGCGGGACCTGGCCCTCGCTCTTGTAGCCCACGTCGACGATCGCGTAGTCCTTGCCGACCGAGATCACGGTCCCGCGGAGGATCTCGCCTTCTTTGACGTTGTCCTGGCCGAAGCTCTCCGCGAGCATCGCCGCAAAATCGTCATCGCCTGCCATCTCGTGCCCAGTTGCCTCGTGGCTTTCCATATCTAAACAGGTCTCCCTAGTATCGATTTACGCCGGCGCAGGCCTCGGCGCAGGGCGTGGTTGGTACCGTTCGCCATTGCCTTTGTCAACCAGAACGCACGGATGGCGCGTTCCGGGTCGCGGGCGGCGGCATATAACGACCCACGGCCCGACCGGCTACCGCCCGCCAACGCGAGCGGCGACGGCGGCGGCCAGAGATTCCACAACCTGTTCGAGGGTTTGGCGCGAGCTGTCGACCAGCACCGCGTCCGCCGCCGCCACCATCGGGGCGACGTCCCGGCTGGCGTCCCGCTCGTCCCGCTCGCGAATCTCGCGCAGCGTCGCCTCCGCGTCGACCGGCTTGCCGTTCGCCTCGAGCTCGGCCGTGCGGCGCCGGGCTCGCTCCTGGACCGTCGCGGTCAGGAAGAACTTTGCCTCGGCGCGCGGGAACACGACGGTCCCGGTGTCGCGGCCCTCGACCACCACACCGCCCCCGGCGCCGAGCCGGCGCTGCAGGTCGAGGAGCGCGGCGCGGACAGGCGCGTGCGCCGACACCTGCGAGGCGCCCTGGGAGATCTCGGGGGCGCGGATCGCGACCGTGACGTCGTCGTCGGCCACGAAGACGTGGTTCGTCTCGCCGACCCAGTCGAAGCGGATCGCGAGGTCCCGCGCGACGGTCGCCAGCGCGTCGCCATCGGTCCAGTCGACGCCGGCGCGCTGGGCCGCGAGCGCCACCGCTCTATAGATGGCGCCCGTATCGAGCAGCCGGTACCCGAGCTTGCGCGCGAGCTGCTTCGCGACGCTCGACTTGCCGGCGCCGGCAGGGCCATCGATCGTCACGACGACAGGGGCGCTCATGGCGCGAGACTACATGATCACCATCGCACCAGCGTCGCGCGCGTCCTCGTTGTACATTGGAGCCGCGTGGTGGAGCCAAGCGTCGCCGTCAAGCCGCCGGGTACCGCGCGCCGCTGGAAGACGTTCGCCGACGTGGTCGCGTTCACGCTCGGCGTGAACGTGTGGATGTCGATCGTGATCCTGCCGGCCGCGTTCGTCGGCGCGTTCCACGGCGTGCCCCACATCGCGGCCGCGATCTTGCCGTTCGTCGTACTGGTGCTGGGCCTCGTGCGCCGGTCCGAGACGATCTTGCTCGGCCTGTTCCCCGCCGCGCTGCTGGTGCCGGTGCTCGTGCGGCCGGACATCGCGGCCGAGCACGTATACGGGCCGATCCGCTTCGGGCTCGTCGCGCTCGGCGTGGTCGCCTACCTGTTCGGCGTGTCGTTCTTCACGACCTTCCACGAGCCGCCGGCGCCGCGCTCGGTGCGGGCGCTGTCGTCGGCGCAGCAAGGGCCCGCCGCCCGCTGGGTCCGGCGCGAGCGGGTGTACTGGATGCTGACGGCGCTGTCCGTCGTCATCCCGACCGCGCTCATCGCGTGGGTCAACTTCGACAGCTCGATCGAGGACTTCCTCGGCGAGATGTACCCGGGCCGGGTGGCCCTGATGACGACCGCGCTCACGGTCGGCGCGATCGTCCTGTGGCTCATTCTTTATCATTACGTGTTCCTGGGCGTGCTGCGGCCGCACCGCACCGGAGACCGCGACCTCGTGACCGCGCTGGCGCAGGCGCGCGCCGACGCGAAGGTCGGCAAGCCGCGGCCGCGCTTCTACCTGGCGGTCGCCATCGCCCTCGGCGCCATGGCCGGCCTCATCTTGCTGCACCGAAAAGGGTGAATCACATGCGCCGCTACTTCTTCGAGATCCTGGCCGTCGCGCTCATCGGCGGCAGCCTGTTCTTCTTCAAGGAGACGCTCGACTACCTCGCGCGCCGCGACTACGTGGCCGCGCTCCTCGTGATGGTGATCGGCGTGGCGGTGATCGCGGTGGGCAAGGAGATGGCTCGCCTGGCGCTCGTGCAGCGCGACTGACGATGCGCGCGGCGATGGTCCTCGGGCTCTGCGCGATCGGCTGCGGTGGCAACGCACCCGCCCCGGCCGTGCAGTCGCGCGCGCTCGCGGACGCGCCCGCCGCCGGCTCCGACGACTTCGTCGTGGCGCGGGTGGACGGCCATCCGATCTGGGCCTCGTGCGTCGCGGCCCAGGCGACCCGCACGCACGGCGAGCGCGCCGCGGCGCTCCGCGACTGTATCGACTTCGAGCTGCTGGCGTGGCGGGCGGCCGCGCGCGGCCTGCTCGACGACCCCGACGTGCGCGATGCCGACCAGACGGCGCGCGTCGCGCGGTTGGTCGATCCGTACGAGGACGCCGCGCCGGCGACGGAGCTGGAGCCGACTTACTCGAAGCTCCTCGGTCGCGCCCTGCTGCTCACGCGCCACCCGGCGTTCCGCGGCTCGGGGTACGTGCGCATCCCGGTCGCGGCCGGCGCAGCGGCCGAGGTCGACGCGCACGCGCACGAGGTCGCCGCCCGGATCGCGAGCGTGCTCGCCGCGCAGCACGGGCTGTCCGACGCCGACCTCGTGCCGATCGCGCAGCCGATCGCAGAGGCGGCGGGCGTCACGGTGGACCACCAGCTCGTCCCGCCGACGCTCGCGATCGGCCTCGATCTGCCGTACGCGACGGCGCTGTACGGCATCGCCGAGGTCGGGCGGACGGCAGGCCCCGTGCGGACGAAGTGGGGCTGGGACGTCGTGCTCTTCCAGCAGGACGTGCCCGCCGAGGACGCGAGCGACCAGGTGATCCACGACCACGTGATCGTGGAGGCGCGGCGCGTGCACTTCCCGCTGTGGGTCAGCGCGGTGGCGCACACGCTCGGCATCGAGCCCGCGCTCGATCCGCAGGTCGACCACACGCTCGACGAGGCGCCGTGACCGCCCTCGCCCACCAGGCGGTGACGCCGTTCGGAGCGATCCTGCGGCGCGCCCTGGAGGCGACGCCCGGCGCCGTCGGCGCGGCGTTCGCGGCGTCGGACGGCGAGCTGGTCGACAGCTGCGCGACGTGGGACACGGATCGGTGGGCGGTCCTGACCGCGCACTACGGGATCATCTTGAGCCACCTGCGCGCGGCGTTCGGCGTGTGGCACCACGGCAGCCCCGAGCACTTCATCGTGCAACACGCGCAGCTCGAGGTCGTCGTGCATGTCGTGGACGCCGGGTACTTCGCGGTGATGGCGATCGAGCCGCCGGCGCCGCTGGCGATGGCGCTCGCGGCGATCCAGGTCGCGGCGCGCGAGCTCGCCCGGGAGATGGCGTGAGGCGCGGGCCGCGGAGGATGCTCGGGCTCGCGGTCCTGCTCGTGATGATGCTCGGGCGCGGAGAGGGGCGCGCGGAGGCGGCGCCGACACCAGAGATCACCGACTACGATCCGGCGAGCACGGCCTGGAACGGCATGGCGAGCTTTGTCGCGCTCGCCGAGGGTATGGGCTTCGAGGTCACGCCGGTCGCCACGCTCGAGTGGAGCGACCTCACCGACGACGACATCCTGGTCCTCGTCTATCCGCTCCAGCGCGTCGATCCGAGCCGGCTGTCGTCGTACGTGCAGGCGGGCGGCAACGTCGTCCTCGCCGACGATTTCGGCGAGAGCCGCGAGGCGATGTCCGCGCTCGGCCTCCTGCGCGCCGAGGTCACGACCCCGCGGGGCAGCCGGTTCCAGGACGGCCACCTCTGGGCGCCGATCGCGACGGTGCGCGCGCCGGACCACCCGATCGCCGTGGGCGTCGAGGACGTCGTCACGAACCACCCGGCGGCGCTGACGCACGTCGAGGGCGCGACCGAGGTCATCGGCTTCGACACGGGCGCGATCGTCGTCGCGGGCGAGCGCGGCACGGGCCGCTTCGTCGCGATCGCCGACCCCAGCATCCTCATCAACCGCATGCAGCAGTTCCCCGGCAACGTCGCCGTGGCCACGAACATGCTGCGCTGGCTGGCGCGCGACGGCCACGCGCGCCACGTGGTGCTCCTGCGCGGCGACGTACCGATGTTCGGCGAGCCCCGACCGTACATCGCCGACCCGCACGCGGGCGAGGTCGGCAAGGACGTCGCCGATTTGAACGACTGGCTCTCCGAGCGCCGCGCGTGGCTCCTGACGCCGGCCGCGATGCGAACGCTCGCCGCGCTGCTCGCCGTCGCGCTGCTCGCGCTCGCGCTGTTCGCGCTGCCGGTGCGCCGCGGCCCGCGGATCGACGGCGCGTGGCTGCGGTTCGGCCGGCCACCGCGCCGCGACGACGCGCACGGCCTCATCGGCGCGGCCGAGCGCGGCGGCGGGCCAACGCTGGTGCTCGCCAGCATGCTCCGCGATCACGTCCAGCGCGCGCTGGAGAGCGTGCTCGGCACGGGCGAGCCGTTGTTCACGCTCACCGAGGTCGAGCTCGTCGCGCAGGTGACGCGCGCGCACGGCGCGGAGGCCGGCGCGGCGATGACGCGCGTGTACAAGCGGCTGCGCGCCCTGCCGAGTCGCAGCCAGGCCGCCGCGCCGTGGAGCGCGGGACAGCTGACCCGGCGCGATTTCGACGCGCTCTACCGAGACGTGGCCGAGCTGTGTCGTACTCTCGGCCAGCCGCTGGTCGAATCCGCGTCCGCGGCTGCGCCTCTTGCTGTTGCGAGCCCCGAAACGTAAGTCATGCCCTCGACCTTGACCCACGACAAGCTCGCCCGCGTCAGCCAGCTCG
This sequence comes from Deltaproteobacteria bacterium, assembly GCA_025353585.1. GTDB lineage: Bacteria > Myxococcota_A > Polyangia > Haliangiales > Haliangiaceae > JABFXX01. The sequence continues at coordinate 14,620 of JANXOM010000051.1, forward strand.
CGCGCGCCATCACGGAAGAAGTCGGCCGCGCCTTCATCGGCGCGCCCGCGATCACCGAG
>JANXOM010000054.1 GCA_025353585.1 Deltaproteobacteria bacterium
CGCGACGACAGACTGGAGGTTCGCGTAGTGCGACGCCCAGCCGTTGTTGTGGTTGATGATCATCCCGAAGCCGTGGCCGAGGCGGCCCGCGAACGTGATCTCGCCACCGTCGATCGCGAGCGCGGGCGTCATCGGCGGCAGGAGGTGGGTCGCGGTCCCGTTCGGCGAGCCGATCGGGCAGCTCTCGATCGCGTCGGTCGGATCGAAGCGCGGGTACGCGAGCTCGACGCCGCGCAGCTCGGCGCATCGCGCGTCGAACACGACCGGCGCGCGGCCGTTGATCGTCGCGAGCGGCCACACGCGCTGCGTGTTCTTCGAGATCCGGATCGGCGGACGGCGGAACTTAACGAACTTCGGCGGATTGAGCGCGAGCGCGATGTCATCCATGGCTCACCTCCTCGTGGCGACGACCGCGGAACAGCAGCACCGCACCGAGAACGCCGGCACCGATCAAGATCGGCACACCGGCACCCGAGAGCAGGCCCTTCCCGGCCGCGTTGACGACCTTGCCCGCGGCCTGCGCGGTATCGGCGAGCGCCTCGACGCCCTTGCTCGCGACGGTGCTGAGCGTGTTGGGCAGGTGCACGACGCTGTCCTTGATGGACTCCTTCGCGAGGTCCCACTTGCTCGGCGCCTCGTCGGCGACCGCGACGTGGATCGCCGTGGAGGAGAGCGCGCGCCAGAAGGCGTTGTTCTTCGCATAGGCCGCGTTGGCGTCCGCGGCATGACGTGCGAGCTGATCGACGTCGGCGGTCGCCGCGCGCCAGATCTTGGTGACGTAGTCGGTCCCCATGATGTCCTTCACGTCGTCGAGCTGCTTCGTCCAGTAGTCAGCGAGTGCGACGACATCGGCGTTGCTCGTGCGCGGGATCGTGCGCTCGACGCCGGCCATGCCCGCGTCGGGCTTCATCTGATCGAAGCCACGGAGGTCGCGCAGGTACTTGAACTCGGCGTTGTAGAGGTCGTCGTACGTCTGGATGCCGTCGAAGTGCTTGAACGGTCCGTCACCGTCGGGGCCGACGTTGCGCGGCGCATCGGCGACATCGCTCGTCTCGATGATCGACAACAGCGCCATCCACGCGCGCGTCGCGGGCGGACGGAGCGCGAGGTTGTCGAGGTACACCGCGACCGCTTCGAGCGTCGCCCAGAACGCGCGGTTGTTGACGTAGGTGTCGTGGAGGTCCGCGAGCGCGTCGCGCTGGATGTCCGCGAGCGTCTCGCGCCAGCGGCGGACCACCTTGGGCGCGGCGTTCGCGCGGATCGCCGGCGTGAACGTGGCGGCGATCGCGGCCACCTGCTCGCCCGTCGTCCGCGGCCAGCGCGTCCCGTCGGGGAGCTCGATGGCGCCGCGGTCAGCGAACGCGCGATGGCGAAGCTCGAGGTAGCCGTCGAGCCAGGTCGAGATGGTCATCACGGCTTCCTCGCATTCTGGGTGGCGCGCTTGGGCAGCTGCTTCGTCAACGGAAGCGGCAGAGCGACCGGGACGCGAAGACCGCGCGGCGAAGGCGCGGCCGTGGGCACCGGCTCCGCGTCGCGCTGCGCGGCGATGGTCGTGAGCCGTCCGATCATCAGATCGATGATCTGGTCGACCGAGACGCGCGAGGTCGGCGCCGGCATGGTCATCCCGGGAAGCACGATCGGCCTCCCGGGCTCGGTATCGAGAGCCGCGACGATCGTGCGACACGCTTGGACGCCGGTCGCTTTCTGCTCGGTGCTCGCGTCGGTGGCAACGGCCACGCGGATCGCTTCGATGAGCTCTTGCATGGAGAATCCTTTCAGAACGGAACGGTTTCGTCGGTCGCCACGTCGGGCTGGCCGATCTGGTTGTCGCGAGGCCGAAGCCGCGCGATGGTGCGCATCTCTTCGTCGAGAGCGTCACCGGGAGAGGTGACGCGCACCGCGACTTCGACATCGGCGCGCGGATACGTCAGACCAGGATCGGCGCCTTCGCCGTACTGGCCCTTCCAAAAGCCCTTCCACCTGCGCCACGTTTGAAAGTGCCGCGTGAGGGTGTCGTACAAGCGCCCCGCCGACGAGCCGACGTAGAGACACTCGTGCGTCTCGGCGTCGCGGATGATGTAGACGCCGGCCTTGCCCTTGAGCGCACGTACCCACTCCGGGTACGACTCGCCGCGATCGCCGAGCGCGCGATACGCCGAGGTCGTGCCGTTACGTGCGTTGCGGGCGACCTGTGGAGCCCCCGACGGCGACCACGGCGAGCTGACGCGCGTCCAGGTCGCAAGGTAGGGCGCGGGATCGACGGCGCCCGACCGCTTCCCACCGCTCCACAGCTCGAAGTGCAGGTGCTTGAGGTGCTCGCCGTCGGTCGGGCTCGCGCCGATCGTGCCGAGCGGCTGGCCGGCACGAACGAGCTCGCCGCGCTTCACCGCGAGCGCGGAGAGGTGCGTGTAGTACGTCGCCCAGCCGACCGGGTGCTGGATGATCACGCTGTAGCCCATGCCGGTCATGTCGGCGAACGAGACCGTCCCGCTCGAGGCGGCGAGCGCGGAGACTCCATCGGGCATGAAGAACAGCGGCGTGCCGTTCGCGGTCTTCGGCGGATACACGGCGATCAGGTCGCGTGCGTCCCGACGACGGAACATGAGGTCGACACCGAGGTGCTCGCGAGGATCCTCGGGTTTCGTGCCGACGTGGAACTCGTTGGAGACGACGACGGGGCGATCGCCGAGCGTCGGAACGGGCACCGTCCACCCGACGAGCGGAGGCTGAACGGGCGCCTCGCTCCTCGGCGCGGCCGTGCGCGAGCGACGCCACAACAGCATGCCAGCGGCAACCACGCCACCGCCGAGGACGAGCCCAAGCGAACGGTCCCGCATCATCGCCCTCCACGGCGGTTGAGAAGGCGGACGACCTTCGCAGCCAGCTCGTCGGTCTCGTACGGCGAGAGCGCATAGCGGTCATCGCCGAGGTCCACGCGCTCGAGCCGCACGAGCGGCTGGGCATCGCGCGTGATGACGCGACCGCCGTCGAGCGCGTACCGACCCGCGCCGCGCGCGTCACGCGTACGCTTCGCGACGGGAAGTGGCTCGGCCTTGTCCTCGCGAAATGACTGGGCCGCGCTGTTGAGGATCCAGTAGTTCGGGTCGGTCGCCTTGTTGGCGTTCAGATCCAACAGCCCCGCCGCGGCAAGCCGATCACGGGCGGCGTCCCACATCGTCGGGCGCGCCGCCGTGAACCAGCGCGTCGTCTTCGGCCCGCCGACCCCTTCGGGGTAGACGACCAGTGTGAACGTCGTCGAGATGTACGAGTTGCGCGCCGTGCCCGGCAGCGGCTGCGCGCGCATCGGCATGAACACGCGCGAATCCGTGACGAGCTTCCAATAGCCGGCCTGGTTCGGCGAGATCGCGGTCGAATCGATGATGCGCGCGGCGACGAGCTGATCGCGTGCGGCGCGCCAGGTCATCGGCGCGTCGGTGCGAAACCAGCTCGTCTTGCGCGAGCCAGCGATGCCTTCGGGATAGGTAACAAGGGTGAACGCCGAGAAGGTCTCGGTGTTCGCGTTGCGCGTCGATGCGACCAGCGTGCGCGCGTGCGCCGAGACGCCAGCAACGCGGAGCCCGGTCATCAGCGCCGCATAGATCGACGCTGGCGCATCGGGCGCCACGGTGACGAGCGCGAGCCTGACGACCTGCGCGCGGCGCACGGCCTCGGCGACCTCGAGCATCTCGCCGTCGATCGAGAGTCCGGTCGAATCGAGCTGGATGACGCACGGACCGCTGCTCGCGTTTCGCAACGCGGGAGACGCGCTCGGCGTGAGGTGCCAGAGAGCCAGGCCACCGGCAAGGCCCAACATCAAGGGAGTCGTGTTCGACATGGGACCTTTCAGGCGACGAGGGTCACGGGTGGCTGGGCGAGCGAGCGCTCGCGCTGGTACAGCGCGACGACGCTCTTGCACCACGTGACCTTCGCGGGGTTGGAGAGATGCTTGCTGGCGCCCGCGACACGCGCGTGCGCGGTGATGAGATCGAGCGTGATGTCGACCGCGCCGAGTTGCTCGAGGTAGCGCGCCACGCGCCCGACGCCACCGGCTTCGGAGAAACCAGCGTTCCAGCCGAAGGTGAGCAGCTCGACGAAGCGCGGGTTGTTCCAGTCGGGCTGGAGGTTCGGGACGCGCGGGTGGTACTTGCGGTAGTTCTCGACGATCAGCCGAAGCAGCCAGCAGCCCATCGCGACGTTGGTCGCCGGGTCGACGAGCTGTTCGCTCTGATAG
>JANXOM010000059.1 GCA_025353585.1 Deltaproteobacteria bacterium
AGCCAAGCCAAGCCAAGCCAAGCCAAGCCAAGCCAAGCCCGTGCCGGAGCCGCCGCAGCCGGAGCCGGAGCCGGAGCCAAGCCGGCCGGGCCGGAGACAGAGGCGCAACCATCGATCGGACCGCCTTTCCTGCGTCTCGCCGCACAAGTCTGCGCGCCGGGGCGCCTGTCACGACCGCACACGTTACGTTCGCGCGATGCGTTGCTTCGCGCTGCTCCTCCTCGCGGCGTGCTCCGCGCCCGCGCCGCTGCCGCATGCAGCGACGTCCGTCCCGCCGGCGCCGGCCGGGCCCATTGCGCTCGGCACGCCGCCGCCGCCATCGCCACCGAGCGCGGCGTCGGTGCCCGAACCGACGCCTGTCGACAAGCGCGTCGACCCCGATACCTTGCCCGCATGGCCACTGCCGTCCACCAGCGCGCCCGCGGCGGCCGCGCGCACGACGATCTGCGCGGTCGCGGCGAACCTCGACGCTCTGATCGTCGCGGGCCGGCCGCGCAACATGCAGCTCGTGGCGCGGCGGATCGGCACGACCGTCACGGGGTGCGTGGATGCGCCCTCGCGCGAGGCGGCCCAGGCCGCGCTCGTGGCGCTGGCGCCCGATCCGACCGCGTTCGCACCCGTGAAGCTCGCGGGCAAGGGGCCCACGGTCGACATCGTGATCGCGGCCGTGCCCTTCTCCGACGTGGTGCGCATCATCGGGGATGTGGTGCACGAGAACATCGTGTATCCGGTCGACGCCAGGGCGCTGAGCTACGACCTCGCCGTCCAGGCGTCGGGGGCGGCCGTCCTCACGCGCATGGCCGCGCTCGCTGGCCTCGACGAGCAGCGGGCCGGCAACCTCGTCTACCTCGTGCCGCACGGGACGCATGTGCCGGTCGCGCCGAGCGTGCGCAAGCGGGTCACCGTCGACCTGGAAGCGGTCGACGCGAGTGCGGCCGAGGTCGTGCGTGTGCTGTCGGCCGTGACGCCCGTGCCATTCCACTTCTCGTGCACCGGCGGCAACAAGGTCACCGTCCGCCTGCGCCATGTCGATGTCGGGGCGGCGCTCGTCGCGGTCTCGTTCGTCAGTGGCCTGCCGATCGAAGCCGGTGACGCGACGTGTCCGCTCGCTGCGACGCCGACCGGGGTGCCGCCCGCGGATGCGAAGCTGACGGTCGTCGCGGGGCTCGACCTCGTGCGCGCGGCGATGCTCGAGGTGGGCTCGACGCGCTGGCTCGAGACGGCCCGGGATCGCCTCGATATTGGCTCTGACTACATCGCGTTCAAGGTCGCCGACGGCGAGCAAGCTCACAGCCTCCATCGAGGGGTCGTCGACGAGCACTGGTGGACCGACGAGCCGTGGCGGCTCTCGGCCACGCTGGTCAGCGGCCCGGACGGCGCGGTCGCGATCGGCGAGTCCGCGACCGGCACGCACACGCTCCGCGAGGCGCCCGAGCTGGGCGTCGCGATCGTCCGCGGCGCCGTGACGCTCGTGCACACCAGGCAGCCGACGCGACACGTCCTCGAACATCCCTGAACGTCAGACCAGTGTGTTACCGGTTCTGGGATGGCGAAGATCAAGCTCGTCAAACCGCGGAACCAGTGGCGGTGCCAGGTCTGCGATCACATCGAACAAAAGGCGTGGGGCCGGTGCCCCGCGTGCAACGAGTGGGGCTCGCTCGTCGAAGAAGTCGAACAGCTCGCGCCGTCCCGCGCGAGCTCGGCGGGCGTCGCGGACGGGCAGGGACCGACGTCGATCGCGGACGTCGAACAGATCGGCGCGGCGGATCGCAAGGGCAGCGGCATCGCCGAGCTCGATCGCGTGCTCGGCGGCGGGCTCGTCGCGGGCTCGCTGGTGTTGCTCGGCGGCGATCCGGGGGTCGGCAAGTCCACGTTGCTCGTGCAGGCGCTCGCGGGCTGGACGCGCGGCGGGAATGTCCTCTACGCGACCGGCGAGGAGTCGGTGGCGCAGACCGCGATGCGGGCCAAGCGCGTCGGCGCCGGGGATCCCCGGATCTCCGTGGTCGCGGAGACGAACGTCGAGACGATCCTGGCGCACGCGCACGCGGCTCGGCCCGCGGTGCTGGCGATCGACTCGATCCAGACAGTGTTCACGCCGCTGCTCGATTCGATCCCGGGCTCGGTCGCGCAGGTGCGCGAGTGCGCGAGCCGGCTCATGCAGTTCGCGAAGACCACGGGCACGCCGACCATCCTCGTCGGTCACGTCACGAAGGACGGCGGGATCGCCGGGCCGAAGACGCTCGAGCACCTGGTGGATGTGGTGCTGCAGCTCGAGGGAGACGGCGGGCCCTATCGCATCCTGCGGGCGCACAAGAACCGCTTCGGATCGACGCAGGAGATCGGCGTGTTCGAGATGCGCGGCGCCGGCATGGCCGAGGTCGCGAACCCGTCCGCGCACTTGCTCGCAGAGCGGCCGATCGGCGCCCCCGGGAGCATCGTGGTGGCGTCCGCCGATGGCGCGCGGCCGCTGCTCGTGGAGATCCAGGCGCTCGTGGCGCCCGCGAGCGCGGGGATCGGCCGGCGCACGGCGGTTGGCGTGGACAACAACCGCGTCGCGCTTCTGCTCGCCGTGCTCGCCCAGCGCGCCGCCTGCGACGTGCTCGACCGCGACGTGTTCGTCAACGTCGCCGGCGGCATCCGGCTCGCGGAACCCGCGATCGATCTCGGCATCGCGTGCGCGATCGCGTCGTCCTCACGCGGGCGCGCGCTGCACGCCAAGACGGTCGTCTTCGGCGAGATCGGGCTCGCCGGCGAGATCCGCGCCGTCCCGCTGTGCGAACAGCGCCTCGCGGAGGCCGCCCGCCTGGGCTTCTCGCGCGCCGTGATTCCCGCGCAAAACGCCGCTCGCCTCTCGACCGCCCGCGACCGCTCGGGCCTCGACGTCCGCGGCGTCGATCGCCTGCAGACCGCGCTCGAGGAGCTGTGACTCGCGCTGAAGGTTCACCGCCAAGCCGCCGCCGCTGCCACGACAGGCGCCAAGGTCAGCATTGAAGGGCTTCGCCCATCAACCTCGGACCTCGGCGTCCGCGGCGGCTTGGCGGTCGACCCCCGCTCGAGCGAATCCTCAGAACTGCAGGACCAACCGCGTCTGGACGCAGTGGGCCGTCGTGCCGTCGCCGGTGTTCGTGCCGTAGCCGAAGCCCGCGCCGCCGAGCGTGGTGTCGTCGGCCGGGTGGGCGAGCGCGTTGAACGGGAAGAGCACGCCGTACGAGATCCCGGCGTAAAGGCCGCCCTCGTGGTAACCGATGTCCGTATCGAACTCCGTGCCGTAGACGGTGCCGTTGCCCGGCGTCGCGACCGGCTTCGCCGCGAACGACGTGATGTTCGCGACCTTGAACGAGACCTGCTTGATGATGTCGAACTGCAGGAATGGCTTGACGTAGATCGCGTTCGTCACCGCGCCCGCGAGGTGGCGCCACAGGATCATGTCGACCTGGTAGTCGCGGTTGAAGATGAACTGGGTGAGCTTGTTGTCGCCGGGCCCGCCGAGCGGCGAGCCGAACGCGATGTTGATGTTGCCGGCGGGCGTGTTGTCCCACTGGTCACCGCTCGCGAAGCCCGACTCGAGGCCGATCTTCAGCTTGTTCTCGACACCCTTCCACGTGAAGCGGCCGACGCCGCCGAACTTGCGGATATCCGCGCCGCTGACGAGCCCCACCTGATCGAGCCGGTCGACCTTACCGAGCTGCGCCACGACCTCGCCCTCGAGTTGAAACGGCCCGTACGCGACCTTGCCCCAGGCGTCAGGCGTGTACGTCTTCATCGCGCGCGGCAGGTACTTCGTCGACGCGTCGAGCGTGCCGTTGATCATGAAGCCGGTGAGGTCCGTGTCCCAGCTCTGCGTCAGGTACTCGAAGTAGATGCCGTAGTCGTACGCGAGGTCGCCGCGGTCGACGGTGTCCTTGAAGTCCTGCGGCGTGTCCATCTTCGAGATGACGCCGACCCAGCCGTTGCGATCGTCGCTGTCGTCGAGGTCGAACGGGTGACCCTCGTTGCCCTTGTTCGCCGCCGTCTGGTTCGAGACGAGCCCCACGCTGCCCCAGTCCGCCGCGACCATCGCGCGCAGGTTGGTGCCCGGGATCTGCGCCGTGAAGCTGACGCGGTCCACCGTGTCGCCGTAGTCGGCGTCGAAGTTCGTGTTGCCGGTGATCGGGTCGTAGCCACCGCTGTTGTGGTTGATGCCCATGCCCCACTGGTTCGGCATGCGGCCGAACTTCAGCGTGCCGATCGGCAGCGCGACCTCACCCCAGGCGCGCTTGACGGTGACCGACGGGCGGTCGCTGTTCTGGCCCTGCGTGACCGCGGCCTGCGTGTTCGAGAACGCGCCGAGCGGGGGGGCGAGGCCGGACGCGTACTGGCCGCCGTAAGACGAGTCGTAGGGCGTCGAGCCGAGGACGAGGTTATCGAGCGCGTCGGCCTGGATGTGAACCGAAGTGCCCTCGTCGAGGTTGATCGTCGGCTCGAGGCGGAGCCGCATGTTGGAGCTCGCGATCGAGTCGTTGCACGGGCGATCCGCGGTGTTGCCGGCGTTGCCCAGCGCGGCCTGCGTGCAGCCGAGCGCGTTCGGGAACGGGGCGCCGCCCGTGCGCGTGCCGAGCAACGTCGCGCTGGGCGCATACGAGAACCCGGTGTTGAAGTTCTTGAACCAGTCCGTCCGCATCCGGTAGTAGCCGTCCAGCTCGATCAGCTTCCAGCGCTTGCGGTGGCCCTTGGGGGCCGGCAGCGCGGGGGTGGTCGGCAAGAGGCCCGGCGTCTTGGGCGCGGCTTCGCCGACGCCCTCCTTCTTCTCCGGCCCGGATGGCTGCTGCGCGCCGCCCGGGCCGCCCGCACCGCCGCCCATCGGCATGCCGCCGGGCGTGATCTGGGCGGCCGCGATGGCTGATGACAGCAGGATCGCGATGCCGACGAGCCGCGACGGGAGATAATAACGCAATGGAAGCATAGGGAATTTGGGCATCGCGAAGCGGGCGGACTATAGGCAGGGGGGAAAACCGGGGTCAACTCGCGCGGCAAGCATCCCGTCGCGAAGTGGCCGAGTCCGGATCGAGCAGATATGGTCCACTCGATGCCCTACGACCGTGGCGGGGTGCCCCGCGTTGCCTGGTTCCCCATGTTCGTGGGGTTCGGGGCCGCCCTGGCCGCCTGCGTGCCCGCCAACATCCCCAAAGGCCCTGGCGATGGGACCAACGAAGGGATCGGCGTGGTCAACCACGGACCGCGGCCCAAGCCCGTCGCGAACGGGCGTCAGGTGGTCATCGGCGAGATGTGCCCTCTCGGCGCGGCCGGGCGCCCCGGGCTCGCGCCGATCGCGATGCGTGGCGTGCAATGGTCCGACGCGGCCGCCGAGATCGCCGCGGTCGTCGAGCGCGGCGGGACACCGTCCTACGAGGTCTTCGGCAATGACGGCAAGGTGGCCGGCCAGTTCGACACCCTCGGGATGGCCGAGGTCGGCGTCAACCAGCCGGTCGTCTCCGGCGGCTACACCGGCGCGCCCCCGTGCACGTACAACGTCACGCCGACGATCCCCGATGCCCCGAACGTCCGCCCGGGGGCAACCACGCCCGGCAAAGGCTCGGGCACGACCGCCGCGCCGCTCGGCCCGCCGATCTCGACCCGCGGCGAGGACCCGCGCTGCGTCCCCGCGACGACCGGATGCGGCCTCGCCGTCGGCGAGATCGTCCACCCCGACGACCCGCCGATCCGGCCGGTGTACGCGACGGGCGGCGCGTGCATCACGGGCGACGAGCTCGCGGTCGACATCGACGGCGACGGTACGGCCGAGGCCTTCCCGCTCGCCGGCCTCCTCGACGGCAGCCACGCCCCGGCGACCGAGTGGACGGCCGCCCCCAAGCTCGGCGCCCCGTGCACGCCGGCGTTCCAGGTGTTCGACATCCACCTCGGTCAGGAGGAGGGCGGCAAGGTCGACCCGCGGGGCGCGGTGACGATGGACGTGCTCGGCGTGGTCGATGTGGACGGCGACGGTCGGCGCGAGCTGGTGCTTGCACTACGCTTCCCTACAGTCCGCACCATCGTGATCTACACCCCAACGTCGGCCGCGCAGCGCCTCGAGCTCGCGGGAGAAGCGACGTCTTTCCCCCGATAGATCGTAAGATGGAGAAATGAGGATCCCGTACAGCGCCGTGGCATGCGCGTGGCTCGGCGTCGTCGCGTGCGGGAGCGACGCCACCCCTGGGGCGTACCTCGACGTCACGAACATCCCGGCGAACGCCGCGGAGATCGAAGTCGTGCTCGCGGGCCAAGGTCAAGTCGTGACCGGCCAGCACGCCGGCGGCGGGTTCGCGTCGGTCGAAGACGCGACGTACTACGCGCAGCGCGGCTCGACGGGCGGCCTCGCGACCGACGGCAAGCGCGAGATGGTGGTGCTGATCGAGCCATCCCTGACGAACGCGAAGCTGACCACCGAGCTGACCCCGATCGTCCTCGCGCGCACGATCGCCGGTGACGACTCGACGCTGGTCGCGTTCGGTACGATCCCGGGCGGTGACCAGCCGCTGACGATGGAGCTGAAGACGGCGACCGTCGACGAGTACGCGGCGTCGCTCGAGGCGGCGGCCCCGATCGCCGCGGATGCGGGCGGGCTGCAAGCGAGCCAGCGCGAGACGTTCGCGTGCAAGGCCGAGCAGCTGACCGGCTTTGCGTGGCGCGCGACGGACGGCTCGGAGATCCGCGTCGTGCGGCCGATGAACGACCCGGCTGGCGACGCCGGGACCTTGCCGCTCGACCTCGATTGCGACGGCATCGCCGCGACCGAGGGCGATTGCGATGACCTCGCGAGCACGGTGCACCCGGGCGCGGAGGAGATGTGCGACGGGATCGATAGCGACTGCGGCCAGGATCCCGTCTGGGCGGATCCCTGCACCGTCCCCAGTCCCGTGAACGGGTGCACCGCGCCGGTGGGCCGCGCGGTGTGCGACGAGGGCATTCCGCATGAATCGAGCTGCACCGAGATTTCCACGCCGGCGTGTCCGGGCGGCACGGGGCTCCTCGTCTGCACGATCAGCCACGTCGGCGGCGCGGGCGTTACCCCCTGCTCGCCCGACGTCGGCCAGGTCACGCTGCCCGCATCCATCTGTCCGGACGGCCTGTGCACCGTGGATGCCCCGGCGCTGCAGAGCGCGGGCTGGCGCGCCACCGTCGCGACCGATGCGAATGGGCCGTACGGCGCGCGCGCGACAGCTGATGACAACGGCCGCTTCGAGCTGCAGCTCGCCCAGGTGGCGGGGGCTCCGAACGGGGGGCCGCTCGGCGTTGTCGATCTGCTCGTCACGCCGGTCGGCGCGGTGACGCCGACGTACGTCGGGATCAACCTCGTGCTGGGTGTGACCACGTGTCATGCGGCGCAGGGCAACGGACCATCCGGCACGTCCGACATGCGCTGCGACCAGCAGTGATTAGCTGATAGCGTCAGCGCGTGCGAGACGTGCGAGACGATGTCGGGCAGCTCCTCTGGATCGGCTTCGCGGGGCCGGTGGCCACGCCGGAGCTGATGCGCAAGCTCGCGCGCGGCGAGGCTGGCGCGACGATCCTGTTCAAGCGCAACCTGGTCATGCACGCCGTCGCCGGGCCGGTGCCGCAAGAGGTCTGCGACCTGGACGCGCTCGTCGCGTTGAACCACGAGCTGCATCGCGCGGCGCCCGACGGGACGCCGGCGCTGATCGCCGTGGATCAGGAGGGCGGCGTGGTGCAGCGCGTCCGCGCGCCCGCGACGCAATGGCCGCCGATGATGGCGCACGCAGGGCTCGCCACGCCGGGCGACGAAGCGCTCGCCGAACAGGTCGGTCGGGCGCTCGGCGACGAGCTCCGCGCGCTCGCGTTCGACATCGACTTCGCGCCCGTGCTGGACGTACACACGAACGCGGCGAACCCGATCATCGGCGACCGCGCGTTCGGCACCGAGGCGGACGGGGTGGCGCGGCGGGCGCTCGCGTTCGCGCGCGGGCTCGCGGCGGCGGGCGTGCTCGCGTGCGGGAAGCACTTCCCCGGTCACGGCGACACGGCGACGGACTCGCACCTCGAGCTGCCGCGCATCGACCACGACTGGGCGCGGCTCGACCGCGTGGAGCTGCCGCCGTTCGCGGCCGCGGCGCGCGCTGGCTTGCCGATGATCATGACGGCGCACGTGGTGTTCGCGGCGC
>JANXOM010000062.1 GCA_025353585.1 Deltaproteobacteria bacterium
CACGTCGTTCAAGTCGAGCAACTTCTTCATCTACGGTCAGACGGCCACCGACGCAGGCGAGGTCGAGCTCGCGCCGCTCACGGCGGCGGACTACGTCAAGGGCGCCGACCGCGGCACGCTGACAATCCACAACAAGGGCAACCAGCCCTGGGCCCCGGGCTCGTACTCGGTGCTCATCCGCGGCGGCGACAACGGCATCAAGACGACGGACGGCCAGCCGGTCCACCCGTCACAGATCATGGGGCTCATCGTCGCGGGCAAGAACCTCGAGGTGCCGGCGAACCTGACGCTCCTCAAGGCGCAGCTCGGCTCGACCGAGGCCGCGCTCGCGCAGGCCAAGGCGCTCGACCAGCTGATCAACCTCTACAAGGTCACCGCGTTCCCCGTGGCGGACACGCGCTTCCCGCACGAGGAGCTCGCGAGCGTCGCCACCTTCTCGATCCAGCCGCTCGTCACCAACGTCGAGATCGATCCGGCGCGGGGCCTCGTGCCGCTGCCGATCGACCTCCTGCGCGACACCACGACCGGGCACCTGACGCCGCTCGCCGCGTGCACCCTCGCGGGCAGCGCGCTCGCCGCGGACGGCACGTGCGCGAGCCCGGCGGCCGCGGGCTTCCTCGCGCTCGACGGCTTCGGCACGACCAGCGCGATCCTGGCGCCGACGTCGGACCTGATCGACGCGACCTCGGTCACCGGCGCCTCGCTGCAGCTCTACGACCTCACCGACCCGGCGCACCCCGCGCTCGTCGATCCGTCGACGCTCATCCAGGAGCCGTGCGAGTTCGCGTCGGCGTGCAGCGGCCCCTCGCTGTCGCCGGTCATCGCGATCCAGCCCGCGGGCGCCACCGCCGGTGACCGCACGTCGGTCTTCCGCACGCGCCCGCTCAAGGACGCGACGGATTACGCGGTCGTGATGACGACCAGCATCCGGGACAAGGCCGGCAAGTCGCTCGGCCGCGGGACCGTGGCGAAGATCCTCGGCTTCAAGAACTCGATCACGGACGCGGCCGGCCACTCGGGCCTGACCGGCATCGATGACACCACGGCCGTGGCGCTCGAGAAGATGCGCAAGCAACTGATCCCCGTGTTCGCGCTCGTCGGACCCGACCAGGTCGCGATGGCGTACACGTTCCACACCCAGACGATTGTCAGCCAGGCCGTCCAGCTCGCGGCCCTGCCGTACCTGCTCCCGGCCGTGACCGGGGCGCCCATCGCCTCGACGCTCGTCACCGAGACGGCGGCGGAGGCGTACGCGAAGTACGGCGTCGACCCCGCGGTCGTGCCGTCGAGCCACATCCACGAGGTCCTCGAGGTCGACATCTCCACGGCGAACGCGCTCGATCCGGCGACCGGTGCGTTCCTCGCGGATCCCAAGACGGCCCCGCTCGAGCAGATCCACGCGCTCGTGGTGACGCCGCTCGCGACCAACCCGAACGTGCCGCGGTGCACGGGCGGCCTCGCGCCGTTCGGCGGCTGCGCGCCGCTGATGGTGTTCCGCCACGGCCTCGGCAGCGGCCGCGCCGCCATGCTGACGGTCGCCGACTCGTTCGCGGCGGCCGGCATGGTCGTCGTCGCCATCGACGCCGCGAAGCACGGCGACCGCTCGTTCTGCACGCCGGGGGGCCCCGGCCAGTGCGCGGGCGGTACCGCCTGCACGACCACGCTGCCGGCCGGCGCTCAGGGCGACGCGAACCCGCCCGGCACGTGCGGCGCGGCGGGCTTCGCCAAGCGGCCCGTCATGGCGTCCGCGACCGGCAACACCGACGGCATCCCGCTCGTGTCGAGCAACTACCTCATCAGCACGAACTTCTTTCGCACCCGCGACACGTTCCGCCAGGACCTGATCGACCAGTCGCAGCTCATCCGCGTCATGGCGTTCATCCCGGCGGGCGCGCCGCCGCAGAACCACGCGGTGTTCGACCACATGGCCGTGCAGGGCGTCATCATCGACCCCGCGACGGTCTACTTCTCTGGCCAGTCGCTCGGCTCGATCCAGGGCGTCGCGGACGTCGCGACGAACCCGCGCATCTCGAAGGCCGGCTTCAACGTCGGCGGCGGCACGGTGGTCGACGTGTTCACGAACTCGCCCGCGTTCAAGGACAGCACGCTGGCGCTGCTCGCGGGCCTCGGCATCCAGCCGGGCACCTCGAAGTTCCTGCAGTTCCTCGTGGTCGCGAAGACCGTGCTCGACCCGGCGGACCCGATCAACTTCGCGGGTCACCTGACCGGCAACACGCTGCCGAACCTGCTGCCGCCCCTCGGGGGCGCGACGGACGGCTCGGTGCCGCAGGCGCCGAAGAAGGTGCTGACGCAGATCGCGAACTGCGATCAGACGGTGCCGAACCCGTTCAACTTGCTCCTCGCGAGCAACGTCCCGACGGGGCCGCTGCCGACGGGCGCGGCGTTCTTCACGCCCGGCGCCACCGGCACGTTCCAGTTGTTCGTCAGCTCCACGTTCGACCCGTCCAAGTTCGGGACCTGCTCCACGGGCGCCGTCGAGCACGCGTTCATCACCGACTGGATCACCCCCTCGCTCACGCAGAACGCGCAGAACGATCTCGCGAACTTCGTGATGACCGACACCAAGCCGCTCAGCGTTCAACACCAGTAGGTCCCCATGCGTAAATTGATCATCGTCGCAACGACCCTGGTGCCATCGGTCGCCCTCGCCGGCGGCTACGCCATCCCCAACGAGGACGCCCGCGACCTCGCGCTCGGCCAGGCGGCCGTCGCCGACCAGACGGACGCCGGGGCCGTCATCCTGAATCCTGCCGCGCTCGCCGGCCCCGAGGGCCTCGGCCTCTCCGGCTCGCTCGAGCTCTTGCGTAACGACACTGACTGGAGTGACCCGTCGCTCGGCAACTCGAGCCTCGTCGCCAAGACGAACACGCCGCCCGCGGGCGCCATCTCGTTCGGCCAGCACCTCGGCAACGGCATGGCCTACGGCGTCGGCGTCGGCATGAGCGTCGCCGGCGGCGGCTCGCTCATCTGGCCGAACGGCTGGCAGGGCCAGGACTACATCCAGAGCGTCGAACAGAAGGTCTATCTCATCGGCGCCGGCGCGGCCTTCCAGCCGCTGCCGTACGTGAAGGTCGGCGCGACGTTCCTGCGCTACCAGGCCGAGGAGGAGCTGCACCAGGAGCTCAACTACCTCGACCACGAGGGCGACGCCGGCCTCGCGCTGTCCGGGGGCGCGAGCACGTTCGGCGTGGGCATCGAGGTCCGCGTCCCGCAGATCCCGCTGACCCTCGCCGCCAGCTACAAGCACTCGGCGAACCTCGGGCTCGCGGGCCACGCGCACTTCGAGGGCGTACCGGCCCAGCTCTCGCCGATGATCCACGATCAGTCGGTGACCGAGGCGCTCAAGATCCCGAACGTCCTCGACCTCGGCGCGGCGTACGCGATCGACCGCCATCTAAAAGTGATGTTCGACTACACGTTCGAGCGCTGGACGGTCTATCCAGAGGACCGATTCGTCGGCTCGGACGGCTTCACCGTCGTCGTGCCGCGCGACTATCACAACGCGCACATCTTCCGCTTCGGCGTGGAGTGGGCTCACCCCCGCTTCCTGCCGGCGCTGACCCTGCGCGCGGGCATCATCCGCAGCCTGTCGAACCAGCCGACCGAGACCGTGTCGCCGTCGCTGACCGACGGCAACAGCACGGCGCCCTCGATCGGCCTCGGCTTCGACTTCCTGCGGTCGTTGCGCCTCGATGTCGGCTACCAGCACGCGTTCTTCGACGACGTGACCGCCAGCGGCACCGAGGCGCTGCCGGGCACGTACAAGACGCACGTCGACATCTTCTCGATCGGCCTGAACTGGCGCACCGACCTGCTCGGCTGCCACCACCACGACCCGCAGTAGCGGCTCGCGCCCGGCTCGGACTTACTCGGCGTAGCCGGGGTTCGTGCGGTCGAGCTTGCGGAGCAGGCCCGGCCACGCGAGGGCGCCGCCGGCATTGCCGGTGACGGCCGCGGCCTGCGCCATCGCCCCGGCGATGATGCGCGGATCGATCGGCACGAGGTCGCCGCCGCCGGCCTGCGCGCGGATCTGGATGCGGCAGGCGCTCTCGAGCAGGTAGAGAAAGAGGAACGCGTCGGGGATGGTCCGGCCGACCGTCAGGAGCCCGTGGTTCCGCAGCACCAGGAAGTGCTTGTCGCCGAGGTCGCGCACGAGGCGCGGCTTCTCGTCGTCGCGCAGGGCCACGCCCTCGTAGTCGTGATACGCGAGCGACGCGAGCACGAAGATCGACTGCTGCGAGATCGGGAGGATGCCGCCCCTCTGCGCCGACACCGCGACGCCGTCGAGGCTGTGCACGTGGAGCACGCACATCGCGTCCTCGCGTCCGGCGTGGATCGCGCTGTGGATCGTGAAGCCCGCCGGGTTGATCGCGTACGGCGACGCCGAGACCTTCGTGCCAGCCAGGTCTACCTTCACGAGGCTCGACGCCGTGATCTCGTCGAACATCATCCCGTACGGGTTGATGAGGAAGTGGTGCTCCGGCCCGGGCACGCGCGCGGACAGGTGCGTGAAGATCAGATCATCCCAGTGGAAGTGCGCGACGAGCCGGTACGCGGCGGCCAGCGCGACGCGCTGCTCCCACTCCTCGGCGGACACGTCGCCGCGCATGCTAGAGGCCGGGCTCCTCGGCGTCGTGGGCATGGCCGATCGCGGTGCGCAGCTTCGCGTCGAGGTGCTTCGCGTCGAGGATGACCTTCTGCGAATGCACGGCGGTGATCGCCGCCGCCGGGACGACGAAGTCGCCAGCGTTCTCGACGTAGACGAGCAGCTCCAGGCGGGGCGGCGGGCGCACGTCGCGCACCGCGCCGACCTCCTCGCCACCGTCGGCGAGGAACACCTGAAAGCCAACTTCGACCTTGCTCAACAGCTCTGCGCTCATGCCTGCACCTTACGCCGTTACGCCCCGGCGGCGAGGAGGCCGCGTACGTTCTCGCGCGCCAGCCGGAGGAGCTCGGCGCGGACGGCCGGCGCGGCGTCGCCCAGGGCCGCGTCCTCGCGCACGATGCGGTTCGCGTCGACCAGCGAGAGGCGACGGCGGATCACGGCGACGTAGAGATAGATGGCGAGCGCCGGGTGCTTGTCGACGAAGTACAGCGCGTTACGCGTCCACTCCCACGCCCGCTCGGCGCCGCGCCGATGCACCTGGTGGTAATTCGCGCCGCCGGTCATCAGCACCGTGCGCGCGCCGGCGACGTGCAGCCGGTAGTGGAAGTCGGCGTCCTCGAGGCCCCACCCGACGAACCGCTCGTCGAGGAGGCCGACCTCTTCGGCGAGCGCGCGCGGGACCGACGTGTTGCCGCCGATGCCGAGCGTCCACGGGAACGCGAACCCGGTGAGGTCCGGCCAGTGCGCGAGCACCGGCCTGGCGTGGTGCTCCCAGTACGGATCGGCGAGCTCGAACGCGGCGAGCGCGGCCGGCAGGTCCGCGCGGATCATGGCCTCGCTGACGAGCTCGGCCGCCGGCTCGCCGAAGCGCGCCACGAGGGCAGGGTGACGCGCGCAGAGCGCGGCGACATCCGCGGCCGTGTACGCGGCCTCGCGCGACCAGTCCGCCGCGAGCGCCTTCTGCACGCCGCACGCGACGACCGGCGTCTCGCCGGCGTGGGCCGCGAGGTGGTCGGCGACGTAGTCGGGATCCGGAATGCGATCGTCGTCGCACGAGATGAGGACATCGCCCTTCGACGCGCGGATGGCGGCGTTGCGCGCGGCCGCGATCCCCACGGGCGCGCGGCGCACGTACCGGAGATCGAGCTCGGCCTGGAACCGCAGGCACACGTCCCGGGTGCCATCCGTGCTGCCGTCGTCTGCGATGACGACCTCGAAGGCACGGTCCCGCTGGTGGCGCAGGGCGGCCAGGGTCCGCGCGAGGACGGACGCCCGGTTGCGGGTCGGGATGACGAGGCTGGCGAGTCGAGCCACGCCGGCAATCTACACGTGAGGGACGCATTGCTGTAGACTGACTTCATGGGGCGTACACGCGATCTGTCGTTCGTGTTGTGGACTGCGTTGGCCGGACCCGCGCTCGCTGCGTGCGGCAATGACGGCACGAACCACCTCGCCGATGCGCCGCCGGGCGACTCCCATCTCCCGATCGACACGTCGCCGCACTTCATCGTCGACGTCACGACCTTGCCGCTCGTCGCCGCGTGCGGCGATGCCGCGCCGCCGACCGCGGACGTCACGGTCACGAGCGGCGGAGGCCACGCCCTCGTCATCTCCGCCGCGTCGGCGGACAACGGGTTCAGTGTCACCACGCCGGTGCCGCTCACGATCGCGCCCAGCCAGATGGCCACGATCAGCGTGCGACCGCCCGCGGCCGTCGTCGGCACCGACCTCGGCGGCTCGACGGTCACCGGAACGCTCACCCTGACGACGAACGACCCGGGTTCGCCGACCGTCACGATCGCGCTCGTCTCGACGATCCACGGCGCGAACATCTCGGTCGTCGACGCGAGCGGCTCGGCGGTCACGCACTTCAGCTTCAGCAGCGCCGGCGGCGAGTGCCCCGCGCCGCAGGCCGTGTTCATCAAGAACAGCGGCGACGTGACCGTGCAGGTCGGCACGTCGGCGGGCAGCCACTTCGCGTTCGCCGGCTTCGCGAGCGGCGACGTCTCCGGCGGCGCGCTGTTGCAGCAGACGGTGCGCCCGTTGGAGCAGGGCTTCTGCGCCGACACGCAGGAGATCAACTACCAGGTCACCGGCGCCGTCTGCAGCGACGCGTCGGGCCTCACGCTCACGGCCACGTACAACATGAACGGCGCCTCGTCCTGCTTCTGTAGCTGATGTCGGCGCCCGCGCGCCGCTGCGTCGTCCTCGTCCCGTACGCGACGCACATCGAGCCGGCCTGCGACCGTGGCCTGCGCGCGCTCGAGCAGCGCGGCCTCGAGGTGCGGCGCTACGCCTCGACGGCCGCGGTCGACCGCACGCGTTGCGATGCGGCGTGCGCGGCGCTGCGCGATGGCTTCGACGAGCTGATGTGGATCGACTCCGACATCCAGTTCGATCCCGGTGATGTCGCGCGGCTGCGGGCGTACGACCTGCCGATCGTGGGCGGGCTCTATCCGAAAAAGGGCGTGCAGGACCTCGCGGTGCATCTCGAGCCCGGCACGGCCGAGCTCGCGATGGGCACGACGGGCGGCCTGTGCGACGTGCGCTACGTCGGCGCGGGATTTCTGTTGATCCAGCGCATGGTCTACGAGGACGTGCAGCGCACGTTCTCGCTGCCGACCTGCAACACGCGCTTCGGCGCCGCCACCGTTCCGTACTACCTGCCGATGGTGATCGCGGAGACCGGCGGCTACTGGTACCTCGGTGAGGACTACGCGTTCTGCGAGCGCGCGCGCAAGGCGGGGCATCGCATCACCGTCGACACGACGATCCGGCTCGGCCACATCGGCGCCTATACCTACGGCTGGGAGGACGCCGGGCAGACGATCCCGCGGGTCACGAGCGCCACGTTCCGGCTGGCGAGCGGCGCGCCGAGCGAGCCCTCCGACGGCGAGCCGCCCGCGCGTTGACGTCAGCTTAGAACCGCCAGCGGTAGGCCGCGCCGACGACGGCGGGGCGGCCCGCGCCGAGCGGCGGAGGCGGCGGCACGACCGGGTTCGGATCGACGCCCCGCGCCGTCGTGACGCCGCCGATCGCGAGCGTGAACGCGCCCCCGATCACGAGCCCGCCGCCGAGCGCGATCGCCGAGCTGCTGCGCGGCGAGATGGCGATCAGCCCGCCGCCGACCACCGTGATCGCGAGCCCGGCGAGCAGCTCGAGGTGACCCACGTGGCGCCTGTGCGCGAGCTCCGTGTGCTCCTCGTGGTCGAGCTCGTAGAGCGCTTGCTGCTTGGCGCGCCCAGCCGCGGCGACCTCTTCGGGCGTGAGCCTGGGCGCAGGCGGTGGGGCTTGCTCCTCCGCCGCGGCCGGCCGCGGGACCAGCGCGCACGCGAGCGCCAACGTGCAGAGGATCGCGGGCTTGTTGTAGGGCGAGGTCTTACGCATTTGATTGGAAAAGTTCCATCGAGATGTAAGAGCGCCGCCGACGCGCGATGAATCTCGAGACCACGAGTCGATCCTCGCGTTAAGTGAAACGCAATGTCCACCTGAGTGCGTAAGTGTCTTTCGTACGAAACGCACGTGTGGCTAAGTGGGAACCGGAGATGGGTCTGGACCGCTCGCGTGTGTACGAAGTGACGATCGCCGTGACGAGGACGTTGCTCGAAGCAGACGGCCTCGACGCGATGGTCGCGGGCGTCCTGCGCGACATCGGTACGATGCTGCGCTGGGATGCAGGCACGATCTGGGAGCGAACGGACGGCACCGTGTCCGCGCTCGCCACCTGGAGCGCCCGCGGTGATGACCCGGCGAGCCGGCACGCAGGGGACTCGCTCGGCGAGGCGGCGCGGGACGCGGTGTTCTCCACCAGCCACGCGCAGCGCGAGGACCGCGCGACCGGCGCGGCGATGTGGCTCCCGATCGTGGGTCCGGACGGCCGTGTCCGGGCCGTGCTCGAGCTCGTCGCGGCCGATCCGGCGCAGCCGGCCGCCGCGCCGCTCGAGCCGCTCGCCGACCTGTGCACGCTCGTCGGGACGTGCTTCGCGCGCTGCCGGTCGCGCGAGGGCATCGACGGAGAGCTGCGGCTGACCCGCGAGCACCTCGCGCGCCTCGACGCGTCTGACCTGATCGGGTTCATGATCTCGACCACCGGCGGTCGCATCCTTCAGGCCAACGACGCGTTCCTGCGCATGGTCAAGCGCACGCGGGCCGAGCTCGAGTCCGGCGACCTGCGGTGGGACACGATGACCCCGCCGTCTTCGTTACCCGCGGACCATCGCGCCGTGGAGCAGCTCAGAGCGAACGGCGTCGCGCCGGCCTACGAGAAGGAATACATCCGGTCGGATGGGACGACCATTCCGGTCCTCCTGGGCGCCGCGCTGCTCAGCCGCGACCCGATGACGACGGTGGTCTTCGTCGTCGACAACACGGCCCAGAAGTGCACCGAGCGCAAGCTCGCCGATCTCAACGGGCAGCTCGAGGCGCGCGTGGCGGCCGGGCAAGCAGACCTCCGCGCGCTGACCGCGCGCATCCACCTCGACCGGGAGGTGCAGCTCACGTCCCTCGCGCGCGAGATTCACGACGTGTTCGGCCAGGAGCTCACCTTGTTGAAGGTGGACACGGCCTGGCTCGGGCGTCGACTCGAGGACCGCTATGGCCGACAGGGGCCCGAGGTGGTGGAGCGCATCGCCGCGATCGAGGAGCGACTCGACTCGCTCTTCGTGGGCTTGAGCACGATCGCCAGCGAGCTGCGTCCACGCATCCTCGATGACGTTGGCCTCGTGCCCGCGATCGTCGCCAACGCGCGCAGCATCACGCGGCGGACGGGGCTCGTGATCGAGCTCGCGATGCCGGACGACCTCTCACTGAGCCGCGACCTTGCAACGGGGCTCTTCCGCATCTACCAGGAGCTGATGACGAACATCCTTCGGCACGCGCGCGCCACCCGCGCCGAGGTCGCCGTGTCGGTCGATGCGGGCGTCGTCGAGCTCCGGGTCGTAGACAACGGCATCGGCTTTGTCCCCGTCGCCCGCGGGTCGACCTCGTTCGGCCTCCTCGGCATTCGCGAGCGCGTCCTGGCGTTTGGCGGCTCGTTCAGCATGGCGCGGGCCCCCGGGGGGGGCACCGTCGCTACCTTGTCGGTCCCTCACCTGAAGGAGTTCGCGTCGTGAGAGTCATGGTGGTCGATGATCATGCGCTCCTGCGCCGTGGCGTGTGCGAGCTCTTCGCGGGCGAGTTCCCCGGCGTGGAGATGGTGGAGGCGGCGACGGGCGAGGACGCGGTCGCGCGGGTCGGGGACGAGCCGTGGGACCTCATCATCCTCGACCTCGCGATGGACCGGCGGGGCGGCCTCGACGCGCTGAAGGACATCCACACCCGCCGGCCCGAGATCCCGATCATCGTGCTCACGTTCCACGAGGAGGAGCACTACGCGATCCGCGCGCTGCGTGGCGGCGCCCGGGGCTTCGTCACGAAGCGCGCGGCGGCGACAGAGCTCGTGCGCGCGGCCCGGAAGGCGATGACCGGCGCGCGCTATCTGAGCGATGGTCTGGCGGAGAAGCTCGCGGACGCGGCCTTCGAGCCCGAGAAGTTGCCGCACGAGCACCTCTCCGACCGCGAGCTGCAGGTCCTCCGCATGCTCGCGATCGGCAAGTCGGTCCGCCAGATCGGCGAGGATCTCGCCCTGAGCGAGAAGACGATCAGCACCTATCGTGCGCGGCTCCTCGCCAAGATGCAGCTCGACTCCAATGCGGCGCTGATGCGCTACGCGCTCCGGATCGGTCTCGTCGAGTGAGCGCAACCGCCCTGTAGTCCATCGACCGACCCAGGAAGGCACACTCGCCGACAGCGCGCCGACGAGGTGCGTGACAACATCTCGGCGGGTATGGGGAGTGGTGATGGCCGAGGACAGGCGCTGCGAATCCTCCACGTGGAGGACTCCGAGGATGACTCGCAACTCGTGCAGCGCGCCTTGCGGCGGGACGCGAGAGCCGTCCATGTGGTGCGCGTCGAGACGGCGGATCAGATGCGGGCCGCGCTCGCGGGAGGTGCCTTCGACGTCGTGCTCTCCGACTGGACGCTGCCGATGTTCTCCGGGCTCGAGGCGCTCGCGGTGCTGGGCGCGTCCGGCCACGACCTGCCGTTCCTGATCGTGTCCGGCTCGGTCGGCGAAGAGCAAGCCGTCGCGGCGCTGCGTGCGGGCGCGCACGACTACGTGCTGAAGGACCGCATGAGCCGGCTCGGCGCCGCGATCGATCGCGAGCTTCGCGAGGCGGAGAAGCGCAGCGCGGGTCGCGCCCTGGCCGGTGGCATCGCGCACGACTTCAACAACATCCTCTCGGTCATCCTGAGCCTCTCGCAGATGACGCTCGGCGACTCCGAGCTCGCGCCGCACCTGCACGACGACATCGACCAGATCCGCGTCGCGGCCGGGCGCGCGGCGGACCTCACCAAGCAGCTGTTCGCGTTCAGCCGCCAGGAGGTCATCGAGCCGACGCTGATCGACCTCGGCGCGCTCGTGCGCGAGCTCGACCGCATGCTGCGGCACCTCGCCGGCACGCGCAGCGAGCTCGTCGTGACGTGTTCGCCGAGCCTCGGCCGCGTCCGCGCCGAGCGGAGCCAGCTCGAGCAGGTCGTCGTTAACCTCGTGGTCAACGCGCGCGACGCGATGCGCGAGCGGGGCGGCAAGCTCGCGATCGATCTGGCCGAGGTGGTCCTCGACGAGACGTTCGCGCGCGCGCACCCGGCGATCACGCCCGGCGGGCACGTGCGCCTCGTCGTGAGCGACTCGGGATGCGGCATCCCGGCGGACACCCTGCCGCGGATCTTCGAGCCGTTCTTCACGACGAAGGGCCCGGCGTCGGGCACCGGCCTCGGCCTCTCGACCGTCGACAAGATCGTGCACGACCTGCACGGGGCGATCCTCGTCGACAGCGAGCTCGGCCGCGGCACGAGCTTCGCGGTCTACCTGCCGCGCGCGATCACACCGCTCGCAGCATGATCTCGCCGAGCGCGGCGCCGAACGCCGTCGGATCGGGGAGCTGTCCCGTGTCCGCGAGGTACGCCTGGCCGAGGAGGAGCTGCGCGAACGCCGGCAAGCGCGCGTCGGTCGAGTCGGCGGCGAAGACCGCCTTGAGCTTCGCCATGAGCGGGTGCTCCGGGTTGAGCTCCAGCACGGGCTTCGTCGGGGGCACGGCCTGGCCCATCTGCTCGAGCAGCTTCTGCATCCGCGGCGTGATGTCGTCCTCGTCGGCGACGAGGCACGCCGGCGAGGTCGTCAGGCGGCTCGAGAGCCGGACCTCCTTGACGGACGCCTGCAGCGAGACGCGCAGGCACGCGAGCAGGTCGCCGAGCTCGCGCCGCTTGTCCTCGATCTTCTCCGCGTCCGCCTTGCGCTCCGCCTCCGACCCCGGCTGCACGTCGCCGCGGCCGATGGACTTGATCGGCTTGTCCGCGAACTTCGGATCGCGCTCGAGCCACAGCTCGTCGATCGGATCGGCGAACAGCAGGACCTCGTAGCCCTTCGCCGTGAAGCCCTCGAGGAGCGGCGAGCGCGCCACGGCGTCCTTCGACGTGCCGGTCAGCACGTAGATCGCGTCCTGGCCCTCCTTCATGCGCGTGACGTACTCGGCGAACGTGGTCGGCGCGGCGGCGTCGTGCGTGGACCGCGCCAGCACGAGGTCGAGCACCTTCTCCTGGTCGACGGCGTCGGGCGCGACGAGCCCTTCCTTGAGCACCGGGCCGAACTCGCCCCAGAAGCCGAGGTAGGCCGCGCGGTCATCG